>JAGVYM010000006.1 GCA_018303245.1 Candidatus Woesearchaeota archaeon | reverse complement strand
TTTACCTCCTTTTGCTTTTTTTGTAATCAAATTGACTGCTTCCAAGTGTTGAGGAATTTTTCACAAGGTAAAACTTTACAGTGTGCGACGTATCATACTAGTCCCGACTTTCTCAAGCTGAACATAACAATACTAGTAGTTGATGAAGAGCATCCAGTCCTAGGAGCAGTGTTGAACACGGATCACGACTCATGTGCAATCAATTCTGATGGGTGCAGAACTTATTCATTTTTTTTTCTTGCAAGATATTTTTCCATTGCAATCATGAGTGGTGGTTTTTCGTAGTTTTCAACGTGCGAAATTCTTAACTTTTTCGTTTCTGGCACATATGGGCTTTTTGCAGGATAACAAAAAAAGGCACTGATAATGTCCTTCGCAGCATAGCCTTTGCCGTGTAATTCTCTTCCAATATCTATTGCAGCAAGATATCTTTTTGCAGAATACCCTGCGAGAACAGGTTTTTCGAGTATTTTCCTTAAAATTTCCCCTTGGTTTATTCCAATAATGCGCCCCACCTTTCCTTTTTGTCGCACTACTCTTTCGTGGTTGAGTCCTGCGAATTGTGGATGGGCGAGGATTGCTTTTTTGACTGCTTTTTCGTCATGATACACTTCGGTTCCTTCTCGCACTACTCTTTCGTGGTTGAGTCCTGCGAATGGTGGGAAGGCGAGGATTGCTTTGATAACCTCTGCTTGTGAACAACTGTATGCTCTTGCAATGTTTTCAAACAAAGTTTGAAATTCCTCTCGAGTCTTTTCTTTATGATGAAAGTACGCGTTTTCCACAAGCAATGTGGACTCATTTTCACTCAACCCAAAAGATTCCAAAATTGTTTCAAGAGACATAGCATACACACTAAAAATACCCTATTTAAATGTTACTGTTGAGTGGTTATTATTTCTCACTCTTTCGCACTACGTCCACCTATGATTTTCCGCAGGTGGAAGATTTCCGACTTTTTAACGAATAAGTTTTTTAATCTTCAATGTTGAATGGTATTTATGAAGCTCATTCCTTTTGCTTTGCTATTACTTTCTGCTTGCACCACTGGCTTTTCCGTATTTCCTTCAATTCCCGAAGAAACAGGCACTATCCAAGCGTTCTTTTGCGACCAAGTCAACTGCACGACTATCTTAGCAAATATTTCTGCTGGGAAATCACTTGGCTGCGCGATTTATGATACAAGTCCTTCATTTCTTGCACTTAATCCATCTCCCCTAGTTGTTGATGGCGACCACCCAGTTGACGATGCAACCATAGAGAAAGGTTCTGCTTTAATGCACAACAAGTTCTGTGTCATCGGTGATGATTTGGTCTGGACTGGCTCGTGGAACCCTTCGCAGGAAATGACTATTGCGAACAACGCCGTGCTTATCCAAAGCAGGACGATTGCACACGCGTACTCCACTGAATTAAACGAACTTGCACGCGGAACGTTTCATGGAGGAACATCAGGTCCAGGACTTGTGCGTCTCAATGGCCAATTGACTGAAAGTTACTTTTGCCCTGAAGATGAATGCACCAAACACGTGCTTGGCACACTTCGTAAGGCTCAACACGCAATCCATTTCATGACATTCTCATTCACTGATGACTCAATCGGGACTTTGCTCCTCCAGAAAAACGCAAGCGGAATCGATGTGCAAGGAATATTTGACCCGCGTAAAAACAATGCAAGCGAGTATGGCAGGCTCGCTTTAGTTTCTAGCATTACAAAACTCCATCACAAGGTGTTTATCATTGATGGACACACTGTGATCACCGGAAGCTTCAACCCTAGCAGGAACGCAGACGAGCGCAACGATGAGAACGTCCTTATTTTGCGCGATGAGAATATCGCACAACAATTTGAACAAGAATTCAAACAGCTTACTTTATTAGCTCATATCTCTTAAGAATCTCTTTAAGAATCTCAAAATCAGCAGACTGTTTGAACCGTTTGAGCTCCTCATCCGGAAGCTGACGGATTACACCCAGCGCAATCTTGGCGACCTCTTTGATATCGGCGCTTGACAGCTCTGGATTTTTTTTCAGACTTGCGACAACTTGGTCTTTCTTCTGTTTCACTCGCTCAAGAAATGAAGGTTTGTCATATGTCTCAACGTCAGTGTTCAGATCTATCTGGTCAGGTTTACGCGGTGACCAGAACTTGTTAGCCACATCACGAAAATTCACCTTTGGATGCCGACGAGCGTGCAGATACCTCTCGAGTTCAACATCAAAGTCGTCCTGCTTCATAACCTTGTTTTCGGGAACTTGCTATAAAAGCTTTGCGGCCACTTCGGTTAACGGCATTTTATTACGTATTTTGAATTTTTTCCACAAGCACGTTTATATGACTTGTGACGCGTGCACGCTAGTTAATCATATCATGGCGCATTTGTGATGAATTCGTTACATTTTTATAGTGTTTCCTGATTGTTGCACAGGATGGAAAGTATCAACCAACGAGTGTGGCATTTGATGTGGGCGGACCCCGCAATCATGCGCAACTTGCAGCGTAAACTTATCAACAACCGCGCGCTCGCGAAATACCTTCTTTCTCATTACACTCTTGAAACATCATTGGATTCAGTCATTTCAAGCATCCGTAGATTTCCGATGGACGATTACAATGAAGAAAAAAAATCACTCCAAGAGATATTCAAAGACTCAGTGGTGAGCACCAGCAACAATATCGCGTGCATCACGATTCGCCAACCACCCGCAGACGTCCTGCCCCGGCTTCATGAACTTGAACTCCCAGGAGTCCGCCTCGTCACCGGGAACGACAAGATAAAAATACTGGTCAAACACGCTCTGGCCTCAAAGGTCACTGCACTATTCAAGAAAGCCGATGTTGTCGAACACTTAAGTGAGATAAGCGTCACTGTCGGCGAAGAAGCCATCGGCACCAAAGGAGTCTTGGCAACTATTGCTTCTGAAATTGCTCTTGCAAATATCAATATACATGAATTGTTAGTGTGTCCGCCACAGTTCTTCATCTACGTTGAGGAGAAGGATATTGTCAAAGCGCATGAGCGTGTGTTGTCACTGACTGAATAATTTATAAAGTCCTTCGTCATTCTCTATTAGCAGGTAAAGAGGTGCATAATGGTTCGTGTAGCAATTAACGGATTTGGACGGATTGGCCGCCAAGTTCTTCAGGCAGGAATCAGCGACCCTGCAATAGAATGGGTGGCGGTCAATGACCTCACTGACACAAAAACACTTGCTTACTTGCTCAAATATGATTCGGTGCATGGCATTTCACCGTACCCTGTGCATTATGATGAAAAACACTTGATTGTGAACGGCCGCAAAATCCTCGTCTGTTCAGAAAAAGACCCTGCAAAACTTCCGTGGAAGAAATTGAAAGTTGACGTTGTGGTTGAAAGTACGGGACTTTTTACAGATGGTGAAAAAGCAAAAGTACATTTGAGCGCCGGAGCAAAGAAAGTATTGATTTCTTCCCCTGGCGCAAATGTAGATATCACGTTAGTTCATGGCGTCAATGACAAAGCGTACAATGCAAAAAAACACAACATTATTTCAAACGCAAGTTGCACCACCAACTGCCTTGCGCCAATCGTTGATGTGTTGCACAGACATTTTGGTGTAAAACACGGTTTCATGGTTACAGCGCACGCATATACCTCTGACCAATGCATTGTTGATGCATCTCACTCAAATGCACGCCATCACGATTTACGAATGACCAGAAGCGCAGCGGTCTCTATCATTCCTACAACTACGGGCGCTGCGCGGACTGTCGCTGAAGTGATTCCTGCATTGAAAGGAAAACTGGACGGGTTTGCCTGGCGTGTTCCTGTGCCTGATGGAAGCATTGTTAACTTTACCGCAGAGCTTTCCAAGAAGGCAACTGTTGAGAAGATAAACACAGTGTTCAAAGCGGAAAGCAAACGGCTTGCGGGAATCTTGCAATACACTGAAGAGCCGCTGGTGAGCCGAGATATTATCCACAACTCGCACTCGTGTATCTTTGACGCGCTTTCTACTAAAATGATTGGTGAGAAGTTCATTTCAGTTTCTGGCTGGTACGATAACGAGTGGGGTTATGCCTGCAGAGTGGTTGATGTGGTGAAGAGACTTTAGTTCCTTTGTATGTGCTGCACCAGTTCAGAAACTACTTTGTCAAACAATTTGTTGTTCAATTTGCACATTTTCTTTTTAATGATTCTTCTATGAATTGTGAATAGGCGATAACATTTAATGAAGCTTGAGAATGGAAGCTCACCTTCTTCACAATCTTTTTGCTCAATGGTGATACACTCTTCTGTTTTTTTGCTTGTTATCAAGCAACAGATGAGGTCTTCTCCTTTCACCAGTTTATTAGAGAGAACAAGCGCGGGGCGTTGTTTTGCTCCAGTCAAATCAGAGTAGGGAAATGGAATAAGAACTATGTCTTGCTGGCTATACTTCGTTCCATCGTTCATCTGCTTCATTCTCCCACTCTTTCTTCAATACGTCTTCGCTTGCTAGCATGGTTAAAATAGTCTCTTGATCCGGTCTCTTTTCAAGCGATTCAAGTCCCTCGATCCTTTTTTTGATGGCTTTACGGACAAACTCGCTCCACTTGATTTCTGAATGTTTGCGCATCTTCTTGTAAACTTCATCTTCTATGGAAAGTGTTATATTGGTCATGTTACCAAATAAGTGGGCTCACTTAATAAAGGTTTCGGTAAATTTGTGAAAAACTTTACAAGACAAAATTCCAGAAAATTATCGAACAGGTGTAATGCATGCGTTTAACCGCCTCAAGGTAGAACTTGAGAAGAAAAAACCAGTATCATCAATGGAAGCATACATTATTCGTGAGCAACTTACTGCCATTCGATAAAATGTGAGTCTCTTTAAACAATGCTTGCCTTTACAATCTTGATTTCGGTCTTTGGTTTGTCTCCAGGGTTTGTTTGAGCGCTGCCGATTTTATCTAACACCTCTTCTCCTTCAACGATGTGACCGAAGATCGCGTGCTTTCCGTCAAGCCAAGAAGTTGGTGCAAGCGTGATAAAGAACTGGCTTCCGCCAGTGTTTGGGCCAGCGTTTGCCATGCTCAAGACTCCTTTTTCGTCATGCTTAAGTCCGGGACCGAATTCATCCTTAATTGTGTAACCAGGACCTCCTGTGCCGGTTCCTTTTGGGTCACCGCCTTGGATCATAAAGTTCTTTATGATTCTGTGGAAAATAGTTCCATCGTAAAATCCTTTGTTCACCAACTTTTTGAAATTTTCAACTGTTAACGGAGCTTTGTCATCGTATAACTCAACAACCATGGTTCCCATTGTGGTTTCAAGCGCAACTCTTGTTCGTGATGTGTTTTTCATAGTTTCACCTTCTAAACTTGTATTTGTTGTGTTGACTTCTGTTGTTAAATTCAGTTCTGGGCACGCAGCGAATTCACAGTTTGACCCGCTTCTTCCGACTTCAGACCCATCGGGGCAGACTTTCGCTTCCGTGGTACAGCGGACTGACTCGGTTTGATTCGAATACGTATTTGTTGTGTTTTCGGTTTGACTGCTTGCTGCGAACATGCCACTAGTAGCGTTAGCGCAATTACAAACATTATTTTTTTCATGTTACTGCCTCCAGAATTCGTACCATTTTACTGGTTTAATGTCCCATTGTGTATATAGAGTTTTTAGCCTATTAAAATTTGTTATTACTATTGTTGTGTTTCCAGCGTTTTTAAGTCTTTTCAGATATGCTTCAAGTCTGCTCTCTAGTTCGTGCACAGTGGGCTGACAAGCTTTTATTGCTTTTTCAATATCTTGCGTATCTTCCGGGCTATAACGTACTAGTTTTGTTATGCACAAATCCACCAGATCGAGAATATACAAATTAAAACAACTGAATTTTTCTGGTAATTTATACTTGTGAATATTAAACCCTATGAGATTCCAACTTCCTATTCCATCGTACGCGACATCTGCTGCAATTTCTTGAGAACCATCAAAATGTTCTTTGATAAATCTTGTTAACGTATCAGCAATGTTTACAGGATCCTTATCAGGTGCAGTTTTCCCTACTGAACTTAATTCCAAGTATAAGTCAATATCCTTTGAAACTTGCTTCAGACCTGCCATTTCAAGTGCTGTTCCCCCCATTGCGACAATATCGAATTTTTCAATGGGTCTTGAATAGTTGTAATACTTTGTGATAAGTCGTTTATCTAACTCTCTGAATAGCCCGGTTAATTCCTTAGCAAAAATAGCTCTACGCATATCTTACATACGATTTCCAGTGGTCCTCAAAACGTTCATGCTGATATCTTGTAACAACGTTCCACTTGATCTCGTGTTCCTCTTTTGGTTCAAAATCAGGTTCATAAAACTTCTTTGAATCTTCCGCTATCCAAATAACGACGTGCAGTGCAGGATGCAGTTTACACAATTGCTGTTCCAATTTCCTTTGTATTTCTTGTCCATTAGGATGCCCCAGTTTTGCAGCACAGTTCTTTGTTAGTTCCAAAATATATCCGAGCTTTGCACTGGCATTTTGAGATATGCTGGCTTGTTTCGTCAGATAGTCAAAATCTACGCTTTCTTCATTTTTTCCGATTAGCGCCGCTAGGGTTGAAATGAACCTTCCTGGAGGAGGACTTTCAATTACTGCAAGTATGATGTCTTCAATGCGAGCATTTTGTACTGGCCTTCACGATTTTGGCGACAAAAAAACCTTCTGTATCGTTATCTTGTGGCCAGAGCCTTAATACTTTTTTGATTTGCGAGTTATACTTTTGCCCGTCCCATTCCATGACCGGTGTTCCTTTTTTCAAAGGTAAATCAATATCGATAACTTTTGCATCGGGCGCATTTTTCAAAAGGAAATCAACAACTCCTTCATCCTCCACTGGCTCAGTTGAACAGGTGCTGTACACTAATGTTCCGCCTGGCTTTAAGATACTCCAAGCCATCGTGATGAGCTTTTGTTGCAATCTCACCAGACGCTTGATGCTTTCTGGGTTCCACATCATGATTGTCTTTGGCGACTTTCTTATCGTTCCGGTTCCTGAGCACGGAGCGTCAAGCAAGATCTTGTCGAAAAGCATGCCTGACTTTGCAAAATAAAGCCCGTCCATTAACGTAATGACCGTGTTTGAAACCCCTGTCCTTTGCAAGTTGATACCAAGCGATGCGAGGCGATCACCCTTCACATCATTTGCGACGATTAATCCTTGGTTTTCCATCATCTGCGCCATCTGCGACGTCTTGCTTCCAGGAGCGGCGGCAACATCAAGGACAAGTTCGCCTGCCTGCGGGTTAAGCACGAGCGGTGGGAGCATGCTTGCTGCCTCCTGAACATAATAGTATCCCAGTGTGTGCTCAATGGTATTACCCACATCCAATCTTCCGTTCTTGTGCTCAATAAAAAATCCTTCCTTGCACCAAGGAACAGGGGTAAGCACCCAATCTTCTTCCAAGCGCGAGATACATTCTTTTACGCTGATCTTGAGCGTGTTGACACGAATTGATTTTCTTAAGAAAGACAACGTGAACCTCTTGAACTCAGGCCAGTCTGTTAGAGCGCTGTACTGTTTCACGAACGGTTCTTTGAATACATATTTATCGGCGTCGGGAAAGGGTTTGGGCATAGCATACGTCCTTGATTCGGTCTTTAAAAGAGTTTCCTAGAGCGGCTTGCTCACATACGGTCCATCACGTGCATAACCAAGCTTGAAATAATACTCGCGCACGCCCACTCCTGCTATGACAAGTATTTTTGTGCATTTGAATTCTTCGTGTGCAATTCGTTCTGCTTCTTCCATCAACTTTTTTCCCAAACCTTTGTGCTGCACTGATTGCCCTGCTTCACCAAGAGGAGTCGCGCTTCCATACACGTGCAGCTCCCTGATGCCTGTGCTGTTTGGAGGGATTTCAGGACGATGACTTTTAGGAACGATTCTTAGACGACAAAACCCCAGTATCAAATCATTTTTGGTATCTTCATACGACAAAAAGATTTCTTTGCCACCTGAAGCGCCATACTCAATGCGGACAAGTCTTACTTGATCCCAATCAATCTCTTGATGGCGCGGTTCGCGGCAGCGGATGCATCTGCACTTGAACCCTCTTTCGTTCATCATCTTTTCGACTAGCTGCCGCATGTTGGTGAGCTTTGGACCTGCGTCAATCATAGTGCTCGGGATATCGCGTTCTACGCGCATGACCCTGCACCAGGTTGGAATATTCTTTTTTGCTTCCACGATGATCTCTGCAGCATCTTCTGCAGACAAAGGTGTGTATTTTCCTGCTTTCCACATTCCGTGCAAACCCGTTCCCTTCATCACACTAGTAGGATAAATCTTGATTGCATCAGGGCAGTATGCAGAGTTTGTGAATAACTCTTCATAATCCTCTTTATCCATTTTTTTAGTCATCCCGGGAAGCCCAGGCATCATGTGATACCCAACTTTAAGCAAACTGTTACGCATCAGTTCTGTCGCTTTTTTCACGTCTTCAAGCGTATGGCCGCGGTGGGTGAGCTTCATCACTTCTTCTTGCAAACATTGAACGCCCATCTCAACCCTTGTAGTACCTAGGCGAAGCATCTGGTCAATATGCTCCTCAAAACACCAGTCGGGTTTGGTTTCAACACAGAGCGCGACGCAACGAATTTTAGAAGTTTCGTTACGGTCTTGTTCTGCAGCGAGCGAACTTATCCCTTTCATAGCGCGCTCTTTCTCATGGATATGCGCGGTTCTACTTGGACTTCCTATTTCACCAGGGAGCTCAAAGAACTCCTTAAACTCCTCCCAACGCACCTGCTTTCCATCGTAGAACTTATCACCAAAATCATTCATCGCCTTGAGCGCGTAGGTGATGAATCCATCCTGGTATTCGAGCGGAAGCGCCGGGAACGTCCCACCTTGCACGATAATTTCGGTTTTCTGCGGCAAGTGGCCAGTTACTATGAACTGTTCCAGACGGTTGAACACGATGAGATACGGGTCATAGTGGTTCCGGATGCCGCGCAAAGCGCTTGGTTCGTGACCGGTATAACTTTGAGGGACATCGCCAAACGCAGAATTCGGCCCACCAGGACAATAGACACATTTGCCATGCGGACACGCGAACGGAGCAGTCATCAGCGCAAGCGGAGCGACACCGGAAAGAGTTCTCATGGGTTTTGTTTGAAGAAACGCCCCAGTTTTCAGAAAAATATCGACATCAGTTGGGACAGTCTTCAAATTATATTTTTTCACCAAACGGACTTTAAGTTTTGACAAGTCTGTCTTGTTGAGCGTTCCCACTGCTGCTTTTATCTCCTCGTAAAAATCCATATCTTCGAAAGCTTTATGCTGACTTATAACTCTTACTGTTCTTAACTTTTTACGGTAGGTGGTTGATAGTCCACCAGCGTCCCTAATGAAAGATCATACGTTTGAAGCATGTTCATAACCTTGCCCACAGAGCTTGGTTGAATGCAGGGTAGTTCTGGGACCATGAGGGACCAAGAGGTTCTTTGAATCAATTGTCCTATATATCGTACGCTTTCTTTTTCAAGGGCAGCAGCAAGACTTTTGGGAAGATTCAACCAATTCAAGGGCAAGTCAAGAAGTTGAGCATCCAACTTTCCCGGCCATCGCAATGAAGGTTCAATATACTCTTCAACTCCACAGTATTTTCTTTTTGTAATCCTTTCAACTTCACCAACAAAAATTGGAATACATATTGTTCCAAGGCCACGTATCAATCCAACTTCTTCAGGAGTTTTGTGCCGTGCAAGAACAGCTCCAAGCCTACGGTAATAGCTGTGTATTAGTAATGCGTTGCGAGTACGTTCATTGAGCTGAAGAGCGTGAATTGGGGTATCAAGTAGCTCATGTCTGTTGTTGACAACTTCAATGAGGTTTTTAACCTGTTTCATCACGACAATAACTAGACTGACGCTTTATAACGTTTACTATTCCACTTCAGGAGTTTCCACTGTAAAAATAATATCGGAAATCTTCATGCGAGTCTGGTTGCCAACGATAATCTCAAGCCAAGCTTCGCTGTCCTTGAGCAGATTACTGTCAAGAATGCACGTCTCTGCACACTCATTCGAAAACTGGCCTTCATGAGTCATATACCCCTCTGGCAATGTCTCCTTAATGTCTAGTTTTTCCTTAGGCTCAATCGTTAATTCGGACGTCGCAAAACCTGTGATTTTTGAAACTTCACGGCCCTGCTTCTGCTTGTTTGAATACACAAGCCAGCGGTGCTCCCCTGCAATAAGATAGATATTGGCGAGCCCTTTTCCTTTCACTTCACCACTCAACATAAGCGACGTGAATTTCAACGGAGAATCACCACTCAGCCTAAAACGTTGGCTTTCAGAAACTTCAATGTTCAACCCTTGCGTGTAACTCTTTGATGGGACAAACCCAGTGGTGGAAGGGTCTTGCATAAGAACAAGAAGAAAGATTCCCATCACCAAAACACTAAGCACCACTCGCTCTTTTTGCATTTCACCCTCTCTTGTGAACTGTTTTTATAAACTTTTGCTTATTCCTGTGCTGGATAATCCAGACAGGAATTAGAAAATGTCAGCAGCATTTTCTTTATGATTTGACAGAAAGCGAGTGATACAGTTCTTCTATTTCTTTGCGGTCCGCATCACTGGAAACTTCTCCTTTTTCAAGCACAACCGCCCAATCATTCAAGATTTCTTTTTCAATATCGCAACGTGACTCTTCTTGAGCAAGTGGAACGGGAACCTTTTTTTCCGACGTTTTTGCAGAAGACTTTGAGCGCCTTAATTTTGAAAACAGTAATTTTGCAGTATCTTGAATGTGGTGAAAACCTGGAGCGCTCTTTTCTTTCAAATGATGGAACGTTTCTTTCACCCTGATACTTAATGGAACAGGAGGCTCAAAATGGACCTGCACGTCACCAGTCTCCTTCCAGTGACTTGTTGCCGTGTTGAGCTGGGCGAGAATCTCCTGCGAATCATCAACAGTAGGAAGCTCTGAGATATCTTCAACTAGCTCTTCCTCTGGTTCTTGCTCAAGCTCTTCTTCAATCACTTTTGGCTTAGGTTCCTCCGGAGGAACTTCAACAGCATCTTTAAGAAACTCCTTGACTTGGTCAGTGACGTGCGAAAATGTTCTTGTCATGGACGGTTTTCCCATTCTTCTTCCTCATGCTCAAGTTCCTTCCATACTGCGGCTTCAGCTTCATGCCCTTCTTTTTCACGGACAATCTCAAAACCACCGATGACAAATAACGTGAGAACTCCCCCAGCAGCAAAAACACTGGCAGCATAGCGCGTGACCACAGCAATCACTCCATGCGGGTTGAATATTGAAAAAATAAACAAAGCAGTCAGACTCACAAAACCCGTGATGAAAACACTCGCCATTGCCCTCTTTTTCAGAGGATTCACCGTGTGATGGGTGAACCGATGGCTTCCAATAATTCCGATGAGCAAAAGAATACTGATAAGGAAAATGCCATGGTCAGGGGTCTGGACAGCATTTACTTTCTTGCACTCAGGACAGCTCGCGAGCCCCGCAACATTTGATTCTGTCGTGAACGTGTACCCATCAATCGCCAGGTTTCCTTTACCGATAATCTGGACAGCAATCGCTTCAGGGACAACCCCTGAAACCTCACAAGTTTCTACACAAACATCGCTCAGATACACCGAATTAAGATTCGGAGCCAATTTTGAAGTATCCGCAACAAGACGGGTTTCTTTTCCATCAAGCAAAAAAACCCGCGCAGTCCCTGGACCATTCCAACGTCCAGAAACGGCAAACTTGCTCAGGCTTGCCTTTTCATTTAGCGGGATGATGGAGCTTTCTCCGACCACGCGATTAATCGGCTTGTAAAGCGTTGTTGCAGCAAGGCGAGCCCCATTTATACAAAGAAGCGCCGCCATAACTACTGCAGCAACCACGACAAGATTCTTGTTCATTGTACCACTGTTTTTATGAATTCAAAAAACAAATCGTTCTTCGCAGAACATGTGCCGTTACAAACAACAATTTGGTCCCATATTTTGCGTATGTTCTTGCTCTTGAACTGCTCGACTTGATCGGTCGCAAGACTCAACGCCTTTGAAAATTCAAGAAGGTGATCTCCATCATTCCAATACTTGCTCACCGCGATCGCGTTGATAAGAAGTGGACTTTCCGGAATCTCCTCTTCATATTCTGCAACGGTGATAAGGACAAGATCTAAATACGCTTCATCAGGACAGGCAGTTCCAAGACAATCAGTCATTCTGCTCCACTGGTTGATGACTGCATCGTTCTGAGTCTGAGCCACCAAATCGTCAAGGTCAGTGATAAGACGGGCCTTCTTCACCGGATCGGTCGCGTTGCGAAGCTCGATACTTTTGTAGATGATTGGCTTGACAGGCGCGTTGCTAGCCATCAACGCAGCAGCGATTACGACTCCGATGATAACAATAAGAATGGCGAGCGCTGTCACAACGTATTTACCGATACCTCTTGCAACACTCATTCTTTGCATCACATATAAAGAGGGTTATAAATCTTTTGTCTCAGCTATTTTACTAACTTTCCAATTTCTTCTCTTGCGCAACTCAAAAGCCAGTGATTCGGTTCGTACCTGTTGTTTGACAAACCCAAAATTCTTTCGAGAGGTCTTCGCATCGGATCTCTTTCCAGCAGATCTTTAGAATAGCGCTCTATCCAATAATGAAAGCGGAACACGTCGTACCGCCTGCCCTCGCCTGCAAGTTTCCAATTATCGTTTGCGTAACAGTGAACTCTGAATATTCCTGTTCCTTTTAAATCTTCATGAACCAATACTTGGCTTCCATTTGGGCCTGTTTGGTTGCCATCAACTAAGCCAAACTCTCTTTGTAGAATGTCACAAGCTTTATCAAATATTCTCTCTTCAACAGGAAAACCGAACAGTTTGGATAGAATAATTTCCATTACTTCTTCGCAGCTTCAGGCTTTGCTTCACCAGGTTTTCCAGGAGCAGCTGCGCTTTCAACAGGCAAGAGTTCCTCGATAATCGTGGTCGGAACCTTGGCTTCGATAAGCTTTGCCTTAGTCGCACCACGAGGCTGGCCTGCCATGCTTTCGATAATCTTCTTTGCAGTCGCCATGAAATCTGCCTTTCGCTTTTCGATATCGGCAGCAAGCTTTTTCTTCTTCTCTTCAATTTCCTTGATTTCCTCAGCAGAAAGTTCAGTCTTCTCTGCCTTGATTTCGGCATCATACTTGCCCGCGTCAATATCTGCAAGAGTTTCAACCGCGCGCTTGCCCTCAATCATCACACCCATGCTGTTGCACGTGCCCGCGATTTCTTTCACTCTCGCAAACGTATCCTTGCCTGAAAGGCCATCGACCTTCATCTTAGAAATCTTGATAACTTGTTCAATCTTAATATCGGCAATCAAATCCGCCAACGGATTACCGCTACCCTTTTCGATGTGGGCTTCCTGCTTGATAAGCGCGCTTGCAGGAGGGGTGCCAACAGTGATGGTGATGCTTTTATCTTCGTCAACAATAATTTTGATAGGAACCTGGATGCCCTTGAACGCGCCAGTCTTTTTGTTAATCTCTTGGATGACCTGGCCGATGTTCACGCCCAGAGGTCCAAGTGCTGGACCCAATGGCGGTGCTGCTGTAGCCTTCCCGCCTTCAACCATTGCTTCAACTGTCTGCTTTGGCATGATTTTAAGAGCGATACGGGTCCTTTAAAAGCTTTTCGCCTGATAATTATGAAAGACGCCGGCGGCGGGATTTTCAAAACCGTACGGGTGAGCGAATCGGAAGGTTTTTGAACCCGCAAGCCATTACTGGCACCAGGTGCTCAGCCTGGCGGGGCAACCAGATTGCCCTATCGCCGGCGTATTTTTCTTTTTGTTCTTTTGGTTTAAAGAGTGTTTCTGAGAAAAAGTTGGAAAGTTTGCAGAGCGACTTGGAAGATTTTCAGAAAATTCGCTATTTGTTGAAATTCAGGACTTTTTTGCGCTTTTAGGCAAATACACGGGGTTTTCCGAATACGCGTCACCTGGCTGGTACAAAGAGCTTAAGCCAGTAAGTTGGTTGAAATCTTTTTTGATGTCCGCAGGGAGATCCCTTGTCGTACTTCCACCAACCAAAATTCTTTTTGGCAAGCCATTAACTTCTTCGTGAGAAAAAAGTATTCGTGAATATCCTCTCTTTATAAGTTCAGTTAACGCAGTTTTAGGATTCACTGAATTGGGAGAGGGTAATTTGTGCACTGCTTCTACGTCCAAATCAAATTCTTAAAGAAGAATGTAGCTCATACTTCTCCATCCTCCCCACCAGCTAAGGAGTCAGGAGCAGGCCCTTCAGATTCCCTGCGGATTACTTTGACGGCATCCATTTTGACGGTAATCGGAATCGGGACAGCGGCGCCAAGCAATTCGACAACCACTTCTTCTTTGGTTCGGTCGATACGGGTGACCTTTGCGTTCTCGCGCTTGAACGGACCGGAAATGATTTCCACGATGTCACTCTTGCGGATGTCAACCTCGCGCTTGACCTGCTCGAGCATGTGTTCGATTTCAACGTACTGGATTTCTTTTGGCAGAATCCCTCGTGCGTATGGAACGTTAAACGCGGCTTGCTCTGCGCTCTGGCGGTCAAGCGATTCAACAAAAATATAGCCACGCATTCCGTGTGGGCGGATGACTGAGTAAACAGGTAATTTCTTTTTCTTGATGTTGCTCCCGATGAAATCCAGCACCTGGTCTTCGCGGTTTGCAGTGGTCCTTAATGCAAAAATGTGCGTAGAAACTCCTTCATCCTTCTTTACTTCCTTAGGAACTTCCTTAATCTCCTCCTTTGGAGCTGGCGCTTCTGCACCGGCAATAATCGGGATGCCTGTTGGTTGTTCTTGACCCTGCTCAGATTTTTCCATTGTTAAACCTCGTTAGAATAATATTGTATATTGTCTAGAATATAGAGGGGGTTTAAAAGGTTTTCTGTTTCAAACTTTAAAAAAGTTTGATCAAATTACTCTTCAGCTCGGTTCGAGAAGCATTCTATTCGTGCTTCGTTACGCTCACGCACAGGTCAGACTCTTCTCTCACCTCGCAGATGTCGTGCAAACCGGTCTAGATTGAATCAAGTTGCAGCAACTTCGCAATATCAACTAACTTCGCCAACTGCTCTACCTTCACATTTTCATCTTTCTCCTTAATGTTTACAAGAATTGCTTGCATTCCCAGTTGAAGTGGAATCACTGCATCAGTCATGGCACGGTCGCCGATGTATAAGAAGTTCTCGGGGCGCAAAGAGAGGTTTTGCTTTTGGAAGTGCGCCATCCATTCCTTGAACGCAGTGCCGTCGGACTTAGATACACCGCCGGCGATGATNCCAGTGATGATGCTCAAGCTTCCGTACTTTCCTTTCACGTGCTGCAAAAGTTCCTGAACTTTCTTGTCAGGAACAAGGAACTTCGCAATGTCCGCGTTCTCCAAAGATTCCTGGATGATTCCTTCAGCGTTAGGAACTCCTAACTTGATCAGAGTTTTTCTGCCACTGATTGCAGGATAATGCTGGCAGAACATAGCCTTTCCTTCCTCAAACGTACATTGCTTATGTTCTGCAATTTTGTGATTGATATACTCCTGAATCGCAGTATCAATTTCGGGAGACTTCGGATAGAACGTCTGGTCTAAATCAAAACCGATCACTTTTACTTTTTTGATATCCATTTAGCGCACCGGAACATAAAACATCGCGAGATTTCCCAACGGAAGTCCCAATGTTTTCTTATATTGCGTGGTAAGATAATTGCACGCCTCAACATCCTTTGCAAACTTTTCCTTGTTTCCATCTGTAAAAACTGCGGTCGCGTGTAATTTTCCCCCGCGCTGATTGCATTGGAAGAACGCAAGGTTTCCCGGAACGGTTTGGGTTTTTGGGTCAAAGGTTCCTAAAATTGGATTGTTATGCATATCTCCGCGCTTTTTTAGGTAGTTGGATGCTTTTTCGACCAGATTTTTAGAGTTGTAATTTTCTGCAGCAATAATTGCCGGATGAGTTGGCATAGCATTTCGCTCTTCCAATTGCGCTTCATACACACCGATTCCCTTCGTTGGGAAATTCCTGCTTAAGTCAATAGGTCCGATTGATTTATCGAGTTCTCCGATTGGTTTTGCTGGCTCTGCGATGAGCTTCTTCGCCTTTTGTTCTTCGGTCAGGAGAAGCATGTTGCCGCGGCTTGAAAGCATGAACATGTCTCCAAGCTCAAGACCGAGCGCTTTCGCGATGAATTCATCATACGCATCACGCAATCCAAAAATATTCTCAGGATACGCGTTGACAATATTGTGCGCCCGTGCGATATGAAACGCATGCAGTTTGTTATCAGCAATAAAATAAATATCGTGCGTAAGACAAGGGTCGTGCGTCCACTCGACTCTTGTCCTCACCACGTTTCCTTGCGCGTCTTTCACCTCGCTTTCAGTGTGTGACATGTCTTCATTGTAATCGAAGCGTTGGATTATTATTGTCTGGTTGGGATTTGCCTTCAAGGCATCTACGCATTTTTGGAGCTGGTCAAAGCCAAAGTGCTCTCTTGTGCGGTTCCCATACGAATATTCAGCATCTGTTTCTTTTTGCAGCAGTTGCTGTTTGTACTGCTCGCGCATTGCACTTGTGTTCAACGTGCCTGACGCGTATATTTCTGGGAAATGTTTGAGCGACTCGCCGGATTTTCGATAAATCGCAAGAATGCAGGCGTCCCGCATTATCCCTTTATGAGTGTCCGCATGCGGAGCAGTGATTCCTTTGGTGTAGAGCGCGGTAATGATTTTTTGATGGACCGCAAGGAACGAATCACCTTCCGCTACAAGCAGGGGAAATTCTGTCTTGTTGAGCTTGAATAGATTCCGGAAGTCCTGGAAATAGCTGTAACCAGATGCTAATGCGATCGCCGCTCTTCCTGCTTCGATTCCGACATCAGCGCGGTGAAGGAAAGTCTGCTCGTATTCCTCAAAGCGGTTTTCCTTCACGAGCTTGTCGATGATTGGAGCGATATGCTTTGCTCTGAGTTCGAACACGGACGTGCAGGTGTCGTGTGCCATGCTCTGCACAGAAATCTTGTCGTCTTTGATACCTATTTTGTAATAAAATAATTTGTCTGCCTTGAGGATGGTTCCGGGCGCGAGCAGGATTTCTTCTCTCACTGTTTGTTCACAGGTTGAGTTGACAAGTGATGAGAACTTCACGTCACTTCTCAATTCCATCTCTGCACGTGAGAGCTCAAAGCCAAGCAATAACTGTTCTTTTGGCGTGAGCGAGAGTTTGTGCTTGTTGAAATGTTCCATGATTGAATACGCTATCAAGAAAGAATCAGGTCCTTTGATGGTAAGATACTGGTTTTTGATGTCGAGATTCACCACAATGTTTTCCCCTTCCGCCTTGACTTCGAACGGAACTTTTGTTACGCTATCTTCTCCTTCAAGCTCAACAATCGGAGGCTGCAAATGTTGGAAGTCCTTCGGGTCAAGCTCGATCGCGGTGACGCCTGAAGATGGCTGCTTTGCAATTACGCTGACGAGTTCGACCAATGAGTCGTAATAGATTTCTTTTTTCTCCAAAATTTTCTTTACGCACTCATACACTTGTCCGGGAATATTAGGTTTGAGCCAGTCCAGATAGTTTTGGATGATGTCCTTGGACGCTTTGTTTCCAAACAAGGGGAGCACTTTGAAACGCTTTTTGAAGTTTTCAAGCAGATGCGGCGCAACGCTTGGATACTGATGAGCAACCCCGCGGCCATGGGTGATAACATTTCCTGGTTTTCCATCAGCGTATCCATGCATCAATGCAGACAACAGATTTGTGCTTGGGCAAAAGCTCTGGGTCTCTTGACCAAAGAGGATGAGGTATTCTATTGTAGGGTGGCTTAAGCAGTTGAGGATCATTCGCTCCGCTCCATCGCGATTGACCACTAAACTTCCTAATGCGGTGATGTCTGAGCGGCAGTCAAGCGGGATCTCATTACTTACCATTCCTGGAGCAAGCGTGTTGGTACAGATCGCTATTTTTCCTTTCTTGCCTTCTTCAGGCTGGAGAAGGAACGCTTCGATGATGGGGAAGGGCATATGTGCTTGTGGGACGCAGGTATGATAAAAAGATTGTGGAACTCGTGTTTTCTTTTTACCAATGTCTATTTTTCACCACCGAAATTTATTTAATGGGACTTTTGGTTTCTTCATGTATGAGCAGTTCACATCTTCTTGTAGCGCATGATATTGATGATTATGTTATTGATGTCAATGATGCACGTCGCAAATCCGCAAAAATAGAATTTGGAGTTCAGATTGAAGGCCTAGTCGGCAAAGAAAGCATCGCCAAAGCAATTGGTGCGAGCCCGAAAGATTTCAAAGAAGGTGGTTCACTGTATGATAAGTTTAGGTCCTACCAACGGCGTGTCTATAATGATTCAGACACAAACAAGAACTGCCAAGAGGTTCCCGGCGCTGTTGAGGGCCTTAAAACACTCCGCAAAGAAGGGATTGATCAGATTTTTATCACTTCACGTGAACCCATTGCATACGGCCTTGCGCGTGAATGGCTTGAAGCACGAGGTGTAGGAGAGATTCCTGCTTATCGTGTTAAATACTCGGTGGGAGATAAAGGAGCAAAAGCAGTAGAGTGTGCAACAAGGCGCGTTAGCTTATTTGGCGATGATAGTCTGGAAGAGCTTTCGATTGTTGCACAGCGAAAAGCAGCCCCTCATATCCTTTGGCTTGATCGGTTTGGATCAACAGAATCAGCTCCTCAAGGAATTGTTAAGGTTGCTAACTGGAGAGAAATTGTGAATTATGCGGTGGTGTTCAAGTAATTCATTTTTTTGATATTTGTCGTTCATCAAAACTCAACCCAGAATGCCAACTTGATGGGAAATACTCATTAAGTTTTGTGCGAAAAACCTGCTTGCCATCAAATGAGAACACAAACACTTCGATTTCTCTTTTTGTTTTTTCTTGAATCTCGGAGAAGAACTGGCGGCAGCAGCCACACATGTGCGGCAGTTCATCGATGAATTTATTACTGATGATGCCAACTGTTTCGATGTCGCGGCTGCCATCCATAATTGCAGCGAGCGCAGCAACCATCTCAGAATGCAAGTTCATCCGATGGTCAAAACTGGAATAGACTCCGCCGAAATACAATTTACCATTTGCGATAACCGCGGAACCATAACTCGTTTTACTGTCTGCTGAGAAATGTGTTTCCATTCCTTTAAGCGCAGCGTTTCGTAACTGTAAAACTTTATCTTCTGAAGTGATCTTGTGTGAGTTTGCTTGTGGAACCCAGTCCTTGATTTTGTCAAGTGGCAAAATAGGAGGAACATAGATGTTGTACACTTTTGAAGCATCGGAAGTGGTAAATAGCGTTTCCCCTTCTTTGTCAAAAATAGTGTAGTTGATGACTGTGCCTGTACGTCGCGTATGGTCTGCAAGTATCTTGATGACAATTGGACTAACTAAGAATTCCGTGCCAGGTTCGTATTCAACAACAGTCACGATCTCGTTTATGTGCGGGTCTTTTTTTGAAACTGAGAGAGCAATCGTGGCCTGCTCAGATGTGATGTCAAGCAGATTTGTTCTTGATTCCATCAATCCGGAAATGTGTACTCCATTTTTGGTAATTGCTACAGAACCAGTGTTGAACTTAGTGGTATCGCGCTTGAGCCAAGATAATTTCGATGCCGCCTTTGCTTTTTTAAACATTTCCAAATTAGAAAATGTTTGTTTGGCTGCGAAGTCCGCTAACATACAAACCTCCCTTCTCCCAATCATAATGCAGCACTTTCTTCAAAAAATCGTTGAACAAATGAATCTTGTCGCGCTCAAGCTTAGGATACATCTTCTCAGCATCCTTGCTGGTGAGACGGGTCGTAGGACGAAACGGCATGGGAAGCGCATAGTACGGCAGCAGATTGTCTGACTCGACAAGAATCACGTTCACTGACTCATTAAGATATTCCAGCGCGTAATCCATGCGGTGACTACCGTCGCAGATGACATAGAAATCGTGCTCTCCGCTGAATCTCAATCCGTAATTGATTAGGTTGACATTTTGGTTGAACAAGTCCAGATACTTTATCTTGCTTTCTCCATCAACATAATAGTCCTTGATAAGCCCTTTTGATAAATCATGCAGGTTTCCTTTAGCATCCTTGACAAACTTTCCCGCAAACCTTGCCGCAATTTTTTTCAAATCAAAAAACCCTTTCTGCAACGGATACTTGTGCCTTTCAACAATCGGAGGAAGTACATGGTATTTACTGCGGCCTTTCCAATCATACTGGATTCCTTCAAACCCAAGCGTGTGGATACGCTTGTTCAACGTCTTGAGAAACTCATCTACATGAGCAAGCATTTCAGTTTGCGTTTTGTAGATGGTTGGCTGAGCGGTGAACAACGGCTGAGGTTGCAAGTTGTGCATCAGCTGCGGAAACGAGGTCGGGTACTTGGGCGGATGGACTGCTACAAGAGAGAACTTGGCATCAGCGTACGGATGGAGGCTGTTACCCTGCTCGTCATAAAGACCGCGAAAGGTAATGTTGCGAAGTAATGAAGTCAACTCGTTTTCACTAATCCGCTTTTCAAAAACTATTTCTTCCATTCCCTTGATACCCAGCATTTTCAAAAGAGGAACGCTATAAAATGATTTCTATCCCTGACCATTACTATTAAATAGGATTCCTGCTTCTCCCTTATTATGCAATTCCAACTTGACAGCCAAGCACTACGCGCTCTTTCAAGCAAAAGCAGGGTAGACATCCTTAAGCTTTTGGTGCACCGCAGATATATGCAAAGTGAACTCTCGGCCATGCTTAACCTTTCTGTTCCTACAGTCAAAGAACACTTGAACGCGCTTGAAAAAGTAGGGCTGGTCGAGCGGCACGACGAAGGAAGAAAATGGAAATATTACTCCCTCACCAAAAAAGGAAGAGCGGTGATTGAGCCACAAGAAACCACCATTTTGCTCGTGCTTGGACTATTCATTTTAAGTTTCATTGGGGGGATTTTAACCTCTTTTAAAACATTCTTCCCACCTGCCTTGCCCTTGATGGCCGAGCAAACCATGGCAAAAACAGCAAGCCTCGCCATGACCGCGCCCGTCCCAGCTTCCACCATGCCTTCTTGGCCGCAGTACATATTTTGGGCAGCGGCAATCCTGTTTGCAATCATGCTTGCCATACTCATACACAGATATCTTGCTCACAAACAACAGTTAGGCAAGAACCTCACTAAAAAGTAAGGTATTTATTAACCGTTTCCAATCTCTTTTATGAGGTGCATTATTATGAAACACATGAAAATAGCATTCATCGCTCTTTTGCTGCTGGTCACACTGGCGGCATGTGAAACCCGTGTTGTGACAACCGGGCCAGAACAACAGCACACACTGAATGTCCAAGGAACCTCTGAATTTGATGTCTCACCAGACATTGCAAAAATCCGATTCCGCGTTGAGACCCAAAGCCTGAACGCACAAGAAGCACAGGCACAGAACAGACAAATCGCAAACTCTGTTCACTCAGCACTTTTGCAGGCAGGAGTCCGCGAGAACGAACTTGAAACGACCGACTTTCGTCTTGATAAGGTTCAGGAATGGGATCAGAAAGAACAACGCATGGTTGACAAAGGATATCGCGCAAGCAACGCTTTCGTCGTAACTACTAAAGACCTTGAAGCGGTTGGAAAACTGCTCGACACAGGAGTTCAGGCAGGAGCAAACAATGTTGAGTCGTTGAGCTTCGAACTATCTGACACGCGCTCCAAGGAAGTCAAGACTGAAGCCTTGCGCAAGGCGGCGACCAACGCCAAGGAAAAAGCACAAGCACTCGCCGATGGCGCAGGAGTCTCGCTTGGCAAAGTGGCCAGTATCACTGAAAACAGCTATGTTGTGATGCCGTACGCACGATATGATTTACAGTCAATGAAGGCAGAAGCAGGCGCAGCACCAAGCCCCATCTCACCTGAAAACGTCCACATCAACGCACAAGTGAGTGTAGCTTATGAACTTGCATAATTCTTTTTTTCTTTTTTTCTTTATTTTTTTAGTTTCGTGTACTCTTCCAACTGATTTCACAACCTATTCTAATTACTCCACTTGTGAAGATTGTGGCGTACGATTTTATGGAAACTCAAAAGCATGTTTCACAGATGATGATTGCTTTTGCGGGGGCATAGACATTCAAACAGGTGACTGTTTTGTTGGCAATAAAGAATACGTGCAAAGAGGCGGCGTTAACCTCTCATTAAACTGTCCGGACTTCTGCGGCGGAGAAGCGGGAAACCTGGAAACAAAATGCATTGATAAGAAATGCACCAAATTGGCACGGCAGATTCAGCAAGTGCGATGCCGTGAAGACTCAAAGATTTGCCCCGATGGCACAGTCGTGGCACGCGTTTCTCCTGACTGCGAATTCGCTCCCTGTCCAACTAAATATGATGTCGGAAGCGTATCCCACTGGCTGTGCGATGATGGAAGCTGGAAGCAGAAGCCTGAGGACTGCTTTGGAAACACCTGTATTGATGTGACTGACTGTCAAATCCTCGGGGTTAACGAAATCTGCGGACCCTACAAAATCGCCGCGCCAAAAAGCGTGCACAAAGCGCCCGTGTTCTACGAATATCGCTGTGGAAGCGAGAACTGCTCGGAAATCATTGCCACATGTCCCGCATTTGATACCCTCAAACCTTTGATTTTGAACATGGCTTGCCAGCAAAACAAGTGCGTGCTTGTAAAACCTGAGAACTAAAGAAATTACCTGAATATTAGTAAAAGACAAAAGTTCTAACTCAAAGAGTTTGTCTTTTCCAATTTAGTAGCGGCAAGTTATCAAGAAAATGCGCGGGTGTAAAATCCCTTGCCTTAGTTCTTGACATACCAAAATTCGCCGATATGCGAGGAGCGTAAAACCACGGGCTTTAGCCAGTGGATAGCTCCGAGCAGGCAAATTTTGTTATAAGAAACAATTTATGTCCGCTACTATATGATGGCAAAGTGCAGGTGATTTCTAACTTCAAAGTTGGGGACCTCAGCAGTTGTACGACTCAACCCCAACATTCGAAGTAAACATTTATATACCATCGACACTGTGTTGCATTCAAGAGAGGTGTATGCATTTGAAACTCCTAATTGTGCTATCTGCTTTGCTTTTACTTCTGGGTGCTTCTGTTGCAGTGGGTCAGGAAGGTACATTTGATACAGGAACCTCAGGTTATGCTGGCATCAACTCGCAACTCACCCGCGCGAATGACCCCCACTCCCGCTATCGCTACTTTGGTCCGTCCTATCAATCCACATTCGGTGGCTATGGGTCAAAAGCAGCAAATCCAACTGACTACGGCAGCAAAGGTGCAACTTCTGTAAAGCAAAATTTGGATACAAATTCTTATTCCGCTCAAGGAAGAAACGTCAATCGTATCAGCAATGTTGACC
Source organism: Candidatus Woesearchaeota archaeon (assembly GCA_018303245.1). Taxonomy (GTDB): domain Archaea; phylum Nanobdellota; class Nanobdellia; order Woesearchaeales; family ARS49; genus JAGVYM01. The sequence continues at coordinate 2,301 of JAGVYM010000006.1, read as the reverse complement.
CCAACTTTCGTGGCTATTCACGTATCGATGTCTCGGTTGACCTTCAACCCATGGACCTCCTACTCATTGAGAGCAAGCAAAAAACAGCTCGTGCAACAGCTCGTATCACCAGCAAAGGAGATCAGTATGGAGCAGGCACGAACGAACCAAATCCTACGACTGATGTGCGTATCCAAACGCAAAACCTCCCCCCTGTCGGAGAAAATCGTATCTACGAAGCCTGGCTGGTTGACGAAGATACTGAATACGCATTAAGCATCGGCTTTTTACGAAGCGGGCTTGACCTTGCCTCAAGTCTCACCTTTAGCTTTTCCCGTTCTGCGGCACCTTTTGATGCAGTCATGATTACTTCCGAACCGTTCCCTGACAAAAATCCACAACCAGGAGACGCGGTTCTTTATGGAACTATCCGCCCATCGCGCAATGTGCTACGTACTCCTGCAACGTACGCGCCGGAGACAGTACGATGAAACTTTTCAGTTCACTTATGATTCTTTGCTTACTTAGCTTTTCCGTATTCGCAGCAATATCTGATGGAACAGCTTCATCAATTAGTCTCCCCAAACGACTTGGGGTAAGCAGAATCTCTAACTATGAACCACGTCTTCACTTGCCAACCATAAACCAATTCATCGCTCTTGAACCTACCTATGAAGTTCAACCCTATGGCGTCGGCCGCGGTGGGGCTTCACCATATTCCCCTCGCGGATCAGCGCGCGTACGAAGCGTCGTGAGCTACGGTTACCCCACCGCGCAAGTTTCAGTCAAAACAAAAGACCTTCCTGCATCATCCGACATTAACGCCCAATTTGAAGCTTGGCTAGTTGATGATGATTCCGGTTACCGCTTATCACTTGGAACATTCACGACACAACAAGGAGGAGTCGCGGATTTCCGATATACAGCAGGCACATATTTCAATGAATATGACGTACTTGAAATTACAGTCGAGCCATTCCACGACACGGACATTGCTCCAGGAAATCTAGTGATGTACGGCAAAATCAAGCCACAGTCAATCAATGCACCACTCAGTTACAAAATAAACTCTATCTACACAACTTCTTAAGTTCTTTGAACGCTTTTCGCGGGTCTTTTGCAAGAGTCACCGCACTTGTAGCAACCACAAAATCAGCACCGGCTTTTTTCGCTGCAAGAATAGTCGAGAAGTTTATACCGCCGTCAACACCCACAGAAATCCGCTTCAACTTTTTTATGAGCTTGATTTTTTTCAATGCGTTGCGCAGCATCTTCTGACCGCTCCTGCCTGGATTCACAGTCATGACCAGCGCGAAGTCCGCAGCATTGATAAGTTCTCGTATCACTGAAGTTTCCGGGTTGAACGCAATACCGGCGCGCAGCCCTTTCGTCTTTGCATTTTTCAGGATGACAAGCGGGCTTTTGCTTTCCGCGTGCACAATGATTTCTTTTCCGCGCAGATACTTTTGCGCGTCACGGACCATCAAATGAAATTGAACGCTCGTGCTTATCTTTCCTTGCGAGGTCTTTTGCCTCACAAACTTGCCGTCCATAACATCGACGTGCACTTTGGACGCCCACGCAACACACTTTGCCTGCCTTGAGAATTCTTTCGCAGAACGAGCCAGGATTCCAGGGACAATCCTCATTTTTTAGCCTTTTTTACACCCAGATAGATTAACTGGCTCACTATTGTTCCTTCCACTACAAGTACCAACGCTTTGAAAAACAATTCAATAATCGAGTACTTTTGAGATTCCGCAATCGGATCTTCTGGGAATCTTTTCTGTAATACTGCAACCCGTTTCTGACGCGCCTGGGCAGCATCAAGAACAGTTCCCGTGTAGACTTTGCATCCTTTTGCAGGAACGGTGAGACAATGTGGAGCTCCGAGGGTAAGCGCGTCGAGTAGCACTTGAGATTTAGTACTCACTGCAATCATACGTTCTTCCTGCGGGTTCAAATCGATTTTCTTGGTAAATTGGGCCAGCAACGTATTTTGAACATTTGTGTTATTGGTATGCGCAAGCTGTCCTAATAGCAACGTGTGCTCGTGATACAACTTCGTTATTTTTTCCTCATACGTTTGCATTCCTTTCACGGTAAGCATGAAAAAGAGCAACAACAGTAATGAAAGTATCGCCAATGGCCATTTCTTCGCGTGTTTCACTCTAGCCTCTGGATTTTTGCAATTCTTCGCTTATGACGTGTTTCGCCTGAAAACGATGTTTTGAGCCAGGTCTTGGCAATCGATGTGGCTTTCTGCGGGGCGAGTTGCCAACCGCTCAAGCACAAGATGTTCGCGTTATTATGCTCGCGGCT
>JAGVYM010000012.1 GCA_018303245.1 Candidatus Woesearchaeota archaeon | reverse complement strand
TACCTTGCTGTGTTCCGCTTTAATCCAACACAAGTCGAGGATGTGTACGTCACAGGCAATTTCAGTGGGTTCAAGTCTTCTCCGCTGTACCTTACCTTTGACCCTGATGCGTCAAGTGATGACTTTAAGTATCTGGCGCTGGGCACAACTGAGCTTAGCATCCACCTTATCCGTAGTATGGGATTCCATGTGGAGGCCGCGTGTACCAAGAACGAGACTGATGCTTGCGTGGACCGTCCAATTGTGACCTGTGATTCAAACCAGAGCGTTATTTATCTTGTACCCAAGACTCCTACCCAAGTTACGCTGAAAGGAAGTTGTGTTACGGTGAGCGGGGATAAGTTTGAGTTGCTCAAGAGCATTGACCGCTTGTTGTTCCAATGGTACAAGATTGTAAGATGAGTTTCAGGAGTAGTAAAGTGGTGTGAAAATTGTAATATATGATGCGGATATCAAAGAAGAAGGCGTTGAAAAGCTCAACCGTATTTTTAGCGAGAGTCCGTACGAGTTAAATTGTACAGGCGGTCGACAGCAGGTAAGTCTGAATTGGGAAGGACGAAAAGTTTCTCTTCTGGCATACAGCAAAGATGATATTTGTATTTTTCATGGAGCGGTTGTCAGTATTCCTTCTGAAGCAAGAACTAATCTTGAAGCAAAATTCGAAGAATTAGAATGCCTAGAAAAAGTCGTTAAAAAACTGAAGCGAACAAAATGATTTCGGTCTATTGTTCAGAACGTCTTGATGGAATCGCTGCTGCTGCAATTATTCTTCGTCACGCTTCGCTTGCGCGTCTTCCTGCGCAGTTTGGAGGAGTGCTCCACCCTGAACGGCTTCAAGAAGAGTTGGAGGCTTTGTCCCGATTACAGGGAAAGTTAATGTTTCTGCTTGATGTTTCATTAAACCCACATGATGTTTTGCTTTTAGATGAGGTGCTTGAAAAAAACAAGCTGGTGTACTGGACAAGCAGTGATGCACAAAGCGCAGTTCCTTCTGCGAGGCTTATCGACCCTGCTCGTGATAATGAGTGTTGCGCGCAGGCCGCGCAAAAGCGTTTTTTGCCAAACGACCCTATTGCCCGCCAGTTGGGCGATATGGCTCACGCGGTGAAGTTTTGGGAAGAAGACGCACAAGGGCGGAAAATCGCCGAGCTTGCTGCCAGCGGATACCCAATCGCCGAACTGCTTGAACAATTGTCGCGGGGTGTGTTCTGGAACGACCGCTTCAACTTGTTTTACAAAAAATATGAGGAGAAAAAAGAGGAGGCTTGCGAAGAGATGATGCAGTCTCTCATCTTGAAGAAGTATCTTAGTGTGAACATTGGGTTTGTGCTCTGCCCGTTGCCAATAGCCACCGCGGAAAGCGGCGAGCACGTCTTGAAAAGTCATGCTGGCATTGATGTTGTGGCTGTGCTTTATCGTGATGGAAAATTTGCATTGCGCCGCCGCGATTCTTGTAATGCGGACATGCGCGAGCTTGCCGCGATTTTTGGTGGTGGTGGGACAGTGCACGCGAGTGGTGGCCGTCTTGCAAATGGGATCACTAAAGAGAACCTGCCTGAAGTTCTTCTGCACCTGGACATTGCGTTCAAGAATTATTTTGTTTCAAAAGTTAACGACTTTTAAACATGGCTACTTTTGAATCAGCAGAAGTCTATAACTTGTTAATTGTCAACTGGGCTTCTGCGCAAAGCAAACCGGCGAATATTTAAAGTCTTGGTTCTTAAAAAAGATATGCTCTTCACTCTGCGTGAACTCATCGACATTATCATTATGACTGCTGCAGTCGGCTTTATTTTCAAGGATATGTTTAAAGAGCATGGCCGGTTTATGCAAAGTGCGTTTTGGTTTGCTTGTGCCGTGACTGCTCCTGCGCTTATTTTGCACGAACTCGCGCATAAGTTTGTCGCACTAGCGTTTGGTTTGCAGGCGACATTCCATGCGCACTATACAGGTCTTGGGCTTGGAATTGTGCTCAAGCTGATTAATTTTAACTTTATTTTCTTTATTCCAGGGTATGTGAGCATTGAAGGAGCGGCAAGTCATCTCGCAAGCGCACTTATTGCAGTGGCTGGCCCTGCGTTCAACCTCATTCTGTTTATCATGGCCTGGGTGTTGTTGAAGCAGGAAAAGCTCACAACGCGCAGTTTCTTGCTCTTGCAGGCGACCAAGCAGATAAACTTGTTTCTGTTCATATTCAACATGCTTCCGATTCCGCGTCTGTTTGACGGCTGGAAGTTTTATGAAGGAATATTCCACGTGCTGTTTGGATGATGGATTTTCAAGAACCCGCGTGAAGTGGATTAGTAAACGACACAAGTTTTAGGACATTACTTCTGTCGTTTACTAATAAGACAACGACAACCATTGTCCATTAACTTTTGTCGTTGTCTAGATTTCCGATATGTTTAAAAACCGCCCTCTAGTTCTTGAAATCAGGTGATTGTGTGAGACAAAAACTGCTTCAATTGTATAACGTTCATTATAAGAAGTTGACCATTTTGAGTTTTGTCCTCCTGCTGGCTTGTATTCTTACGATTGGTGTTCATTACGCTCAGACTGGCGAATTGTTCAAGAAAGGTGTTTCGCTCAAAGGTGGAATTTCCATGACTGTTCCCATTGACACTCCTGTTTCTGTTGAAAGTTTCGAAAGCGCTCTTGCCTCAAGATATCCGAACGCTGATGTGAATGTGCGCGAGGTGACTGAAGGAGGCAAGCCAAAAGCGCTTATTATCGAGGCGGCAGACGTCACCCGTGAAGATTTACTTAAGTCCGTTCCTGAGCTGGGTGTTCCGCTGGTGGAAGGAAAGTACAGTACAGAAACCATGGGAAGTTCGTTGGGGAACCAGTTTTTCGCGCAGACCGCCAAAGCAGTCATTTTCGCATTTATCCTCATGTCCATCGTTGTCTTTATCACCTTCCGTTCGATGTTCCGTTCGGGATTTATTCTTCTAGCAGTCGCTTCTGATATCATTTCCACGCTCGCTGTCGTGGACCTCCTTGGCATCAGGGTGGGTACTGCTGGAATTGCCGCGTTGTTGATGTTGATTGGATATGCGGTTGACACAGATATCTTGCTGACCTCGCGCGTGTTCAAGCAAAAAGTAGGAACTGTTTTTGAGCGTATCACTGATGCAATGCGGACTGGTTTATTGATGACTGGAACTGCCATCACTGCTTCGATTGTGGGAGTGATATTTGCGCAGTCCGATACAATTCGTCAGATCATGTTGATTGTCACAATCGGGCTTGTGTTTGACATGATTTATACTTGGTTCCAGAACGCGGGAATTTTGCGTTGGTATTTGGAGAGGAAAAATGAGCAAGCTTAGGAAAATTTTCGCCAACACCAAAGTAATTATTTTGCTGGTGTGTTTACTGCTCGCTGCTGTTGCAATTCATCCTGACCCGTTCAATAACGGAGTTGCCATCAAGGCGATCGCGAAAAATAGTAGTGCAGAAAGTGCAGGGATGGAAGGTCCTAAGTCAAAAATAACTCCTATGTCTTTAGAAGTCATCACGCGGGTGAACAACAAAGATATCACAAGCGTTGCAGAGTATTTCACTGCCGTAAGCAACCTGCGTCCGAATCAAACAGTGCAAATCAAGACGAGCAAAAAATCGTATTCCTTGGTAGCTAGACCGCTTATTAATGTGACTGAACTGAACGAAACAGAAACCATTCCAATTAATAAAACAATTGAAATTAATGAATCAGTGAATGGAACGTTTGTTTTTGTTAACAAAACTGTTGAGATAAACGTAACTCGCAACAAAACACTCTCTCAAATAGTGGGAGTGGCTCAATTGGGTATTAGCGTTGCTGATGCGCCGACAAGCAACTTGCGTAAAGGGCTTGACTTGCAGGGCGGTACCCGCATTATCATGAGACTGGAGGGAAATGTTTCGGATGATCTCGTACAGGACACTATTGATGCATTGCAGCAACGTTTGAACGTTTACGGATTAAGCGATATTGTCATTGCTCCTGTCACCGGCGGCTTGAGTATTCTTGATGAACCAGAAAAATTTATCCTTATTGAAATTGCAGGTGCAACTGAAGCTGAAATAGAACCTTTAATAAAAACTACCGGAAAGTTTGAGGCAAAGATTGCCAACCAGACTGTGTTCCGTGGGGGACAGGACATTACCTATGTATGCAGGACTGCGCAATGTTCAGGAATCGACCCGCAAAGGCCGTGTCAGAGCAGTGCGCAAGGCTGGTCCTGTGGTTTTAGCTTTGCGGTTACCGTGAACCCATCTGCGGCCGAGCGATTTGGTGAGCTTACTAAGAATATTCCTGTGCAGGGCGAGAGTCTTGCCGAGCCGTTGGTCTTGTATCTTGACGATCGCGAAGTTCAAAGCTTGAGCATCGCTGCAGGGTTACGTGGAAAGGCTGCGACTGATGTTTCTATTTCAGGGGGAGAGCAGGGAAATTCAGAAACCGCTGCGCGCGAGAACACGTTGCAAGAGATGCGCAAGCTCCAGACTATCTTGAAGACAGGTTCACTTCCGGTGAAGTTGACCCTTGAACGTATTGATACTATTTCGCCAAGTTTGGGAAGTGAGTTCTTAAGAAATTCAATCATCATGGCGCTGGTGAGTCTTGTCGCTGTGGCAGCTCTCCTCATGATTGTCTATCGCAGAGTCATCATAGCGATTCCCATCATTTTTACTGCAGTTTCAGAGATTTTTCTCACAATAGGTCTTGCTGCATTGATTGGCTGGAACATTGACCTTGCAGCAATTGCCGGAATCATTCTCGCGGTTGGTACTGGAGTCAATGACCAAGTCATCATCACTGATGAAGCACTCAAAAAGGAGACCGAAGGCACATCAAGCTGGAAGGACCGTTTGAAGCGCGCGTTCTTTGTTATTACGAGCTCCTATCTTGTCACAAGCGCATCTCTGCTTCCATTATTGTTTGCAGGGGCTGGCCTGTTGAAGGGCTTTGCAATCACCAGCATCTTGGCAGTCACAGTTGGTATTCTGGTCACCCGTCCTGCGTATGCAGCAATTGTCCACTTGCTTGTTGAAGAGTAAGCTTATTTAAGCAAAGAAGTTTCTCGCAGTGATATGCAATCAGAAGTCACCGCGCTGGAACTGAAATACCTTGTTGGAGAACTGCAAGTTCTTGTAGGCAGTCGTGTTGACACGATTTACCAGCCTGATGAGCTCTACATCCAGGTTCACAAAGCAGGTAAAGGAAAGATGCTGCTGCGAATAGAGAAGACTGCTCTTTGGCTCACCCAGAAAAAGCCAGAGATGCCTCCGAATGTGCGTGGTCTTTGTCAGCTCCTGCGCAAAATGCTTGAGGGCAAAAAGATAACTGTCATCGAGCAGGTAGAAGGCGAGCGAATTGTGCGTATCGCGTTTGAGACCCAGGCTGAAAAAAAACAGTTATTCATAGAACTGTTTGGTAAGGGAAATATTATTCTTGCTGACGAAAAAAGTATCGTGCACGCCGCGATAGAAGAACGAGCGTGGAAGGACCGCGCGACCAAGCGGGGTCTTGCCTATAAGCTTCCTCCGCACAAAGGTGACGTGCTTGCGCTTAAAGAATCAGATTTTGGTGTTGATGACGAGTCAGTTTCAAAAACATTGGCGAAACGAGGACTTGGAAAGTTGTATGCTGGCGAAGTCTGCGCACGTGCAAACGTCGACCCGCAAGCGGTGAAAATAACGGATACAGAAAGAAAGCAACTCTTCAAGGCGTATAAGTCAATGCTTAATGATGGTTCTGGCGCGCACGTGCATGGTAAGGAGATAGCTCCGTTCAAGCTTTCGCTTCCTGACGGAAAGAAGTATGATTCATTCTGCGCTGCAATCGATGAAAATTTTGTCAAGATTGATAAAAAGACAGATCAGAAAGAGCAAGCGCTCGCAGATAAGCGAAAGCGAGTCGAGAACCTTATCGCGATGCAGCAGAAAGGCAAACACGAAGCTGAAAAGCAGGCGGATGAGTTACAGAAGTGCGGCGAGTTTATCTACGAACACTATGCTGAGTTTAAGGATATTATTGACGAGTTAAACAAAGCGAAGAAAAAATATTCCTTGCAGGATATCAAGGCAAAACTCAAAGGACATCCAAAAATTAAGGACGTGAATCCTAAGACTGGAGATGTTGTGGTTGAGTTATGATTTCCGAAAAATTCAAGCAAGCGTTGTCAATTATTGCATACACGTTAGGTAATTCACAGATTCCGTTTGTTGTTATTGGAAGCACAAACAAGCTTTTGCAAGGAATGAATGTTGAGCCAAAAGATATTGACATTGATGTACACGTTGACAACCTCAAAAAGATAGAGCACATTTTCAAAGAGCGGCTCGTACAAGGTTTTGAACAGTATAAGACGAAGACCAAAGAGCCTGCCTGGCATGTCGTAGTAAAAATCAATGAAGTTGAAGTCGAGTTTGTTGGAGAGAAGGAAACTGGCATTTATTGGAAGAGTTTTCTTGCAAACGAATATACGACAATCAAAGTTGATGATTTAGAAGTATTATGCCTTACACTTGAAGCCGAGATGGAGGCTGATGAGGCTAAAGGACGATTTGAAAAAGTTGCACAAGTGAGAGAGTTTCTTAAAAAGAGAACTTGAAAAAAAAAGGTGGACAGCTTAACGGATTTCCCTCGCAATGGGATTTCCCTCGCAATGAAGTACACACCGCTACGGAGGCCGGTTTAACTTCCAGGTTCGAATGAGTCTGGGTGGGACCCGACCCCTATGGCCGTCCAATAAATATGTCCATACGGGGGATTTATAAAGCTTGCGGTGTTTCTAACATCTGGTGGCTTTGAAGGAACCGAAGTGAAACTTTCAGACATACCAGTAACGAAAGAGCAGGTCACGTTTAAAGGAGTTCTCGAACTGCTCGTCCAAAGTGTGTGGAAATATCTCAAATTTCCAGCAATAGGTATTCTTCTTGCCGGCGCTGTTTCAGGGCTTTTCCAGCTTGCTGCGCCTAGGTTATTGCAACAGATTGTGGATGGGCTCACACATGGCACGCTCAGCTTGAGCCACGGCTCATTATTAGCAGGTCTTATTGGTCTGTTCGCGCTCATCGCTGCGTTCTTCTTTGTCGTTGCAGAGAAATTGAGCTTTTACATCGCAACGCAGGTGGAGGATATTTGGAGGTATACTGCGCTTCTCAAGTTCTACAATCTCCCACTTAAGTGGCATGACCGTCATGATTCAGGAGAAGTGGGAGCGAAGATTGATCGTGGCGGAGGCGCAATCTACGAGGTCATTTATGAAATTTTTGGGCAGAACTTAATAGTACTGTTCATCACATTGTTCTTCGTGATAGGATACACTCTCTGGGCCTATCCCTTGTTCGCGCTCATCTTTATTGTACCAATTCCTGTGTACATTCTTGTGACTAAAATAATTTCGACAAGAGTTGTGAAGGCGCAGATAATAATCAACAGGCTGGACCATAGTGCAAGCAGGACTTTTTATGATGGTGTTGGAAACTTACGGTATGTGAAAACATTTGGGAAAGAAAAGGAGGAAACGCAGGCGTATGCAGATATCTGGAGCAAGTATCACACGCTCGAGTACAAACAGCAAAAAGACAGGACCTTGCAAAGTCTCCTGCAAAAGATTATCGAGACTTTAATGCGTGCAGTCTTGCTCGTTGTTGGCATAATTGCAGTGAAAAACCACACATTATCAATCGGAGAATTAGTCCTGCTCATAAGCTACCAACAATTGAGTTTCAGCCCCCTTGAGAAACTGACTTCAGTCTTCACACGATTGGGGAGGGTAACAAAGCGTGCCAGTCGACTTTTTGACCTTGCTGCAGAAACAGACGCACTTGCAGATGTTCCGGACGCAGTTTCGCTTCCCTTATTGTACAAGGAGATCCGATTTGAGAACGTTCATTTTGAATATAGCAAGCGGCTTCACACAATGCATGACGTGAGTGTGTGCTTTAAGAAAGGCACCACGACTGCGATTGTGGGAAGAAGCGGGGCAGGAAAGACCACGCTTGCACTCTTGCTCCTCCGATTTTATGACCCTGATAAAGGGAGAATTACTTGGGATGACATAGACTTGAGAAGCGCACAGCGCGCAAGTTTAAGGAAACGTACAGCGCTCATTTTGCAGGATACAACCTTGTTCAACCGCACGATTGCTCAAAATATATCGTACAGTAATCCTCATGCAGGCAAGAAAGAGGTGGAGCGTGCTGCAAAGCTAGCCCACGCGCACGAGTTCATTACGCAGTTGCCTAAAGGATACCGCTCTATTGTAGGTGAACGCGGCGTCCGTCTGTCAGGTGGTCAGCGTCAACGTATCGCGATAGCTCGTTCATTGATGAGCAATCCTGACCTATTAGTGATGGATGAGGCAACCAGCCATTTGGATAGTGAAACAGAACTGGCCATCAAGGAAGCAATCCAGTACTTGCATGGCAAGCACACCCAGGTAATCATCGCGCATAGACTCTCGACAGTCAAGCATGCGGATAACATCATCTTAATGGACAAAGGAAGAGTGCTTGCGCAAGGAAACCACAAAGAGCTCCTGAAGCATCCGATGTACAAGCGATTGTGTAATCTGCAGTTGCAGAAGTAGTTCACAATCTACGTCTGTGAACGTTTCACATGTGCCCACAGCGATAGTTTTAAATTCAAAACACCTTACAAAAACTCAATGCTTCCTTCCTGTGCAAAAACTAATGTTTGGGCTGAATTGATGCAGGCAATTGCTTCGCAATTCAAGGTACCGGTCGTGTGCAGCACTGCCATCTTTGGCAAGCTTTCGTTTTTTCAGGAGCTTCGCAACCGCACAAGTGATTCTCCGTACGCATCAATTCCAGGAGCGCGTTATGTTTCTGTAAAAGTCGAAGAGGTGCAGATTGTTGTGGGTCCATTCCGCACAAACGAACCGCACGCGCTTGATGAAGAGCTTGCAGATGCGCGGGAGAAACTTCCTTTGTGGAAGGAAGAGTACGAAAAAGAAATTATTTTTAATGTAGAGCAGGCTGCTGTTGCTGCAAAAAACGCGTTTCTGCTTGAACAATCATTAAGTCGTGCGAAGTTGCTGCTTGAATTTTCGCAGGGAATGACAAGTGCGAAAGACATCGAGCATGCAATGCAGCAGGCGATGCAGTTCTTGGTGAATAAGTTCAAGTTAGGAAATGTGGTGTTGTGCGTGAATGGAAAACTGGGAAGGTATTTCGATGTTTCTGAGGCGGGAAAACAGGCTGAGGCAAGGCTTCTTGCGCACATCAAGCAAACCAAGACGCATTGCGTTATTCAAAATGTGCAAACTGATTTTCTGCTCAAAGACCTTAAAGATCTTGACAAGCTCCCTCACTCTATGCTCGGCTTTCCGCTGGTGGTGAACCGTGAATTTATTGGACACGTAATCGCGTATACTGAATCAATTCCTTCATTTGAAGGGATAAGCGAAGTGTTATATGAATTCATTAGCGTAATCGCGCGCCTCAGTGAATATAAGAAAGCGCAAGACTCAGCTATCACCGATGCGTTGACCGGGCTCAATAACCGTGGAAACATCGCAAAGCTTGACGCACTTATTTCCCATCAAGAAAGTGAGAATCTTCCTACGAGTGTGTTGATGATAGATGCGGATAATTTTAAGGGATTTAACGACGCGCAAGGCCACCCTGAAGGTGATCGTGTCTTGCGCATGATTGCAGATATCTTAAAAGCAGTGATGCCAAAGGAAAGCATTGTTTACCGGTATGGTGGGGAGGAATTCCTTGTTGCCTTGCCGCTTTCAGGGATGGATGCAAAGGACGCTGCTGAAAAACTCCGCCAGAAAATAGAGGAGATTTGTCCACTTACTGCAAGCATTGGTTTGTTCACTTGTATGAACAGTTCTGTTTCGCGCGAGATGATGATTAAGGAAGCTGACACCGCGTTGTATCACGCCAAGCATATGGGTAAAAATAAGGTTATCGCGAGGGTGATGATTGACAAGCTCTTGGGAATTATTGATGGGTGAGTCAATAGTTTTTAAAAGAAGAATATCAAACACAAATATCCTGCCTCGTAGCGCATATTATCAAGTCCATCAAAGAAGGTACTTGCAACAAAATAGTGGGATACTGCGTGCTGAAGCGTGCAAATTAATATATGCAGCTGTTCAAAACGAGTTGGAAAAACAAGCACTTGCATACTCAGAAAATAAGAGATGATCTACTTGCTCGTCATTATTTCTATCGCGTCGCGGTTCTTAAGAAGAGTGTCTCTTCCTATTTTCCGCTTTGACTTGACATCAATCGCTGCGACGAAGTTTTTCGCGAGGTCAGTGTGGATTTTGTTTGCGAAGTCAAATGCCGTGCTCGCTGGTGGAAGCAAGAAGCAGTCAGGAAGGATGTTTCCGTGCGAGTCGCCGAGTTTTCCGACTCCTGCGGGAAAAATTGCTAGATAGTGGAGTAGCTGGAAAACCGAGGCATCGATTGCTTGTTGGACTCCGGTGTTTCCAAATCTGTCAAGCACGTTTTTCTTGATGTATTCAAGTCCTTTTTTCTGCCCGTCGCTTAAGTTTCCAGTTACCGTGAAAGAAGAATCGCCCGGCACGTACGATATCAGTTTCTTATTCGCCGCTTCGCGCAAAGCAAGTTCAGATTCTGCCGAGACCGGAATCATTACGTAGTCAGGGAATTGTTTCTTGCACCGTTCAAGGTTTTCAAGAGAGTTAGGCAGGTCCATCTTGTTTGCGACGATGAGTGTGGGTTTTGTTTTTTTGCGCACTCGTGTCGCAAGGGAAAGAAGTTGTTCGTCAGTCCAGGCAATCGGACTTAAAGGGTCCATCTTGAGTTCGTTAACAGCTTTTGCGACGATGCTTTCCGTCACTTTGAGTCCTGAAAGTTGATTGGTCAACGCAGGCAATACTTTTCCTTCGTGTTGTGCCTGTCGCGCGAGTTTGTCCCATCCTTTTTTTATGATGGCAAGTATCCAAAAGTCAAGTTCGTTCTCAAGGAATTTGATGTCAAATGCAGGGTCATGTCCTGCGTTGACTGGTTCTCCGCGTTCGTTGGTCACTCCGCTCATGTCAACAACGTGCATGAACGCGTCTGCTTGCCGCAGGTCGTCAAGGAACTGGTTTCCCATTCCTTTTCCTTCATGGGCACCAGGGACAAGTCCTGCGACGTCAAGGACGTCAACAGGGACGAACCGTTTTTTGCCGATACATGCGCCTACGCGCGGATTGCACTGAGTGTTAAGTTCTCCGCAAATACAATCAATTTTCGTAAAAGCGACGCCGTGGTTGGGCTTGATGGTGGCAAACGGATAGTTTGCAATAAGCACGTCTGCGAGTGTGAGTGCTTTGAAGAACGTGCTTTTTCCAGTATTGGCCTTTCCGACGATTCCAACCAACATACAAGGTTTGCCTCCGGGTTCGTTTATTAATGTTTCCCGTATATGGCACCCACTACTTTTATAAATTACCTCTTCCTCTGAAGCAAGCATGGCCTTCCAGCAGCCGATTCCTCCTGAAAACGAGCTTAAGCATCGTTTGTCTGATTTTAAGAAGAACATGCGTACGGAGGTTAAGTCCTGGAACATAAGCATCAAAGATACCTACAATCTTGAGTATCTGTACCAATTGCTTCGTTTTTGGGGCCAGCAGAACGGTTGGGCGCCAAAAGATGACCCTGACTTTCAGGAAGTATTCTATGTCCAGCGCGACCATCCTACAGCTGGAAAAGAGATGCGTATCCGTTGGCGTTGGGAGAAAAAACCAGAGGAAGGAAATGCTTTATTTATGTATAAAATGGATCTTGATTATCACATGCTTGGAATTAAGGATGTGGAAATCAACTGGCGCGGCCAGAAAATCAAGGCGCAGAAAGGGGAGTTTGAGCTTGACTGCGCAGTGTATCTTCTGATTGACCCAAATAACAAGTGGGAGAAGTCTATCTTGAAACCGTTCCGTGATCTTATTGTGAAGCGCGTCTTGAAGAGCAAGTTTGAATTTCATAAAAAAGAGATTGACACAGCTGCGCTGAAGCTTCGTGATTTTATCTTCAACTACATGAAAGTCACCGCGTACTACCCTGTCAAGGAAGGTGGCGAGTTCTTCTCGAAAAGAGACATGCAGTAAAACTGTAGGTAAGACAAATGTTTATAAACGGAGTTTGGTAGTAGTGCGTGTATGGGCAAATTCGGACAGCCATCTACAAATATTATGCATAACGGATTTTTTGATAGTGCTGCGTTGACGAATGCCATTCGTGACTGGTATCTGAAGAACGATTATTTCGTGCAGGTTCCATCATATAAGCAGGAGATTCGCGAGACTGGAAAAAGGTATGACCAGGATTGGGAAGGAAATAAGAAAATTACAGGGTATGTGAGGTATCAGGTCAATGTTGGTGTGCATGTTCACAATATAAATGAGGTGGAGATTGTGAAGGACGGACAGAAGATAAAGACGAGTGAAGGGCAAGTGTGGGTGAAAGTTGACCCTATTCTTGAGCTTGATTGGCAGGAGAAATTTAAGGGCGGGGCCTTCATGACCTGGCTGGAAAAGTTCTTCCGGGAAAAGATTCTTAAATACAAGATTGGTGATTACTGGGAAGACATGGTTCTTGCGGAAGGCGGGAGCATGGCAAGCGCTATCAGAAGCGCGTTGGGAGTTGACATCAAGTAATATGGCAGAAAGACTCATGATTTTACAGGGTGACAAGCTTGTCTACGAGGGCTTGTTTGACATGAAAGAACTTATCACTGTAGTCCGCCAGTGGGCTGCAGATACGGGTTATTGGGTTATTGATTCACATCAGAATGAGAGTGTGCGTCCGGAAGGTAAATACGTGACGCTCGAATGGATTATTTTCAAGAAGTTCACTGATTACGCAAAGAGTTTGTTCAAGATGAATGTTCAGTTCCAGGGCATAAAAGATGTTGTTGTCGAGCGTGACGGAAAGAAAGTGAAGCTGCAAGAGGGTAAGGCAATTATTAGTTTCGACATCCTCTTAGAGACCGATTACGAGAACCGTTGGGAAGTCAAACCGTTATTCTACGTGATAAGAATCATATTCGAAAAATATGTCTATTCGCCGTTCATCAGCTCGTTCGAGCGCCAGATTAAGGCAGATTATAGTTTGCTCAAGAACAACATGAAGGCGTATTTAAATTTGGCACAACTTACCTAATCAAATATCAATAATCTTTCCTTTCTTGCCCACGTTAACAACTAATGTGTTCCCAATTTTTTCTTCGATTCCTTCTGCTTCATGGACGTGCCCGCAGAGGACAAGGTCGGGTTTCATCGCTTCGATTGCTTTGCGCAGGCCTACGCTTCCACGGACAAATTGTGAGAACATTTCCATTTTTGTTCCCGCCGGGTGAATGTGGCTTAACAGAACTTTCTTAGTTGGCGCTTTGAGCTGTGAGTGCGCATCCTTGATGGTTTGATAGATCTCAACTTCAGTAAGTTGTCCCATATTGGTCCCCCCACACGCGAAGATTCCCGTGCTTCCATGCATGAGTGATTTTCCATGGAGATTGGTCACATTATAGCGTTGCGCAAGAAAGTCAGTGGCCATCCAGTCATGGTTCCCCGGGATGAGAAAGACTGGTTTTCCCGTCTTCACAAAATAGTGTAGGACTCCTTCGGAATCATCTTCTTCGACCAAATCGCCGTTGAGCAAAATAAGATCTACGTTCTGCTCCATTGCGTGCTGTGCAAGCTCTTTTGCGCGAACCCTGTCTGAGTGCAAATCCCCTGCTGCGAAGATGCGTACCATGCGAAAACTAAGGGAAAGCGGGTTTAAAAAGGTGATGTTTACAAAAAGTTACCAAAACCATACTCTCTTCATCTGAGTCACAAGTCTTTGCAGTTCTTGCTCTAACACCATAGCATTCGGAAACTTTCGCTCTTCCGCTAAGAACGCAGGCGAATGGTGGCAACTGCGTCCTTTGCTTGCCGTGTACTGATGTTTCTTATGAAGCAGCTCGTGGTACATCACATAATCCATCAACTCAGGATGTTCAAGCAAGATTGAACTTATGGAAACAGTATCGCTTGCATACTCGTACGTCCCCAGCCGGTTGACTCCTCGTCCAATTCGTAAATTCGGCTGCTCAAGAATGCCCATGAAGAGGGTTCCGTTCACGCGATGGAAACTTTGCTCCAAGACTGGATGTGTTTTTCGTTTGGGTGCAATTCGCGGCAGGCTGCGCATGAAGTGATGGTACAAGTCCATGTGTATTGTTTGTTTTTTTATCTTATACACGCGAACTAAAAGTTCTTGGTAAAGTCCTTTAAGAATGGATGGGGAAATTCCTCGCCAAGTTTTGCTTGCAACAACAGTGATGTAGTTTCCGCGCATTTGGATTCGCGCGTTGTAGGCTTTGAGCCGTCCGCTATATTCAACAGTACAGAAAGGGATTTGTTTTGCAGGAAAAAGTTCAGCGAATGATTTTTCTAGGTCACTCATACGATTGGGTAGCGCAGGATTGCACCGATTTTTCCGATGTCGCGCAGTTGTACTCCTTCCCGTGTTTCGGTGGAGATAATAAAGACTTCGGTTGAGAACGCTTTTGCAGTTATTTCAAATTGCTCTATTTTTTGCTCATCTAATGCTTCGGAGAGCAATAACGTGGCAACTGCCCCTAGCTCAAGCGCTTTGAGCGTATTCTTTTCACCATACGTGACCAATTCTTGCTTGATGGCAAGCATCTCGAGGAATTTTCCGACGAGTTTTTTCTCTTCCATAACGCTTTCAGCTGCCAAAGTGTCTGCACTTTTTTCTAAGAGTTCTTCAAGTCCAAAGTCTCCCGTATAGCTTAGATCCTTGATGCCGATGATTTTTTTCTGGAGGTGTGCAGTGATGTGGCCGCTGTCAACAAAATCATACTTAGTCGGTCCTGGTCCACCGATAATTATTCCTTTAAGTCCTTCAAGATGGAACAATTGGTCTTTCATTATGTCCGCAACTTTTTTGAAGTGGTCGTTGACCGCGATTTCCCTGTTTCGGGCGAATCGCACGCTTGATTGTCCTCCTGCTTTCATCTTTCCAGGGATGTGGGAGTGTGTTGATATCAAAGGAATGATTGTTTTTCCTTTGAGGATAGCGATTGCTGCGTCGCGGGAGTCAAGGACGATGAGTCCGTAGACTTCTTTTGTTTCCAATAATTCGCGCAAAAGTTCAAGCTGGAAGTTTTTGTCGCAGCGGTACATGCGGGTTTGGATGGGGACCGGTGGTTCAACGCTCCAGACACGAACGTCCGAACGTCCTTCAACTGACGCAATATTCCCAGAAAAAACTGCCAGCCCATTTGGCGGCGTTGCCTTAAACAATCGTAAGTGTTGTATCATTCGTTCAAGCGCGTCAATCACGTTCTTGCGCGTCTGCGCGCTTTTGATGTTGGTTGCTGTTCCTTGCTCTTGTGCAAGGTGCTGAATAATTTTGATGATGTCATATCCGGAAGGGATG
>JAGVYM010000017.1 GCA_018303245.1 Candidatus Woesearchaeota archaeon | reverse complement strand
ACCCGGAGAGATTGTCCTTCTTGAAAACGTGCGGTTCTACGCGGAAGAGGAACAAAACAATGCTGAATTCGCAGGCTACCTCGCAGAACTTGGCGACCTTTACGTCAACGACGCATTCGGGACCTGCCACCGCGCACACGCAAGCGTGGACGCAATAACACGACTCTTGCCATCCTACTCAGGATTTTTACTTCAAAAAGAAATTAGCATGCTCACTCCTTTGTTGTCAAAACCTAAACGGCCATTCGTGGTCCTTCTTGGCGGAGCGAAAATCAGGGACAAGCTTCCCGTTATTGAAAAACTGCTCAAGAGGGCAGACGCAATCCTTATCGGCGGAGCGATGATGTTCACTTTCTTGGCTGCACGAAAACTGTTGCACTCCAAAAAGATAATCCTGCCTTTGGATGTTTCAACAAACAAAGGAATAGTTTCTTGCGACAAGATGAAAAAAGGAATGAAAGGACTGGACATAGGACCCGAGACAGAAGAAGCCTACGTTGCGATTGTCAAAGAAGCCAAAACAGTCTTCTGGAACGGACCTATGGGACTTATCGAACAAAAGTCGTTTGCGCATGGCACAATCGCGATTGCCAAAGCGCTTGCGAAAGCAAAAGCGATAACTTTAATCGGTGGTGGCGATACCCTTGAAATCATCGAAAAGCTCAAACTTGAGAAAAAATACACGCACCTCTCCACTGGTGGCGGGGCGACACTTGAATTCTTGAGTGGGAAAAATTTACCCGGACTTGCTGCCCTCGACAAGAAGCACCCTGTGCGGCTCCAAAAGAAGCGCTAACTCTTTGCGGAACTCCTCGTCAATTGGAAGCACCACACTTGCAATCTGACTTTCCAATTCAGCGATATCCTTTTGCACTTCATCCACTAATTGCAGAAAATGCTCGTGCTGGCACACCAACTCGTTTGTTCCAAGCGAAGCCTTGACCTCTTCTTCATGCTTTCGCGTAGCGGCAAAGGAATGAATCAACTTGCTCAACCTATCTATTTTCAGCTCGTTGAGAAATCCTATTGCTTCCTGGGAGTTTACGACAGTTATCTTTCCTTGCATGATGCTTGCGCAAATCAATGGAACGTGTTTTGCAATACCCACATCATAATCATGAATGAGCGCGTCAACATAGTCATCCGCGTACCCGCTGAACTTAGGAATCTTGGCAACTTGCGCATACTGCCCAATAACTGACTTAAGCGGGCCGAAAAGCGCGTCAATCTCCGCCTCTATCACCTTGCGCTGTTTGATGACTCCACTGATGTGCTCTTTGAGACTCTTGTATTCAGGCCTCGAAACGAACTCCTCTTTTTCCTGCACTATATGTGAATGTTGTTCCTGCAGGCTCAACTTCAAACTAGTGAGTCTATCTGCTTCCCTCTGCTTTTCTGACCGCTGAAGCGCACAGGAATCAATCTTAACCAAGACCGCGCGGATCAAATCAACAGAGGGATCTTGGCTTTCCGCAACCCACGCCCTAATTTCATCCAGGGTCTTCTTTTTCACAAACAGATTTTTGAGCCAGCTCATATTCGTACCAAATGTTTATATACGCCCTTGACTCGAATATTATAAACATTACTATGAAACAAGCCAAGCCACTTGAACAGATTGAAGCACTGTTTGAGCAGGCTCAACTGCACAAAAACTATGCGCAGCGATACATCAAACTGGCACGAACAATCGCTTCACGCTCACGGATGCACATTCCTACTCGTTTACGCGGGAGCTATTGCAAGAAATGCAACTCGTTGCTTGGCAGGACGCGCATTCGAAACAGAATGATTGTAAAAGTATGCAACGTGTGCGGAACAGTCAGAAGGAAAAAGATGGTGACACACACGAAAATTGCGTGAAACTAACCAAGAAATGCACGCAATTTCCTATTTCAATCCAGTTATGTTTAAAAGAGGTTAGAATCGAAATGAAAGAACTCTGGTACGCCGCATTTGTCCTTCTGTTAATAGGAATACTCGCAGGATTCACCAGTCTGCAAACAACAGGCGGAGCGGTGCTCAACTTGCCGCCCACCTGGGACTTACCCACCAACGAGTTCTCCAGCAACGGACCGTTTGAACTCACGCTACCGAATGCTTTCTTCGACCCTGATGGAGACCTGCTCGCGTTCACCGTCCAGTCAGCACAGGGCGGAGCGCGAATCTCAGAAAACAAACTCGTGGTAGAAAACAGCGGGACTTATTCTTTAGCCGCAAGCGACGGAGAACTCCTCACCCTGCAAAAAATCAGCGTGACGATACAATAAGTACCAACAAAAATCAAAGTTGCTTCACACATCGAAAACCCACAAATAAGTCATACTACTGTGGATTTTCGTGTAGTCAAAAACCTACAGGTTTTTGACATGCTCTTTCTGCAAGAGAAGCGCGTAAATGAACGTGCCGATAATCAGCACTTCAAAGAATCCGTTGATATGAATCGGAATCGTGACAAAATCAAGCCCTCGCAAGACCGTCAGAATTTCTTCAACAATGAATATGAAAAGCGCCGCAAAAATAATCTTCCAAGGCAACAAGTAAGCATGACGATCACGAACATTCAACGTGAACAAACGGTAAAACAATATCAACGCAATGATGACCAGCCCCAAATTATACAACGGGGCCGCCTGTGCAAGACTTGCTCCAAGACTCATTCGTAATACCCCTTTGCGACAGCGATCTGCTGAACCAATGCGACAATCAGGAATAAGAGGATGAAACTTGGAATCACGTGCGTGAGCCAGACGCTTTTCCAGACACCAAAGACCTTCAATGCCCCAAGAAGCTCTTCAACAGCAAACAAGACAAGAGCTACAATAAGCGGCTTCCAAGCGCTCAAGTGAGTCCGACGAGCAGAATCAAATAGGCTTAACGCAAGAAAACCCGCAATGACACTCAACACCACCGCAGTAAGCACCGTAATGCCGTAAACCCAATCATAGGGCGTTAACATATTCACCTCGTTTTAATACCACAAGGAGACTTTTGTTTTTAAAGGTTTTCTTTTTTGCGACCATTCCCTTTTGTTGTTTTCAACTCATTAAGCGCATGCGCTATCTCTTTTGCTTCAGACTCTATGCTGTTTACCTTCCTAGTCATTTCCCCGAGTGGAACAGGAGATATGGGAATAAGAAGGTTCGGAACGTCTTTTACCTTCTGCGTCTCTGCACTTTCTTTCACACTCGCCTGTGGAGGTTGCCCGATTGCTCCGACAGAATTATGGGCAAGCTGTTTTCGCAAGCTCTTCGCAACAGATTTCAACGCGTTAACTTTATTGGTAAGCGCCACGTGTTCAGGAACTATCTTCGGCTCAAGCAACTCTTTAACTTCTAACTGTGACATAACCGGCCTACTAAGTTTATCGAGAGTGACTGAATCCTTCAAACTCTGCGCACTTGATTTAAGCGCATTAACTTTATTGGCAAGCGTAATGTTTTCAAGAACTATCTTCGGCTCAAGCAACTCTTTAACTTCTAACTGTGACATAACCGGCCTACTAAGTTTATCGAGACTAACTGCCTTCGCGAGATGATGGACCTGTCTGGAAATTACACGTGACTGCACGTGTACTTTGTTCAGCCTTTTCTTGAGCTCATCAGCAGGGGCAAGTGAGGGAACTTTGTTAGGAACAGGCTTTGCGTTTTTAATTCCTGCAAGGAAACGTACATGATGTTTACGCAGGAACTTCTTCAAACGTCTGTACGTTATGATTCCTAGGAAGACAAGCAAAACAAGCAAGAAAATTAGCAACAAAAATTTCCCGGTTAAAACTATTCCTTTATGCTCAGAAATCAGTTTAGAAATAGGTGAAATGACGCTGACGTTTTCCATGAACGCCCCATATTCCAGTCCAACACCAACTGTTTCGTTTTCCAGAACTGGTTTAAAACCACTCCCCCTTCTATCTTCTGTATCCGTTGGCTCAGTAGGCGCGGGCTGCTCCTGTAACGGCTGCTCAAACTCAGACACATTACCCCTTCCTTTAATCTCCTCTGCTGAACTTATTATGCCAGCCCCACCTATGCCTGCACCACCACCTCCACCACCAAGTGCTGCAGTGATTGTTGTGGTTTCTACTACTGACGCGTTCAACGATTGATTCGTCGCATTAAGATAAAACAACGTCGCATTATTAGTCGCAGTTCCCGCAGTGCTGGCAGTTACGGTGATGTTGACGATGAATGTTGTATTGGTGAGGTTTTCAAGGCTAAAGTTTTGATTACTGCTCCCACTCACCGGACTTGGTTGAGAACTAACGTACGTGACCTGCGAAGGATACGATTCAACCAGAGTAGTGTTTGTTGCAGTACTCTCGTTAACCACCACCGTGATTGCATACGTGAATGTATCACCTACAGTCACAGGATCAGCACTATCCGTTTTAGTTAACGACACATTAATTCCACTTTCAGTAGTCGAATACGTAGTAAACCTAGTGACGTTGAAAACAAGCCTTCCACTCGCATAACTCTGCTTGGAACATTGTACACTGCTGCAGTTTTCATACGTGCCATCATCCTCAAAATCCACAATAAACTGCGGATTAATCGAAGTGAGTCCATTAAAAATTATTTGCGCGGTCGTATTGATCATAGTAAGATTGGTGCTGTTTGAGAACGCGCTATTGTTTGTAATATTCAAACGCACTTGCGTGATGTTTTGCAGACCGGTTAATGTCCAGAGCGGAGTGCTGTTAATACTTCCATTTCCCGTCTGGAACGTCGTGTTGGAAAAGTTGTTCAACATCCCAACACCACTGTGAATCCATTCTTTCGTAAAGTTAAGTGTGGTGCCGTTGAAACGATTATCAGAACTCCTCAAAAGGGAGATTCCGTAACTGAGACTTGAGAGAGTGGTGACAAAGTTGTTGTTGAACGTGTTATTGTTCGCACTTGTTTGCAAACGTATTCCATGGTTGTTGTTCGTTCCATTTGTTGTAATAACGTTTCCTGTCAAGTTATTTCCAGAAACGGTAGAAGTAAGGTAAATACCGTAGTTAGTGTTGCTTGTTCCTTGCGTTTGAATCGTGTTGTTATTAAGAACGTTGTTGTTCGCAACTGCACCTACAACTATTCCATTGTTGTCGCTGGTTCCGCTCGTGCTCACCATGTTGCCCGTCACATTGTTCGACGAACTGGAAATATAGATTCCATTGTTATCGCTGGTTCCGCTCGTGCTCACTGTGTTATTATTCACGTTATTCGAATTCAACTGAAGAAGGATTCCGTAGTTGCTGTTGCTGGTTCCGTTCGTGCTCACCGTGTTATTGCTTACAACATTGTTCGAACCCGAATCAAAAATATTAATTCCGTAGTTGTCGCTGGTTCCGTTCGTACTCACTGTGTTATTGCTTACAACGTTGTTCGAGTTCAAAGTTTCAAGAACGATTCCGTAGTTGAAGTTGCTGTCTCCGTCAGTTTGAATAGTATTGTTGTGCAGGGTGTTGTTATAGGTTGAGGAAAAGAGGTAGATTCCATAGTTGAAACTGGTTCCATTAGTTCGTATCGTGTTGTTTGTAAGAGTGTTGTTAAACGAATTATTTTGGATAATGAGTCCATAGTTGTTTGTTGTTCCATTTGTCCTCACTGTATTGTTAAGAACCGTGCTCGTGTTGGTACTTGTGAAGTTAATTCCAACAGACCTTACGCTTGCAACATTCCCATCAATAAGAATACAGTTCTTAGCCGTTACACCCGTTCTATTCCCCGCAAGAACCGCATAATTACTGTCCGCACCCGCAGTATTCCACGTGATTGAATACCCGTTACAGTCCAGAGTGATGTTATCTGCACCAATATTTATACAACTTGCAGAACCACTCAAGTTTTGCACAAGCGTCGTATTCTGCGTAATCGTTGCAGGACACACCAAAGTAGAATTACTGATGTTCGTCTGCTCAGTCACTTGCACACTAAAGTTTGAACCAGAAACATTCTGATACGAAATATTCGCACTATTATTCAACAGTATGCCGTTAGCCAAATTCGGAGTAATATTCACAGTAATATTAACGCTAAACGCAGTACTAGTCATATTGCCAATCAACCAAGTATTATTACTCGTGTTTCCCGGAGAACTGTTGATGAACGTTGCTTCCGGAGGTAAAAAGTCCAGCAAAGTCACATTCACCGCCAAACCACCAGTCACATTCACAATAACACTATAATTAAGAATAGTTGTGTTTGAAATATTCAATGGATCGGGATTGTCAGTCTTCGTCAAACTAATATTAATCCCTTGCTCAGTCGTTGAGTAAGTGGTGAACTGAGAAACATTAAACACAAACACACCAGAAGAATAACTCTGATTCGTGCACTGTGAACTTGAGCAATACGCAAACACGCCATCGTCAGTTATGCTCACAATCGTCTGCGGAACTACAAACGTTATTCCGTTAAAAATGATTTGTGCAGTTGTGTTTAAGAAAGACAAATTACTACTATTAACATACGCACTATTATTAGTAATATTCGTCGCATTCTGAGTAACATTTTGCAAACCATTAATTGTGAACGTTCCGTTGAACCTGATGCTTCCGTTTCCTGTTTGTAAGGTGGTGTTTGTGAAATTATTGAGGTTTCCGCTGTTTTGGAAAATCCACTCAGTGGTGTTGAGAATGGTATTGTTAACATAATTATCGCTGCTGCTGTTCAAGAATATTCCATAACTATAACTTCCATTATTCGTTATCGTATTATTTTGCAACGTATTATTGTTCGATGACATTGTAAGGAACAACCCGTAATTATTACCAGTCCCATTAAGCCGCATCCAATTCCTGGTGAAATTATTACCCGTAGACGCACTCACCAACACTCCATAATTATTCCCACCACTACCCAAAGTCGTAATAGTGTTGTTATCAACACGATTAGTGTTTGCTGATGCTTGCAGGAAGACTCCGTAATTATCACTGGTTCCGTTAGTTTGGATAGTGTTATTATCTATTATGCTTCGTAAACTAGTAGAAATGATGACACCGTAATTGCTACCCCCCGTACCATTAGTTCTAATAGTGTTGTTGTACACCACATTAGTATTAGAAGATGATATAAAGATTCCCCAGTTACTATTTGTACCATCTGTCTGAAAGGTGTTTCGTGACAACGTATTACTTGCGGAAGTTATGTACGCTCCATAGTTGTCATTGGTGGTTCCAGCAATGGTGAAATTGTTGTTGTCGATAGTGTTACTGGACGAACTATCTCCGATCTGGATTCCATAATTTGTTGCGGTTCCGCTTGTTCGAACTACGTTCCTGGTAACAGTGCTGCTTGTAAGCGCGTCAAGACGTAATCCAATATTGTTATTTGTTGTTCCAGTGGCCGTTACTGTATTGTTACTAACCAAGTTGTTATTGTTAGTTTCAGTACTCAAATAAACTCCAATGTTGCTGCTAGTACCATATGTTCGGATTACGTTTCGGGTAATGTTGATGTTTGACCCTGTTAGTGTAAAAATTCCATAATTACCAGTTCCTGTTCCATTGGTGGTAATTGTGTTGTTGTCAATATTGTGGTTGTTTGAACTAAACAAGCCGACAACGTAGATTCCGTAATTAAGAGTTGTTCCATTAGTTCTAATATTGTTGTTCGTAATGTTTTGCGCGTGTGAAGTTTCGGACAAGTATATTCCGTAATTGTCACTTGACGAGCCATCAGTACTTATGCTATTGTTGTAGTATAAGTTGTCATTTGAATTTATTTGTGCCCAAATACCATAATTTGTGCTTGTTCCATTGGTGGTAATAGTATTGTTCGTTATGTTGTTATTTCTTGCAGTATACAATCGTATTCCTAAATTGAGACTGGCTGTTCCATTGGTCGCAATAGTATTGTTGTTAATCCGGTTGTTGTCCGAATACGTTCCGACTGTGTACAAAAACATTCCGAAATTGCTATCAGTGCCGTTAGTAGTAATATTGTTGTTGCTGACGTTATTATTTGACGAGCCATGGAAGTAAATCCCATAATTACTACCAGCTGAACCCCTTGCCCGCAACGTATTGTTTTCTATAGAATTATTATCAGAAGGCCGATAGTCACCACTAATAATCCAATGAAGATAAATCGCCATGTTATTGTCTGTCCCATTTGTAGTAATAGAATTGTTCGTTATGTTATTATTAGAAGACGCGGCCAGATAAATCCCAACATTACTCCCCCCAGTACCATTCGTGAATATCGTATTGTTTATTATCGTATTTCTGTTCGAACCACTGTGAAGACTTATTCCGTAGTTACTATTTGTCCCATTAGTCCTAATCGTGTTATTTTGAACCACACTATCGTTAGTACGAGTAAGATTGATTCCAACACCCAGCGATCCTGTGTTCACATTATCGAAGAGCACACAGTTCTTCACCGTAACATTCGTGACGTCTGCCACCAAAATTGCAGCGTCATTGTTTCCCCCATCAGTATTCCAAGTCATCGTGTATCCTGCACAATCCAACACAACGTTGCTTGCACCAACAGTCACACAATTCGCTGTTCCTGTGACATTCTGCGTTAACGTCGTATTGCTAGTAATCGTTCCAAGACAGTTTACAACAATGGTAACTTCGTTGCTAAGTACTGAGGCGCCATCCTGTCCCCCATCATTAGGCGTGACGTTAACGCTCCAACCGTCCCCCGTAACAAGCTCCTGGCTTACAAGAGTTTGAACATGCTTGCTCGCATTACCATCAAGATAAATCTGCCTCAGTTCATTTGCGGAAAGAGTACGATTAAAAATCATGAACTCATCAATGCTACCGTTAAAATATCTTCCAAAAACAGTATCTGCGCCAATCGTAAGATCTTGTCCATTCGTTGTAACGGTGACTGCCTTGCTCGTGACAAGCGATCCGTTATCATAAGTAAGTATGTGAGTTCCATTAAACGTGTACGCAACATATGACCATTGACCTACTACTAGCTGCGCCCCAGCGGTATTTCCCCCCGTAGTTGCCTGAGCACTCCAAATACCTGTTTCAGGAATAATTATCCCAAATTGTGCATTATCACCCGTGGTTGGTTTAAAAAGAAGATTTTGATAATCGGAAAACGAGTTGGGCTTCACAAACATTCCAATTGTAAAGCTGCTGGTAAGATTGATACTAATAGTGTTAGTGATGTTTATCATGTCATCTATTCCATCAAACGTATACGCCCCTCCAACTAGTCCAGACACGAAGAATCGCGCCTGACACAGTGCTGGTCGTATTCGTCTCAAACGGCATGTTCAACACCGAAATACTCGTTCCATTCCTGCGCCAATCAGTAATGTTTTGCACAGGACCAAAGGAATCTGTTGCGTTAATGATGTAAACAGTAAGGTTTTCGCTAACTGTGTTATTTCCACTTGTACTATTCAGAATAACCTGCGCGATTGTTGGTAATAACGTTGAAACAATCACAACACTATTCGAAAGCACACTCGCGCCATCCTGTCCGCCATCATTAGGCGTGACGTTCACACTCCAAACATCACCAAGAACAAC
Source organism: Candidatus Woesearchaeota archaeon (assembly GCA_018303245.1). Classification (GTDB taxonomy): domain Archaea; phylum Nanobdellota; class Nanobdellia; order Woesearchaeales; family ARS49; genus JAGVYM01. Next base: position 7,448 of record JAGVYM010000017.1, on the reverse strand, counting down.
TTCCTGGCTTGCGAGCGTGCGAGAATGATTGCCCCCATTCCCATCACGATAGAGCTGGACTACCTCGTGATGCGTGAGCGAACGGTTGTAAACACGGAACTCATCAATCACTCCCGCACCAAACTCATCGCTAGGAAGGTCTCTGCTTCCCACCATCACCGTATCAACGTTGTTGATATCCGAGAACTCGTTAGTTGTAGCACTACCCACCGCGTAGCTAAGATTGTGGGGAACCCCATCAACAAAAATACTGTTATTGCCGTTTCCCGTAATAATAACAAAATGATGCCAGGCCAGATCTTTGTAATACGCGTTTCCATTAACGACTGCAACTTCTAGCCGACCCGTACCCCCTCTGCGGTGGAGGAACGAGACACTCTCATTAGTCCAAGACGCCGACGTATCTCCCAGAAAAAGGCTAGCAAAATCTGTAGTTGCGTCTTTGTCGTTGACACTGTAAATAGGAATATATGTTGTTGTAGTATCAATTGACTTATACCAAAACTCAATACTTCCCGCGTTGAGGCCTTCAATATACGACATCCCCGCCGTAAGGTTCAGCTGATCATCAGTTCCATCAAAGCGGTATGCCCCACCCACTTTTCCTTCAGCAAACGTTGCGTTTGACGCGCCCACTCCAAGGGTTGCTGCCAAGTTGAATTGACTATAGTCTTCTACTGCTCCCCCTGCAGTACTGATGTTTGTTTCAAAAGGCAGGTTCACTAGTGCAATACTCGTCCCATTCCTGCGCCAATCAGTAATGTTTTGAACAGTATTTCCATCCGAATCCGCAACGTTGACAAAAAATGCAGTAAGTTCTTGAGACACTGTTGCGTTATTTTGAGAAACAGCAGTATTATCAGAACTATTCAAAAGGGCTTGCCCGATAGTAGGCGCGACAAAAATTGTTCGTTCAACACTACTGTCACGAGATGACGCAGGAGCGGGTTCTGGCTCAGGAGTTGGTTCGGGTTCAGGAGGTGCATTCGCACTTTCTTCAATCGGCGGCTCACTTTCCGGAGCAATATACTCGGGATTTTCCTCAACAAGAACTGTTATTGGTTTGTAAACAGTGTTTTCACCATCTGAAACAATAACCGTCAGAACGTAGTTTTCTGCACTCGTAGGGGTGAATTTCACCACGTCCCCTTCAAGTGTCGCATCAGAAGTATCAAGCGCAAACGTAAGATTCGCTCCTTCAGGATCACTAAACCATTCCGAAAGATTGATTGACTGCTCTGTGCCTTGCTGCGCACTTATGTTTTGTTCTTGATAAACTGGAGGAATATTGGACTCTGCGGTTTGCAAACCCGAAGGACTTTGCCACGGTATTTTCCAGGAAAATAGAAAATAGGCAAAAAAAACGAGCAGTAACAGTACAATAACTACCTTGCTCCTCCCCTCTTTTCCCATATACAGGGCACAAACCAAAAACCCTTTAAAAAGATTTCGCCAAAATGACCACTCCAACACACGATACCCATTTAAATACCAGCCGCTTTGCACAAAAACATGAACATAGCGAATGCTGTTACCTCGCTGCGCATCCTCCTCGTTCCGTTCTTAGCCTACGCGGCAGCGACACGAAACGAAACTCTCTTTGTTGGCGCATTTGTTCTGGGCGGACTTACCGATGTCCTTGACGGATTCATCGCAAGAAGATTCAACCTGCACAGCCCATGGGGAAGCGCACTTGACACCATCGCGGATATGCTCTTCTACCCTGCCGGACTCCTCGCAGCAGTTTTTGTCCCAGCGCTCGCCCGCTACTGGCACATCATCATTTTCGTCATCCTCGCAATCGGGGTTGCTATGGCATTTGCAGCCATCAAAGGAAAATTCTCCACCACCCATCGCTGGCCCTCCAAGATGGCCGCGGCAGGAATGTTCTTCTTCATCGTCTACACAGTCGCGGTCGAGTTCTCGCTCGTGTTCTTTTTCGTGGTGGCGGTCCTCGGGATTGCCTCGGCGCTTGACCGGTTCATCAGTTCGAGGCACACATGATTGAATTATTTTATTTGATGATTCCAGCGTACATCGCAAACATGGCACCGGTGTTCGCGCGGCGCATCAACTGGAACACGCCGCTTGATTTTGGAAAGACATTCCGCGGCAGACGCATCTTCGGCGACAACAAAACGTGGAGAGGGCTGATTGTTGGAACAATTGCAGGAACAGTTGTCGGGGTGGCTGCATCACAACTCTACTGGCCTGTTGCGGTTTCTCCTTTTCTCTGGAGTTTGCTTGCAAGTTTTGGAGCATTATGTGGAGACGCGACAAAAAGCTTTTTCAAACGACAATTTGGAATCTCAAGCGGGCAATCATGGACACCATTTGACCAAATCGATTATTCCATCGGAGCATTGCTACTTGGAAGCATTGTTTATTTCCCTGGCTGGATTAATGCAGCAATAATTATTTTAGCGAGCGCGATTGGCCACATTGCGGTGAATCATTTTGCGTACTACACAAAAATAAGGGGAGAGAAGTGGTAAAATGCAAATGTACCTGGGTTTAGAACAAATTTTTGATAAAATCTGCAAAGACTTTGGACTTCGTTCCACGGATGGGGAAAATGGGTTAAAGTGGGTCCAGCAAGACGCTTACCGTATGCTGTATTGTGATGGTACGTTAATGTACACAGACCGAACGTGCTCTTTTACTTTTGATGAATCAAGCCAACCTCCTGTTCTCGAGTATGATCTTTCTCGAAGATGTCTTATGAGTCAGCGAGAACTTTTGGAGTATACAAGAATAAAAATCGGAGACGAACTTAAAAGCAAATTGCTTGCGACCCCCCCCCCATTTGTTCCAGTAGTCATTCGTGAAAGAGGATTGTGTGACCTTAAAAGCGAAAACGCGCATGCAGAAGTAAGCTGTCCGGGCCTTGAAGAGGCTTACCGTTTTATTAAAATACACATTCAGTTTCCTTAACTTTCATTTCGTCCTGAGTGATAATATTTCTGAAGAACAACAATGCCGCGTTCTACATCTCGATGAATAACCAATGCTTCATACAACCCAATCACCAAACACAAGAGCTGGACCTGTTACAAACGGCATAAAACTAAAGCGTAATAATTTGTATTTAAGTATTACTATCAGTGTCCCCATTCAGTGTGGCCCCATTGAACTAACAGGTCGACACCTAAACGGTTGACTTCTAACGGCAAATCACACGCGCCCCAGCAAGAACCAAGCCAGGTGATAACTTTCGCATTGGTGCGCTTTTCTAACTCTTGCACAATTTCTCTCGCATTTGGTCTCAAACCTTCCGGTAATTGGATGCACACAATCTTCGCGTTTTCAGCTTTTATTTTCGCTTCGACTTTATCGAGCTCGAGGTCGTATGCCATAACTTGATTTTCAGATGGAGGGGTTATAAAGGTTTCTGCGCCAAAGTTTGAAAGGTTTGAACGTGGAGTTTAAGGAAATCGCCTTAGCAAGAGAGAAACTGGGCCGGATTGAAGTTCTGTGTTAGCACTACTTAATCTGCACCCTCTGAATTTGTTAAATAATTCGTCTGTCCAAGAAGATGCACTTGATCTTCTAAAAGAATGGGTTTATGGTCAGGCGCATCTATCCGTCCTTGAAATACTGCGACTGGACCGCTTTCAACATATTGTCCTCTTCCCAAATGTCTTGTTCCAAAAATTGGATAAGTATCAAATGGTGCTTTTCTCATTTTCTCAAGCAAAGCCGGAACTTCATCCTTGCCATGCATCAATCCCAAGTAACGGCGCACGTTATACGTAATCTCCGGACTATATCTGTTTAGTATTCCCGCAATATCTGCCTCTCTGTTACCTAATGGAAGCGCAAAAATATCGCCCTGCCGCACAAAAGCTCGGTCAAGTGCACGCGCAACCAACCTCATATGCTCGGGAACAAGAGCTTCATAAAAGACGGATTCATCTGGACATTTTGCAACTTCTCCTCCAATATCACCATTTAGCTCCACTAAGAAAGGAGCTTCATCTGTTCCACCAAACCAAACTCTGCCCTGTCTTCCTGGAACATCATCAGCACCCTGAAGATACAAGAATTGAATCCCTTCTTTTAAAGGAATGAAGACCATCTCGTCCCTTTGCAAATAAATTCTATCATTAGCACGCGAAGGCCTAATGGTGCTATCTCTCCATTCTAATTTTGCAGAACCTGCGGTTGTGGGCAAGTCATCACTCCAACCTAAAAGTTTAAGCATGAAAAATAGCAAGTTGTTTCTCTTAATAAGTTTATCGTCTAGAAAACCGGAAATCTTACGGAAATTGGTCAATTCCCGGAAATCTTTCAACTGGACACAAGACGGGAGCACGAAGGGCAATTATAAACGCGTAATTCTCAACTGAACTGATGAATGTTAAACTTGCAGAGCTCCTTGGAATGATGTGTGGAGACGGCTGCCTTTCAAAAACACAACAAGGAAAACATTTTGTTTATTGTTCTGGAAACAGGCTGAAAGATAAAGAGTATTTCGGCAACTATGTTCCTAACTTGTTCTTAACTGTTTTTGGAAAAACCGTTGTTGCGCATGAAAGAGAAACTCCAAAAATAATTTACATCAAGTTCAGCGACAAACAACTATTTTATGCACTTCACGAACTTGAACTGCCTATCGGAACAAAATACGAACAACTCAAAATACCGCAACTCGTTCTTGAAAAAGAAGAATACAAACTCGCGTTCATTAGAGGTCTATTTGATACGGATGGCTGCGTTGTTTTTAGCAAACAACACCGCGGCTTTCCCTATTACCCTCGCATCGAAATCACGAGCAAGAGTCATCGCTTTCTTCTTTCAGTTTTTAACGTCCTTCTCGAGCATGGCTTTTTTGGTTCTCTTTCCAACAAAGGGAAAAACTATTCACGGCTTGAACTTCCAGGATTCAAAAACATAGAACGCTGGCAATCGTTCATTGGCTCTTCAAATGAACGAAACCTCTCACAACTTGAACAAGCAAACAAAAGCTATTTAAACCCCCTGAAAAGTCCAAAGAATCTGCCCCCATAGCTCAGCCGGTAGAGCGTGTGAACATAAGTGTACGTGCACTTTGTCGCGAGGCTGTTATCTACTAACTGAGTTGTTGGATACCACAAGGTCGTCAGTTCGAGTCTGACTGGGGGCGTAATACATTGCGAACGAAGTTCTTTGAGAATTGATGCGGGAGTCAGCTTGAACTTGACAAGTGCGCAGCTTGGCCAAGTTCGAGTCTGACTGGAGACGTTTATTTTTTTAACGCAGAAGGCACATAGTGATCTATTGGTTTTCTTTTTTTGAACAATTCAATCCGATCATATTTTTTAATTTCGCGAATTGGGCAAGTATAAAGCTGACTTGTAAGATTCACAAGGCCCGTATCACAAACGTCTGTATGTTCTGCACGCGCACAAACAACAACTGTCTGCTGTGCTGCGCCAGAATCATATTTTCGGATAATTCCTAGAACATACACCTCAACAGTAGCTCCTGAAGAAGTCGTCACTTTCCCACGTTCAACGGCATAGGCATCTTTCCCAAAAGAGGGAACCTGTTGCATCACCGGAAGCGAATCTAAGTTTGTAATTATCTTTCGATTATCAGTCGAATGCTCCACCAACTAAGCTACGGGATCGTACCTTGAGAGGGGAAGAGGACGCTTTTTAAAGGTTATGGTGCAAAGGCTTTTAATTGGATTGTTTCATAAATAGTACTAATGATTTCACAAAAAACTTCAGACCCCGTCGTGAACATCTCGCTAGATACTCTTGAAATGAATAAGCAAGCGCTGGTGTTTGTCAATGCCAAGCGAAGCGCTGAAAAAGTGGCAGAAGATATTGGGAAAAAGTCCCCGTTAAAAAGCGAGAAACTGAGCGAACTTTCTGACAAAATACGTGACGTGCTCTCGCGGCCGACAAAGCAATGTGAACGATTAGCGGGATGTGTCAAACATGGCATCGCGTTCCATCACGCAGGACCACGCAGGACTTGCCCCAAAACAAAAAGAACTTGTTGAGGAAGGGTTTCGCAGCGGAATTATCAAGATTATTGCGTGCACACCAACGCTTGCTGCTGGCCTTGACTTGCCCGCATTTCGCGCAATAATCAGAGATGTCAAACGTTACGGCAACTACGGAATGGTCCACATACTGGTTTTAGAATTTTTGCAGATGGCAGGACGAGCAGGAAGACCGCGCTATGACACGTACGGCGAGGCCATCGTAATCGTCTCGACAAACGGAGACAAAGAATACGTTATCGAGCACTACTTGAACGGAGAACCGGAAGAGATTTACAGCAAACTTGCTGTTGAACCAGTCTTGCGTATGTATTTGCTCTCGCTCATTGCCTCACGCATCATCCACTCACCAGAAAGCATCAGCGAATTCTTCGCGCAGACATTCTGGGCGCACCAGTACAAGGACGTTTCACGGATGGAAAAACAAATCACGCGCATGCTGGACTTACTAATCGAATGGGAGTTTTTGCAGCAGCTCAACGACACCTACCGCGCGACCGCCCTTGGAAAACGAGTGGCAGAACTGTATATCGACCCTTTGACCGCGCATCAATTCCTCGACGCGCTCAAACGGGCCGAAAGCATCAAACTCAAATCGATTTCGTTCTTACAGCTTGCAAGCAATACGCTTGAAATGCGCCCGCTTCTTCGCGTCAAGCAAAAAGAGTTTGAAGAAATCCAGGAGAAATACGCACTCATTGAAGCAAATCTGATGCAACATGAACCAAGCATGTTCGAGCCCGAATATGACGACTGGTTAAACAGCATCAAGACTGCACTTATGCTTGAAGAGTGGATTGAGGAAAAAGATGAAGAATGGATGCTTGAACATTATGACTCTCGCCCGGGAGAAGTCCGGGCTAAAATCGAAAACGCAGACTGGCTGCTTTATGCTGTGCATGAACTTGCGCGGTTGATGAACTACCTTCCGCTGCTCAAAGAGATTATGAAAGTTCGACTTCGATTACGCTATGGAGTAAAAGAGGAGCTCTTACCTCTCATTAAGCTTGAAGGAATCGGAAGAGTGCGAGCGCGCAAGATGCATAAAGCGGGAATCAAAGATTTGGGAGACATCAGGAAAACACCGATTGAGACGCTCAAACTAATACTTGGGGACGCGGTTGCAGTAAGCGTGAAAAGACAAGTGGGTTCAAACGAGCTTAGTTAGAAATTGTTAAGAAAAAGCAAGGCGGGGAAGAGGTAATCAAACCCCGCCAGGATTTTCAAGCGGTAATATATCAGTAGGAAGCCCTTTTTAAATCCATTATGAAGAGAGAGTATGGATTTGAAGTCCATCTCCTGCCGCAGCACCCTACCTTTACTCATCAGCTCCGGCAAAGCTTTATAAACCGCCCATTCTGGCATTCTCTTACTCTGCCCCGGTAGGCTAACTTGGATAGACTGCGAGGTTGCGGTCCTTGCGATTTGGGTTCAAATCCCAACCGGGGCGTTT
>JAGVYM010000016.1 GCA_018303245.1 Candidatus Woesearchaeota archaeon | reverse complement strand
TTTCCGCATGCGTGAACACTTCATCCAGATCTGTCTCTGGTGAAGTCGGCATCACTTTAAGCGTGACAACAACACTTGCCATTAATTTGGGCCCTCAAACTTGCACGCAGGGCAGACGAACTTCGCCGCAATCTTCCTGCAATGCGTACAGCGGATAATCTCTTCCTTGAGACATTTAGGGCATGAGAAACGCACGACCCCTGCCTGTCCGCTAATCGGCTGCTTACACGTATTACATTTAGTCATAACGTTGAAACACGATGAAGGGTTTAAAAATCTTATGATTGGAAGACCTGTTTTTCTCATGATTAAGTACTCCACAGAGATAACAAAAGTATATAAATGCAGTTTCAGGAGGGAATTAGTTATGGCGAAAGCGTTGTTTTGGGGCAAAGCTCCAACTTCTGACATTGATGCACGTGAGCAACAGCTTGCCGCGCTTGAAAAACACATCTCCAGCATGAAAAATGACTTGGCAGAAGTAAAGCGCGAAGCGACGCGCAGCCTTTTAGAAGTCGAAGCTCGCAGGACACAAGCACAAAAAGAAGAAGCAGCCCTTAACACCTTGCGAAAGGAAGTTCGCGAACGCGTCGAACTCGCCGAGCGAAAAGAAACCCACCTTCGCAAATTGGAAGCACAATTCGCCGCATCCGAAAAACGGGCTCATGACGAAGAATCCCGCGTAGAACACTTGCGACAAGAACAAGCCAAGCTCTCCAATGAACTCTCAACTCTTGAAAAAACCCTCACTGAACGAAAAGCAGCAGTCCAACAGGCCCAAAAAATCCTTTCTCAATCAAACCGTGAAATAGATGTGCTGAGCGCACGCCGCGAGGAAATAAAACAGCTTGATGCATCAGTCGAACAGCTTTCTTATCGCGAAAAACAACTCAACCAAGAAGTCGGTCGCAAAGAAAAAAGAGTCCAGGATGGAGCGCAGATTCTTGCAAGCCAACAGCATGAACTGGAAACTGCAAAAGTCCAAGTTAAACAACTCACTTCCCAACTTGGACAGGCACAGTCATTCCTTGCTTCCTTGAACAAAGATATTGCAGCGAACAAGCGCGAACTCTCTCAACTGTTGGCTCAGAAAACTACAATGAACAATCAGAAAACAGAACAGGAACAACGCTCAAAAGTGTTGGCCGAACAAGGAAAAAGTATCACGCAAAAAATGCGAGAGATCGAACGATTCCGAAATCAAGCAGCAGAGATAGAGCGCAAAGAAAAATCCACTGCGGCTATGCTCGAAGAGAAAAAACAAATACTCATCCAACTGAGAGTGGCAATTGACAAAAATACCCAAACTCTTGAGAACCTCCAAAACCAAGAAGCAAAAGTCAAGGCAGCGACACACAGCTTCCTCATTACGCAACAAGAGCGCAGCAGAAAAATGACCGAACAGGAACAGGCGCTTGCACAACAGGAAAATACCATCTCCGATCAGCGGAAAATGCTTGAAGAACGTATAAAGCAAGTAAGTATTGCAGAACAAGCCTTTGAACGCAAAGTCAACTCTATGAGTTCAATGCGTTCAGAAGTCGAAAGCCTTGACCGGCGAAAACAGGAAGCTTTAACGGTTCTCTCTGAAAAGAAAAATGTTCTTGACGAACTCCGAAGAAGCACCAGCGAACAACAAAAAACACTAATCCAATTGAAATCAGAAGAAAAAGAAGCGCACGAGGCAGCAGCCAAACTCCTGGCAGGCCAGCGCGAGTTCAACAAACGACTCAAAGTTCTCGAACAGAAAGAAGAACAAATAATGGCAAAAGAAAAACACCTTACGGGAAGGGAAAATGCGCTCGCAAATAGAGAGGTAGCACTAACTGAAGCGACACATCTTCTCACCCAAGACAAAGAAGGAGTATCCTTGGATATCAAAGCCCGCGAAGAAGCCTTCCTCTCACTCCAAAAAGACTGGAATGAACACGTTGAGGAATTCAAACGCGAGAAAGACGACCTCAAAACTGAAAAAAGCGACGTTCGCAAGCTCATAGAATCCGACATTCTTGAACTCAAATCCAAGGAAGACGAACTTGTCGCAACCGTGGTTTCTCTTGAGACAGACAAGAAAAAACTCGAAGACGAAGAACACGCTCTTATCTCACGAATCGGTGAATTCGAAAAAGCAAAAGCCACGTTTGACAAAGAACGAGCATCTCTTGAAGCAATGCGCAAGAACATCGCAGATAATGAACGAATGGTCCAGAAAAGCCTTAAATTCATCGAAACGGAAAAGAAAAAACTCGAGCACGAACGCGACCAGGCATTCCGCGCACGCGTGCTTCGCAAAGCACTTCCCGCAATGGAGCGCAAGTACGAACTTCTCCAGAACGAAATCAACAAGCTCCAACTCAATGCGGTGGAAAAAGTAATGACTCTTTCAAAACGTAAACAGATGGTCGCACAAGAGCACGATTTGGATGAAAAGGAACATTTAGTTCACCTTGAGACCAAACGACTCATGGCCCGCCAGCGCGAAGTCGAAGAGCTTGAAGAGCGCAAAGATGTTTCCTTCTACCGTTACTTGCGTGATGAAACTACGCGCGAAAAACAAGGCACGATGAGAGAGTCACATGCAGATATTCGCTCCATGATTAATGAAGCCCGCGAGAACGTCGAGCATGGAAACATCGATGACGCCGTCCGGATTATCTCAGAAGCAGAATACCTAGTTGACAAGGTCAACGACCCTGAGAAAAAGCGCCTTTTGCACTATGATGTCCGTGACGTTAAAGCAAGCATTAAACTTGCGACACTTTCATGATTCTTTTACCCTTCACTTCCAAACAATCTCCCAGAAACGCCTTGGCAACTTGAATGTTTGTGAGTGCGTGGGAAGACATTTTACTCACTTCCATTTCTGTACCGCACAATGCGAGAAGAGGAATAAGATTGTCAGCCAAATGGCTATCCACAGGAGCAATCATTTCTTTCCGCAAACTTTGCGCGGCCTCTTTTCCCACTACTTCCGACTTTTTACCCGCTTCACCAAGCGCATCGGCACCGACCCTCACCGGGTTTTGGGAATCGATATCTCCATCCTTGAGAGAATATATTGCCCAGAGTGTAATGCCTGACCCAGTCGATTCAGTGTTTGCATATTCAAACGAACAATCAATGGGAACATTGCAGTTGATAAGCTCTTGTTTCGCGGCAGCAGCGGTACGCTCTGCGACTCGCGCTTCCATCAGGTCCTTGCTCGCATGCGAAACCCCTTTTATCCGCATCAACGTTCCTTGTTTGGTGAGTAATAAGCTTTTCTCTTTGAGCTTTTCAAGCAGACCTTCAAAGCTCCCTGTTTTTTTAAGCGAAAATTGTGGCTTGACCACGACTTGGACTTTCCCACCTCCCGCAGGATAGTACCCTCGCTTCAAGACTTTCACCTCAAGACCACACACCCTGGATAGCTGAGGAACAACTACGTTTGCGAAATAATCAATTGGCATACTCCACGCGGTATCGGTCCCTCCTGTGATGGTGAGCGTGTGGGACTTGTGGCCAAACATGCATGGCAATAGCAGTGCCTGAAGAAGCAACGTGACGCTTCCCGCTGTTCCAATATCTACTTCAACATTTTTTACGGCAAGCTTTCGCGGGACAAACAATAAATCAGCGCTGTTTTCTTCTGCACCTTCTGCGTACCCATTACAGACCTCGCTCACTGCACGGATGCAAGCAAGATGTTGCGGTTTGAGTCCAGGGTCATTCCTTCTTGCACGAATATTCTTTATTCGGAACGCTTTGCCAGTTAATGCGCTTAAGCTAAGCGCGGTGCGAAGCATCTGGCCTCCTCCCTCTGCACCATCAATACTAATCACGTTTTGGAAAAAGCTGAACTTGTATAAAAAACAATAACAAGAAAAAAATAAAAAGAGACCCTTAACTTACGTCCAGAGATTCCAAATCAGCCAGTTCACTGTCCAAGCTGTCGAGCTCGTGCAAATCAACGCTGTCAAGCTGGTCGACCTGTGCTGTCGCTGAGTCAATCTCGCTCAATTCATTAGAACTGACTTCTGGAACGGCTGGTGCCTGAGGGCTATTTGCGCATGCCGCAAGTATAAGCAACAGCGCAAAGCTTGCAACGAAGACTATCTTTTTCATCTTACGCACCTGCTTGGGCTGACGCATTCGCGCTTGCTTCAACAGTTGCGCTTCCGCCCTGTTTTGCCTTGATCTCAGTCACGATTTTCTTAAGCTCAGCGTGCGCTTCTTTCACCAGTTTGTGGCTTTCGCGCATCTTCGCGGCAGCTTCCTTCAAAGCCTGGCCTTTTTCCCTGCCGTGAAGGCTTGCGGCTGTTTCAACCTGAGCGTCCGCTTGGACTTTCATTTCAGCAGCAGCACTCAATTTTGCTTTGAATACGGATACATCGATTGTCGAAGTGTTGACTCCCTTTGCTTCAAGCATAGCAACGATGTTTTCTAGTTTCATCTCAAGGTTCTTTGATTTCTGCAAGACACCACCAAGACGCTCGCTCATGATTCTGGCGGTTTGTTCTCTAATGGTGGCTGCAGTAGCTTCAACTTCCGCACGAAGCATCGCTGAAACATTCCTAACTTCCTCTGCGCTACTATTCTCATTTATGCTTTCCGCTTTTAACTTTGCTTGTGCAAGTGCAGCCGCTTTTGCCTCAAGCTTAGCAGTCACTTCTGCTTTGTCGCTTGCCTGGCTGTTCCCGACAAGCTGTTTGATGGATTCAACCATCGCATCAGTTTTTTCGCTTGCCAAAATAAGAGTTTCCCTTATTGCACGTTTTATTTCCGCACGAGCGTCCTGACAATCTTTTGTCTTCTTGCTGCGGCATTCCTGCATTTTTGTCTTCAGTTCAGCGGTGAGCTCTTTTCGCTCCCCTTTGATTTCTGAACGAGCTTCACGAACAACCTGCTGGATTTGCCTGCCAAGAGTCAAGTTACGCTGCTCTTGCAGTTCCTTCTGTTTTTCAAGACGTGCCTGGCGCTCGCCATCACCTATGTTTATCCTTACTTTGCTTTCTACATGCGAATCCGTTGATGCATCGGCGTCATTTCCACGCGCTCCGATACTTACTTTTGCATCTCCATCTGCATCTCCTGCAAGGGCAATACCACTTCGCTCTGCTAGTGCAAATGGCACAATGGCGACAAGCAATGCCAACACGAGTACATACTTTTTCATTTTTTCCCTCCTGGAGCATCTGCTCCTTGTTGAGGCATATAGTGAATTTCTTTAAAAGAATACTTTTTTAACCGGTTTTTTAAAGGTTTTCCCTGGCGTTTAAAACTTTACAGAGCTTGATTCGTGCTCTGCTTGCTTTAAACTTCCTTAACCAGCCCTTAATTTTTTCAATGAGCGGTTTGTATGCACAAACTTTTAATAGTACTCTTCTCTTGAAAGGATATGAAGTGGCTTGTTTTATTCGTTGTCCTTGCGACCACTGTAAGTGCAATCACAATCCATGGCACAATCTATGATTTCGATTTGACAAAACAGTCCGCGATTGTGGAAATCAACACGTCTCCTGCGCAACGACTCGTAGCCACAAACGCCACCTATGTATTCACCGTTCCTGCTGGGACGTATACGTTACGTGCGACAAGCAAAGATTTCGCCATTAGCGAGCAAATCCAGGCTGTTTCTGGAGGAAATTATGTCTTGGACCTGATACTCCTTCCTTCCCTCGACGAAGAGGACGCGCTTCTCGCTCAAAATGTTGAAGTGCCCAACGTGGAACAGTTCATCGAACTGCCACCATCATATTCATGGATAATAGGGATAATATTACTTGCACTTGCTTCACTTATTCCGTTTGCATTACGGCACTTTCGCAAACCTCAAATCACTCTTCAAAACGACTTACAAGAAATCTTTGACTTCATCATAGCTCAAGGCGGACGAGCACAGCAAAAAGACATTTACCATCACTTCAATTATTCGGAGGCCAAGATTTCACTCATCCTTGATAAGCTTGAAGGACGCGGATTGGTGAAACGCATCAAGAAAGGACGCGGAAATCTTATCGTACGCGCGTGATTGTCGGAATCGACCCGGGAACAACCGTGGGCTGGGCAATGGTCAATTTCTCCGGAGAACTCATCGCCATCGGGTCTGAAAAAGAGTTCAACCGCGACAAACTCATCGCTGAACTCGTCACCCACGGACGGACGCTCGTGATAGGAAGCGACAAGGCAAAACTTCCCTCATTCGTGCAGGAAACAGCGGCGAAACTCGGAGCGCGCGTCTTCTTTCCTCACCAAGACTTACGTGTCGAAGAGAAACGGGACATGACGCGTGGGTACGTGTTTGATGGCATGCATCAGATGGATGCGCTCGCAGGGGCATTGCTTGCCTATCGTAAACTCCAGCCGCTCCTCATCAAAATCCGCGCATTCTTGCAACGGGAAGGAAAACTTCCCCTTTTTGTGCGCGTCGCAGAACTGGTGATTAAGGAACGCATTAGTATTAGGGCAGCTCTTGTTTTGCTTGAACCTCCAACAGTTGCGGAAGAACACACAGACGAGCTTCCCCTTGAACGAGATGAAGATATCGCGCGGCTTTATTCCTCCATGGTGCGTCTTCGCAAGGATAACACGGCAATTCGCAAGCAGAACCAGCTTTTGGAACAACGCCTCCGCCAACTGGACGATTCACTGGCTAGCTTGCGCCAGAAAACAGCCACGCTCGTCAAGCCAAAAACCCGTTCAGAAGAAGCTCGGCTTAAACAACAGCAAGTCATCTCGTTTTCGCAGCGGCTTGAGAATACTAAGAAGCGTGAACAGGAGCTTGCACAACTTGTGTTGAAACTCGAGCAGCATCTCCTAAACGAGGATTCAGTCGCGCTGATACGCTTACGCTCACTTTCTTGGGAAGAAGTCAACAAGGCAAAAGAGTTTCTTGGCGAAGACGCGATTTTTTTCGTGGATGACATCCACGCAATGAGCACCCAAGCGCTTACCTGGTTCAAAACCCGTAATGTAGGGTTCGCGGTAAGTGCAATGCAAGTTGGAGAGAACGCACGACGGGCACTTCCCTTTTCCTGCATTACAACCCGCGAATACGAACTCTTTCCCCGCGTCGCTATTGTGAAACGATCACTGCTTGAGAAGTTCAAATCAGAACGTTCTGTGCTCTCCAAAGTGGTTGATGAGTACAAGAAACGGCAAAAATAGCAGTTATTGTAGGCGAATAAGCCGATCGGCATCTATGAGTGAACGTTTTCCACTGTGGACATTCTTGACCTGCACTTTCTGAGCGATATTCATAATCTCAAATTCTTCCCCATCAATCACTACTTTCTGTCCACGCTTCCAGTGCAATTGTTGGAATAGCACCGTCACGCGATACAGCAGCTTGCTGGTCATTTTATTCACTGTATGAAGTCTCCTACTTACTTTCAAAATACCGTTGAATTGCTGGCTAAGCTTTCGACCCAAACTCTGCAGGTAATGCTGGTCGCTCAAGTACAAATCAACCCCGCCAACAACCTTTTTTTCTTTTGCAACCTTTGCCTTGTTATCATCAGTGATTCGTTTATGAACCCAGGCAAGAAGCTGCGGACTACCATTACGAATCTGCAAAATACCTTCAAAATAGCTTGATGGCCGCTCGTTCATGCACATTCTATAAAATCAAAACCTTTTTAAGTGTTTGCACGATTTTTATACAAATGACTCAAGGTTTTTTTTCACGTATCTGGCATTTTATCTGGGATGAAGACAGCGCTTGGAGCTGGATTGTCAACGTCATCCTGGCTTTCTTGGTCATTAAATTCATCCTCTACCCTGCACTTGGATTTCTGCTTGGAACTTCAGTGCCTATTGTCGCAGTTGTTTCAGGAAGCATGGAACACACGGGGAACCTTGGCGCATACTGGGCGAACCCCATCTGTTGCGACCAAACTTGTGCGCACAAAGAAATCCCCAGGGATTATTACAACAGAATTAATATCACAGAGCAGGACTTCCGCCACTTTGACTTTGCCAATGGCTTTAACAAAGGGGATATTATGATATTGGCTAACATAAAGAATGTCGAGAAAGGAGAAGTAATAGTGTATCTCACCAACCGCCCTGACCCCATCATCCACCGCGTTATTAACATCACCTCAGAGAAGGACAATACTGTTTTCAAAACAAAAGGGGATAATAATTGTGAATCAGGAGATTTTGAACAGCAGATTCCTTCAAGAAATGTACTTGGAAAAGCGGTTTGGAGAATTCCTTTTCTTGGCTGGGTAAAAATCCTTGCCGTGGAACTGCTCGGTCTTATTTGGAGGCAATAAACATGTTTTGTCCAAATTGTAAAAGCATCATGATGCCCAAGATGGAAAATGGAAAAAGACAGTTGGTTTGCTCTTGCGGTCACAAGCAGGGCGGAGAAGTAAAACTCACTGAAACATCCAAACTGAAGTCGCAAAAGATTGAAGTGATTGAAAAAGAGACCATGATAAATACTGTGGTTGATGCTGAATGCTCAAATTGCGGTCTTGGAAAGGCAGAATACTGGGAAGTTCAGACGCGTTCTGCTGATGAACCGCCCACACGATTTCACAAATGCTTAACTTGTGGACACACTTGGAGAGAGTATAAGTAACTTTGGCACTTGAGTAGGGCAGTCTTACACGTGTATATGAAGGTCGTGTTTGTCGTGTGGGATGAGAGTGACTTCTTTGCCTTTGCGAAGATTGAGGAAGGTTGCGATTTCTTTTGGGACGCGGATGGCAATGCTGTTCCCTATTTGAGCAACGGTGGCCTTCTTGGCAAGTCCAAAGAGACCTTGTTTTTTTGATTCCGTCTGGATTTTTTCAGCAGTTTGTGAGTTGTAATAGGTTTCGCCACATTTCGTGCAAACTTCTGCAGGGAATCTTCCCAGAACTATGCCGAACTCTTTATGTTCAACCTGCTCTTCTTTGGCTGTTCCTCAACACATAACGCATTTCATTTTGTCCTCCTGCCTAAGTACGTTGTAATGATGACGAACATGTCACCTTCTTTCATGAACACGGCTTCAGTCCCTCCCCGCTCGGCATGCCATTTCCTACCATCCGCACTTTTCCATTTCATACCGCGCTCAATGGTTTTCTTTCCGCTGATGATGAGTTCAGCCAAGGGCTGTTTGAGTGAAAGCGCGTTCATACCAGCGTGCATTCACTTTACGTATTTAAAACTGCGCTTGTATAAAAGCTAAATAACTTACAAACTTATTCGGAAAGTTTACAACTTTTT
>JAGVYM010000034.1 GCA_018303245.1 Candidatus Woesearchaeota archaeon | reverse complement strand
TCGTACTCAGTGCTGTCAAATATGCACTCTTTGGTATTTCTCACAAAGTTAAGGCAGTCCATCAGGCGGTACATCCGACCGACGCGTATCTTGCCGAAGTCTTCCTTAGGAACATAAAAGTCACCATTTGTCTTGAACGAGCGGTCACCACGCTCAGGGTGGTCAGGGTGCAGATGGATGTTCACGGTCTGCTCAGGAGCACTTTTGACGGTGAGCTTCACTGGGTCAGCAACGAAAAAGTAGCGGTTGGCCTTCGGGTCGATGATATTTCTGTTATGCGACTCCAAGCTCTTGAAAAAGTCCTCTGCCGGAACGACCTTATCATTCAAACCGACTCCCATATCCTTCGCAAAACTTTGGAACGCGCCGGGCTGGAAACCACGCCTGCGAAGCGCGCACAAGAACGGTAAACGGATATCGTCCCAATCATCAAACTTGCCGCGCGCGATCTCTGCCTTGACCTTGGTCTTGCTGATTTCAAGCCCTTCAAAATTAATCTTTCCGATATACAAGTGAGTGGGAATTGGCCATTTGAAAAAATCAAAAACGTGCTTCTGGCGCTTTGCATTGTCGACATGGTCTTTCCCTCGAATCGTGTGGGTTACGCCCATCTCATAATCGTCAATCGCGACAGCGAAGTTCATGAGCGGCCATACTTTGAACTTGTCGTTCTGGCGTGGGTGCGGAGCGTGGTTAATGCGCAGCGCAGGCCAATCCCGCATGGCAGGATTTGGGTCCTTCAAGTCAGTCTTTATCCTTACAACCGCCTGACCTGGCTCGTACTCGTCAAACATCTTCTTCCATCTCGCAAACGCTTCTGCTTTAGGAAGCTCACGGCACGGACACGCTTTCTTCTTCATTGAGAAATCGCGGAACAAATCAGCTGAACAGACACAAACGTACGCCTTGCCAGATTCCAGGAGCTTTTCGGCGTATTTGTAATAGATATCAAGGTGGTCGCTTTGAACCACGGTCTTGTGAATCCCATTTTCCGTCACCCAGTTCATATCTTCCTGAATCATCTTGTAAGCTTCCGGAAAAATATTCTCAGGATTGGTATCTTCAATACGCAAGATGAGCTTGCCATTGTACTCTTTGGCGTACAAGTGGCTCAACGAGAAAACAACCGCGTGACCAATATGAAGCGGACCGCTCGGACTTGGAGCAACACGCATAACAACCCGTCCTTTTTCCCCATCAGGCAGAGGCTTTAGCTTTTTTTCCTCAATAACTCTCTTTTCGACAAGAAGTTCAGGAGCATGCTTTTGAAGCTCGGCAATCTGGGCTTCAACATCCATCAGCTTGACTTCGTTTGCAATTGCGTTAATCTGTGGCATCAGATCTTTGAGCTTTGCTTTGAGTTCGGGACGCTCGCCAACAAGCTTGCCCACAACCGCTCCTATGCTTGGAACACCATTGTACCTGCGGGCATTATCCAGCGCGTACTTTCTGATAAGGAGCTTGATGTCATCCATAACGCGAACTTGAGAGGACGAGTATTTAAAGTTTAGTAGTTAGAACAAGCGCACTTTCTTCCTTGCACTCGAGAGGTATTTCCCCGTCTGTTGAACTCGTCTTGCGAACGCATCAGCTTTCTTTTCTTCCTGCTTTACGTTGCTTGAGAAAAATGATGCAAAAGGCGAGAATGAGTGGACAAAACTATCGCTAAACTTGGTCCAGGAGGAATGGGTCTTGACGTGATACAACTCGTGTAACATGACTGCTTCGAGTTCTTTGCGGGAGAATGTCTCAAACATCCCGACAGATACGAAGACTTTATCCGCGAATGCAAATGCTACAAGTTTTGCCTTGTCAAGCACGTACAGCTTTGCTGCAATCTCTGTCTTCTTGCACAATTGGAGGAATGACTTGCTTTCCAGTAGTTTTCCTTGACGGGAATACCATTTTGGAATCAGGAAACGGCCTGCAACAAACGCCCCCGCCATAGCAAGCGGCAAGATGTACAGAATTCCTTTTGTGATTATTGCCGTGCAGTAACCGAGAAGGCTTTTTATTACTCCCAAACTGCAGTTGATTGATGAAGCAAAATAAAACATTGGGGCAAGCGCGAAACCCAAATGGGCATAGAGCATCCACGTCTTGTTTGTGTATTTCCAAAGGAGCAGAAGGACGACACTTGTGAGAAGAGAAAGCACGACAAACGTCATCTTTTCAGGATTGGTGACAAATGCAACGGTGCTTTCGAGAATCATGCGTTCACCTCTTGAACCGGTCGTTGAAATACGAAACGGCAGTGGTTCCAAACGTTTCAATCAATTTGTTGACTGTCTTTTCCACAAACGCTTTCTCAAAAGAAGCCTTGTCCTGCACAGGAAAATAAATGTACCGAACCCCGCCTCTTGCAGTCTCGATGCATCTGTTGACCACACCTTTCTCGTGCAAACGGTCAAGAATCACTGCAACAGAACTTAGCGCGACTTTTCGCTTGAGCTGTTTATGGATTTCTCTCACTCTCAACTTCTTGTCTGGCCACAATACGCGCAACGCGTCTTTCTCCAATGGACTAAGAAGCGCTTCAAACGCAGTCACGTTCTCTTTCATGAACAGAAGAGAAGTGTGCTGCGTATAAATACTTTACGATAGTTGTAATACTTAGGTATGTCACTAGCTTTATAATACAAAGTCAGTTCCAATCATTAAATGAGCGGATTGGTTGAACGGCTTCATGATAAAATGCAGAAAATTCACGGAGGACTGAAAGTCCATCCCCTGCCAAAATTAAAAGCAGTGATCAACGAAACCTTCGCCATCTGCGACAAGGCCATCACCTACCGCGCATTAGAGCCCTACGCGTCATTTGCAATTTCAGTTCACGAGATGCTTGACGAGGCGAGCGCAGAACTAAATGAATGCCCAACACGACTGATAAAAGTGCGTTACAAGATTTCTCCTTCTCCACAAACTTTCCAATTCCTTATCCCGCAAGACCCAGCTACACAAAATTATCTTTCTCAAGAGATATGCCGTGCCAAAAACTACGTGGATAGGTTTGTAGCACTCTATGATGAGGCATCACAGCAGGTCAGACTGCAATTATGGCCTTCTGAAGGGCTTGTTGAAACAAGAGTAAACGCACCGCTACCCTGGTGCGGAAGATTTTTTGTTGTTCTATCGAAAGGGGTTCACCTGCTCGATTTTGAATTTCACCAAAGGGGTGAACAGGTTGAAGCACGTGGAGAAATTCTCAACACGCAACCTCTTCCATACCGGGATGCGCTCAACAATGTCCACCAAGGTGCATTCATTGAAGTAACCAAAGCAGATAATTATCCTCTTGAAGAAACAATCAAACCTGTCCTGATCGGCAAGTACAGCACATTTTTGACAGCCACTCGATAACGCTAAGATTTAAAAAGGCAGAGTACTGCATTCTTTTCATGCGGCCGTGGCACAACTTCGAAGTGCATCAACTTTGAAGTTCGCCACGACGCCATAAGACTATAAATGCGGCCGTGGCACAACCCGGTACTGCGCCGGTCTTGAATAATTCAAGCGAACCGGTTTCCGCACGGCCGCGTATAACTTTAAACCCGGATTTGAAAATCTGCGCATCTGTTGATGCTTGACTTGCTCAAGCTTCGCTTTTCGCAAGTCCGGGCGGCCGCGTAATTTTTTATGTAGAGGTGAAAAAAATGAAACAAAACTTAGGAAAATTGGACCGAATATTTCGGTTTGTACTAGCAATTTGGTGGCTTGGGCCTTTTGCCCCAATCTACGCCGCACAATGGGCCAACACGCTCATCCTAATTGTAGGCTGGATAGTTCTTGTTGAAAGCTTCATAGGCTGGTGCGGCTTACACGAAATTGCGAACATCAACAACAAGAACCAATAATTTTTTTATTTTTTTGGTTTTTTAATTGCGATAAACCAGCGCTTGTCCTTGTCAAAGCCGCTGCGCCAGTTTGGAAGAAACTGTTTAAGCGAATATTCATGCTTTGGACCATACCAGGGGTCGAACAAGTGAATCTTTCTCAAACCAACTCGCTTAACCACTGCAAAATGGCCAACTTCCTCAACAGAGTCAAAATATGAAACAATCACGCCAAAACCATGGCTCAAGTACCACCTGATATCCGCAATAGACGCATTGCGCCGCACAACATAATTGAGCTTCAAACGCTCGGCCGCCTCTGAAAGTGAACGATTCGGAGTCCCAGGCTCGCCCTTTTTCACCAGAAAAGGAATCAATTCTTTTTCACTTTTCTTGATCCCAAACGCGCCAAGCACCATCCGCAAGCTTGCAGGACCACAAGTCCAAAACTTCTGCTGCTTGAAAAATTGAATCTGCATAAAAACCAAAACGTACACTCTTATATAAAACTTTATTACGCACGCGCAGAAACGACAATCCGGAAGATTTAAAAAACTGCTAACTTTAGAATCAGCATAGGACATGACAACGCACTTCTTGGAATGGCCCTCGGGAGCATCCTTTTACTCCTCATTGGGGAAACCTTTGCATTCCACTTCATCGAACAGTGGAGATATGTTGACGCGTTCTACTTCACAGGAATCACAATAGCCACAGTGGGCTACGGAGACATAACTCCAAAGACAGACCTTGGAAAAATAAAGAAATTGCCTGAAATACGCAAAGCTTAGTCAAGACACTATCTTGACACTCGCTATCCCAACCACCGCAAGCAGTGGAGTATTACGCGGCAAACAACTGTTTGCCTTGGTTCAAATCTGATTGTGGTTGTTGTTGAGCGACACATTTAAAAACCCTTTCTTGTCCAACTCCCATCATGCCAATCAAGAAGAAAGATTTTATTGAGCTCGATTATACTGGCCGCTTGAAAGACACCAATGATGTGTTTGACACGACTGATGAAAAGACTGCGAAAGACACTAATATTTTCTCAAAGAGTGCGGAGTATAAGCCGATTGTCATTTGTGTAGGTGAATCCCATATTCTTCCCGGGATTGATGAATTTGTTGAAGGAAAGGAGATGGGCAAGTACACGATCACCTTGACTGCTGAAAAAGCGTTTGGAAAGAAAGACTCAAGTTTGATGAAGATGATTCCTACGAGCAAGTTCGAGGAGCAGGGAATCAAGGCGATTCCAAACTTACGTCTCAACATCGATGGCATGGTTGGAATGGTCAAGAGTGTTAGCAGCGGAAGGACTGTTGTGGACTTTAACCACCCTCTCGCCGGAAAAGATGTAGTGTATGAACTTACGCTCAACAAGATTGTTTCAGACAAGAAAATCCAGCTTCAATCAATTTTTAAAGTCCTGCTGGGCATGAAAAACCCGAAAATTGCGATTGAAGGGACCAAGGCAAAAATCGAGATTCCGGAGCTCCCGCCGCAAATCCTTGGCGAGCTTGCAAAGAAGTTCAAGGATTTAACCGGACTTGATGTCGTGTTTGAGCACCCCGCGCTCCAGCCGCACCAGCACATGCACGCAGATGGAACAGTTCACGATGGGGACCATTCGCATGACGACCAGAGCCACGCTCATTTGCACGAGCACACCCCTAAGCACAAGGCTGAACGTCCTGAAAAGGTAAGGAAATAACAAAATTCGCCTGCCCGGTGCTATCCACTGGCTAAAGCCCGTGGTTTTACGCTCCTCGCATATCGGCGAATTTTGGCATGTCAAGAACTAAGTTCTTGACTACACAAAAATCTGCACAATTATCTATTAGTCTTGCAGATTTTTGATGTCCAGAAAATGCGTGCTAAAGCAAGGGTTTTACACCCACGCATTTTCTTGATAATTCTAAAACAAATAACAGTCTTCAGGTAGTGGAAGCAATCGTTCAATGCTTTGAACAATTTCTCCTGTTAAAACTCCGTCTTTTCCTAAAGATAGTACTGTTTGTTTTCTTGCTTCAAGGGTTTGGTTATAGCACCTTTCGTAAACTGCAGACATCTCTCTTGACTTGCTTATTCTTTTTTGCTCACGCACGTTTTCAATAAATGGAGCGATGACGTATTTGCAAAAAGAGTACGCTGTGACCGCTCCTACACCATACCGTGCCAGTTCTGATATATCCATATCAATCACCTCAAGTTGAGATGAGGTAAGGCGTCTTTAGAAAGCTTCCGCAGAAGTTTCCGTAAGTAATTCAAAACAATTCGGATTTCTTTCTTGATTTATGTCACAGCCTTTAAAAGGAGAGGCGCATTCTATCCTTTAAAAAGAGGTTATTAAGAACGTTATGACAATTGTAGGAAACATAGAAGAATTTACATGGGATGGCCAAGGTAAGCATATTGGTTCGCTTGACAGTATTCCACTTGCATTAAGGGCTGTTTCTGAGCACCATGAGAGCTATGTGGCACCGCGCGACAGCACAGCGGTAAAAAGGCCCAATTTGTTTTATTGTGCAGTGTTTGTTGCGGTTATCTTTGCAGGAGGAACTGTTGGAAAGTATCGTAGTCACGTTAATCACGTGGCGAGCACCTATCATATTGTAAACCACGAAGAGTGTATGCAAGTTGTTCCCTGATGTGCAATACTTTCTAATGAGGTGACTGTATGGTTTTTCAAGCAGATCTTTTTTTAGAAGAGTATTTTTTTAAAGTATTGACCGTTCCTGTATTCTTTTCTAGCGGAATTCTTAAATAGTTGCTCATGGTCCAAAGAAGAGAGTGTTGTGGATTAGTGTGAAAAAGGTGAGATGATGAATACGTTTATCCGTCCAAGTGCTACGGTGACGTCAAACGACCCGAAGTTGACGCAGAAGAAAACCGGGAACAACGCGCTTGATACGGAACTTGAAGAGATTCTTAGCCGTCAGCGCGCAAGTATTAAAGTGGTCGGTTGCGGTGGCGGTGGAAACAACACTATAAACCGCATCACTGAGGTGGGCATTCAGGGCGCAGAGACCATTGCGGTGAATACTGATGCCCAGGACTTGCTGTATACAACTTCTGATAAAAAAATATTAATCGGCCGTGAGCGTACTAAAGGGATGGGTGCTGGTTCTGACCCAAGAGTGGGTGAGGAGTCCGCTCACGAGAACGAGAGCGAAATCAAGGCGGCGTTGCAGCATGCCGACATGGTGTTTGTCACATGCGGGATGGGTGGTGGGACCGGTACAGGTTCAGCTCCCGTTATCGCGGAAATCGCCAAAAAAATGGGCGCTCTGACTGTCGGAATAGTCACCATGCCATTTACCATGGAAGGGAACCGAAGGTATGAAAACGCGGTCCAGGGCCTTGAAAAACTCCAATCCTATGTGGACACATTAATCGTTATTCCCAACGACAAACTTCTGGAACTCGCTCCTGACTTGCCGCTTCACACTGCGTTTAAGGTTGCAGATGAGATTCTTACTAATGCAGTAAAAGGGATTGCTGAGCTTGTGACCAAGACAGGTCTTGTCAATTTGGATTTTGCAGATATTCGCGCAGTGATGAGCAACGGCGGAGTCGCGCTTATTGGTGTCGGCGAATCTGACTCTGAGAATCGTTCAGTTGAAGCGGTTGAAAAAGCGATTAACAACCCGCTTTTGGATGTTGATATTACAGGAGCTACAGGTGCATTGATCAATGTTGCCGGAAGCAAAGACCTCACTTTGAACGAAGCCCGCAAAGTGGTCGAAACGATTTCTCAGCGTCTTTCTGAGGATGCTAAAATCATCTGGGGCGCACAAATCTATGAAGACTTGGGGAACACTTTGCGCGCCATGATTATCGTGACTGGTGTGCGCTCTCCGCAAATATTTGGGAAAACCAAAAAGCTTGCGGACGCAACAAGAGCAGAAATTCAGAACGAACTCGGTATTGAGTTTGTGGACTAGGTGAGGTAAAATGGCACTTCAGAGTAGTTTTAGGGTTGAACTAAGCGCAGCATCAGGTGCTCTTAAACAGGAAGATTATGAGACGTATAACGCTTTTATTTTTCGTTTTATGTACAAGCCTGATGCGCTGTATCTGCCCTGGCGCGGTTAAACAACAACTTGCCTTTGTTCTTTAAGGGTTTGCAGCAGGCTTCGAGTTTTCCTGAGAGGGATTGTCAAAAAATGATTCCGCAGATTGAGACGAATGCAGCACTTGCTGATAAAGTTCGCGCTGATGCTGAAATCGTTGCGAGACTTTTGAAATAAAGAATGCCTGAAAACTCGCTATCCCAACCACCGCAAGCGGCGGGGTATTAAACCCAAAATCGAATAACGCCGCGCGAAGTGCTGAACTTATTCAATCTGTTTCGTAATTCTTCCAACTTTTTCTGAGAAGAATATTTTAAGGAGATAACGTATTAAGCAAGCATACAAAACAAACATTTATATAACTCGAAATATCACTTTGTATTATGAACAGTATCACAAAACTACGCAAAGTTGGCGGCTCAATTGTTGCCACCGTTCCAAAAAAGCTTGTGGAGACAGAAAACTTGGAAGAAGGGCAACTGGTGAAAATAGCCGTGACGAAAATAAAAAAGAGCGGATTTGGCTCGTGCAAAGGGATAGGCTCATTCACAAAAGAGGATAAGCAATGGATGGAAGGAAAGCATGCAAGTGGTAGTTGACTCGTTCGCTTGGATAGAATATTTAGAAGGTTCACAACGGGGAACAAGCGCTGCACAAATAATTGATGATGAATCCATGGGAGTTTTGACGAGTGCGGCCACGCTCGCCGAAGTAGTGAGCAAATTCTTACGGAATGGAAAAGACTTTCAAATCGCGCTGCAGACAATCCAAGCCATCTCAACCATTGCGGAAGTGACAACTGAAATCGGGGTTCTTGCAGGTAAAATTCACGTTGAGCAAAAGAAGAAAAATCGTGATTTTGGCATGCTCGATGCGTTTGTTGCAGCAACTGCGGAAAAAAACAATGCTCGGATTCTTACAGGTGATAGCGATTTCAAGCGCTTGAGGAACGTCATTCTTATTTAAACCCACAGTAACCTATTTAAACCACTACTACTTTCCCCTCGTAATCAAATGTTAAATCACAGTGGAACCAAGAAGAGAACCGTATGGACGAACACCAACAGTTACCAGAGCAACGCGTTAGAGAAGAATACGCAATCGTCCTAGATTTCTTGCCGCACGGTTACCCATTTGACAGCAAGCCTTCTCACCGCAAGACCCCGATTATTCAGGCTATGGGTAAAGAGCATTTTGTTCTCTTAGAGCTTGCTCCTAAGCGTGAAATCTTTTTGCAGCCAATGCAGGAAGTCTACATTGGTGAAGGTAAGCGCGACCAGGTCCACCACATTTTAGGCCGTTTGGATCCGGAGAAGCTTACCGCTACTGCGCGGGATTCCCTTGACCTCGTCCTCAAAGATATGGTCCTAAAGAATGAAAAGCGGTTTGTGGAGTTTTTCAACAAGTCGCAACCGCTGACCACGAGGATGCACCAGCTTGAGCTCTTGCCTGGCCTTGGGAAGAAGCACATGTGGGAAATTTTGGAGAAGCGCGAACAGCCTTTTGTGAGCTTCGCCGACATCAAAGCACGGGTGAAGCTCATGCCTGACCCTGAAAAGATTGTTATCAAGCGTATTATGCTTGAGATAACAGGGAACGAAAAACACAGGATTTTTGTGGATGCGTGATTGTCATGGGAGGTTTTTTGACACCGCTCGAGCAAAAAGAACCACCACTCCAAGACCTGAACGCAAAATTGCTAAGGCGTTTCTCATCTCAGGAATTATTATTTTACTCAAAAGAAGGCGAAAGCTCCGCACTTCAGTGTGGAGATGAAGCCTTTTTTGAGTTAGAAAATTCACGATAAGCGAGGAGCGTAAAGCCGCAGACTTCAGTCCGCGGATAGCTCCGAGCAGCGAATTTTCTTTACTTCTTTCTTTGATTTTTTCAGTTAGGGAAGGAGTGTGGGCAGCAGGAATTCTCATTATAATCAGCGAGGCGTTCCATCTTAAGGCTTGGTCGCACTATTTCAAGTGATATGGACAAAATCAAAAAATAAGGAATAAGAAGAAATTAAAAAATTAAGGTCTCGCGCTAATCGGACACATCGTCCTACACTTTAGTCCTTCAGATTTGCACTTTGTTAAACAGTCGCCGCGGACATATCTGCTAGACGGACATTTGAGCTCACAAGTCTGTTGTGTCGTGCTGCACATTCCTGCGCAGGCGTTCAAATGTGACATCTTTCTGTTTTCAGGTAGGCACGCTCCTGATTTGCACCCGCTTGGGCAAAGGTAGTTTGAGTCGAGGGTGTAGCCGATTGTGCCGCCGCAATAAGCTTCGAGGATTCCGCAGTTGCTTCCTGAGCAGCTTCGCACGGGGATTCCATCAGAGGTTGTGCACTCATCGGAAATGTGGATTTGTTTGCTTCTTAATGGGTCAAAAAGTGCAAGGGTTCCGCGGACAAAGTAGTTCTTCCCGCCATCGGTTTCGCTGCATTGTGCCAGGTTGACCACCCATTTTTTCTGTTCCCAGTTCACTGGGGCCATCACTTTGATAGGATACGCAGAAGCGATGCTTGTAAGAAGCAGCAGTGATAACAATAAAAGAACGATTGTTTTTTTCATGGAACACCTCTTAGGTCGTTCAAAAAGCAAGACGGTTTAATAATGTTTCGAGGGAAAAAAAGAAAAATTATCTGCGTGTTGCTATCGCACAGGTATCAAAGCATACGTTGTTTTGATTCTTTGCCGCTTTTGGGCACACGTTGGATTTTCCACTGCATCTGCGCAAAGATTCACGGTAGACATCGATGCACGCCTTTCGACATTCAGTCACGCTTTTTGTGATTTGTTTGAAGTTCTCTCGCGTTAATGTTTTTTTGGGCGTGATTTTTGTTCCAACATATCGTGTCATGCTCTTGAAATCAGGAGCGTAGCGCGCCTTTACAGCAGTTACTGCTTTTGTTTCGACAGCTGGTGCCACCTTCGTGGTCGTGTCAGTAGCAGGTGTACTAATTTCTTCTGCAAGCGCCAGAGGCATGAGTGCAAGAAGCGCAACAAGCGATACTAAAACGAATTTTTTGTTCATAATCATTCCTCCTTCTGATACTAATTGCACGTGCGTGTTTATAAAACTTCTGGCCAGTCGGATTCTTAGTGTGCCAACTCGTAGTCTTTTCCAAACAAGCGTTGAAGTGACTCGAAAAGCGGTTCGCGCAGTCGTATCCGGCGGGGCTTTCCTTGCGCAAGGGATTGCTCAAATTCGCTCACAGTGCTTGTGCTTGTTGACCCTAGTGAACCATCTTGTTGAACAGTTGCCTTCTCAATAGTGTTTTCCGGCGAGCTTAAATCGCGGATGATGTAGGCAGTGGTGTCGAGCACAGTTATTTCCGCTTGTTTTTGTCCGTAGGTGATGCGCAGTTTTGAGCGTTCGAACTCGTGGGCCCGTTTGCGTTGGACATAGTCAAGCAGGAATCGCAGGAGCTCGTTACTTTCGCGTCGGACTTTGTCGATTTCTGTTTTGCTGAGTTTCCCAGAGTCATAGTCTGCTTTTGCCCGCGTGAGGTCGTGGAGCGTGCGCAGGTAGCTGGCAGGGACTTTTCCTGTGGCGATGAGTTTTTGCTCGAAAGCAAGAGCGAGTTCTTCTGCCGGCGGAATTTGTGTTCCTTCAAGGGTCAGGATGTCGCGAAGTGCGGTCTGCATAGATTCGTGCAGTTTGACCATTCCTTCGTCTTCTTTAACTTTTTCAATTTGTGTGAACAGCTTCTTGAGCCGTTTGGTATATTTTTCGGAGTCAGACAACAGCTTGTCAATCTCTTTGCCCGTAACTTCTTTTTTGATGCCGTGCTCGATGTCTTTGCGGGTTTGGAGGACGTTCTCAAGCATTTTGACGTATTCTTCCTCGAGAAGTTTTTCCTTTTTGACGAATACCTCGCGAAGGACACTGCAGGTTTCTTTGGGTGCGGGCGGAGCAAGTCCGTGGAGCATGAGTGCTGCTTGTGTGGGCGTGTGGATTCCCCAGAAGAAATCTTCTGCAGCAATGTCTCGTAGTTTGAATTTGACGCGCTCAAGTGTTTGTTCTCCGGAGCTGACGAAGATGTCAATCGCTTCCGCAGATGGCTTTATTTTTCCCATTTTAAGCAGTTGTTTCCAAGGCATGAAAATCCCGCGGTCAAAGAAGGGGACTCCGTCTCGCAGGAATGTGAAACACACTGGATTGCTTTCGCGTATCATTTCCCAGAAGTCGGTCAAGATATAGGGTTGGATGTTGATTTTGTTGCGGATTCCAGTGAGTTCGCCTGCTTCTGCTCCCATTCCGATGATGATTGCCCGAAGCTTGTCGCGCAATTCTGCGCGGGTCATTTTTTTGACGTCAGTGTCATCTATAACGACGAACACGTCAATGTCAGATTCTTTGGTTGCCTGTCCACGGACGATTGAACCCGCAAGGACGTAGGCGACGATGTATTTTTCGAATCGTTTGAGCACCATGGTTTTGTGGAGTTCTGCGATGCGCACCGCGCCAAGCATTCCGGTGTCGTAGACTGGCGCCCCCATTCCGATGAGTTGCAAGAGTTCGTATTTTCCGTCGTAACAGTTTTGCCAGAGCTCGGATAAGAGGAGTGTTTGCGGTACTATTTCAGGGTCGATTTCTTTCGCGCTTGCGGTCATGATGGACATGAGTTTGTCGCGAAGTTCCTGTTTTGTCATCTTGGTCGGCTCGCTGTCGTCAATTAAGACAAGCGTGTGATATTTGTCCTTGTCTTGCGTATAACGTTTCTGTTCTTCTGCCAAGATATCAGGAGGAAGGTTTGGAGAGGGAGGCTGGGGTGGCGGGAGCAGGGTGATTCCGACGATGTATTTGTCGAATTTTTCCACGACGCTTTTCTGGAATTTCTCAAGCTTCTGCTGGATGACTTTGAGTTTTTCAGCGACTTCAGGCGGGACATTGGCAGGGAGCGCAGGTTGTATGGGTGCAGGGGCTTTTTCCTGTGGTTTTTGATAAGTGGGTTTTTCCTGCATTGCTTCTTGTTTGAGTTCTGAAGTTTCAGTTTTTTGTTTTTTTGCCATAGATGATGTCCTCCGCTAGTAGGTTTCCAATCGTGCAATCATGCTAGTTAGCCCTTGTGAAAGGGTTTTGAAAATGTCAAACGCGCTTGCTCCGGTTTTCAGGAGGTGTGTCACAAAGTTATAGGCGACGTCGTGCAGGCCGTTTCGCGCAGGGTTGAGCCGGATGTTTGGTGTGAGCCCGCAGATGTTGTTGTCCCGGATGCATTCCATCCACGCGATGCTAAACGCGTGGGCTTTTGCCTCTTCATCTTTCTGTGAAGGCAGGCTTGGGGAAAGGATGTGTCCGATTTCATGGCCGACGGTCAGAAGTAGTGAGTCTAGGTGGTCTTCTTTAACGAAGATTTCGCTCAATCCTTTTCCGTATCGGTTGAGTGAGAATCCCATAAGGCCTTCTCCCGTTGAACTTCCAAACAGCGCGTGTGTGCGGTGTAAGGTGTCTTTATCCATAATGCTGATGCGTATCGCGTCCGCGGGGAATTCTTGTCCAGTGATTTTTTCAAAGGTTTGTTCGATAACAGGAGTGACTTCATGCGCTTGCGTTATGATAGGAGTCCACGGTCGTTGTTCTTCGAGGAATACTTCTGCGATAGAGGCAGCGTGGTGTTGTTCTAGGTCAAGATAAGGTGCAGGATTGCTTTCAACGGCTTGTGAATACGCAGAAGGTTGTGCTGCATACCTTTGTGGCTGTAAATAGTTGACTGTGGGTGAGTACGATTCTCCTGATGCGTAACCTTGGTTCATGCCGTACATTTTATTTCTTTATTGACTCCTCGAGTGTTTTTGCTTTTTTTGCTTCTGCTTCCAAGTCGACGCCGAGGTCTTTGAGCGCTTTGATGTGTGCCTGCATGAGCTGTTCAACTACTTGCAATATGCGCGTGAATTCTTGCCGTTCTTTGGCAAGGGTCGTCAATGCTCCTTTGTGGAAGCCAATCTGTTCGTCGTTTGCCATGTGTTCTCCTGACAAGC
>JAGVYM010000033.1 GCA_018303245.1 Candidatus Woesearchaeota archaeon | reverse complement strand
GTTACAACTGAACTCATCGGATACAAACTCTTACCGGCAGCTGCCAAAAAACTCATGCGCAGAAAGCGCGACAAGATAGAAGACTCATTTATTGTTGTAACTAAAGATGGCAAGATTATCCGTATCAAGCCACTCGTCATCACGCGCGGAAGCACAACTGGAAGTGTCATGGCAACCATGCGAAGACTCGAACGCGCGTATGTCGCAAAAGTTATTTCAACATCTGATTTTGACGCAATCGTGACTGACATCGTAACCAAGAAATTCCAGCACGGACTAGGAATGCTCCTTCGTCATTTGTATCCGATTGGTGCATGCGAGATTCGCCAGTTCGAACTCATTGCACCTGAAAAAGTCAAAGAACTTGGCCTTAAAATCACCTTGCCACCAGAAAAGCTACCTGAATTCAAAACTTCTAAAAAAGAAGAGCCCAAGCAGGAACAGAAAACAGAACAGCCTGCAACCGCATGATAATTGCACAAGGTGCAGAAGCGATTATTTCTCGAAACGGTTCGATTGTTTCTAAAGTACGTCCTGTAAAAAAGTACAGGTTGCCAGAAATTGATTCTGTTTTGAGAAAACAAAGGACGAGACGGGAAGCAACTATTCTTTCTAAAGTTAACGTGCTCGGAATTTCTGCGCCAAAGCTGATTTCTTTTTCTGACAAGACCATGACTGTCGAATTGGAGTTTTTGTCTGGGAAAAAAGTTAGAGATGTATTCACTCCTTTGCTTGCGCGAGAGATTGGGATGATTGTTGGACAATTGCATTCAAACGATATTATTCATGGTGATTTGACAACTTCTAATTTTATTTTGCATGATGGAAAGGTTCACGTGATTGATTTTGGACTAAGTTTGGTGAGCTCAAAGACTGAAGATAAAGCGGTTGATCTGCATTTACTTTCGCAAGCGCTTGAAAGCAAGCATCACGAAATACATGCTCTGTGTTGGAAAGAAGTGATTATTGGTTACAAGGAAACTAACAAAGATTGGAAACTTGTGCTTGAGAGACTCGTGACTGTTGAGTCAAGGGGAAGGAATAAAAAATGAAGTTTATCATTGTCAGACACGGCGAAACAAATGAAAATAAAGTAGGAATAATACAAGGGCATATTCAAGGACTGCTTTCTTCGCTTGGAAAAGAGCAGGCCAAAAAACTGGCATTGCGGTTGAAAGATGAAAAAATTGACGAGATTTACTCAAGTGATCTTTCGCGAGCGTCAGACACTGCACGCGAGATAGCAAAGTTTCATCCTTGCCTGCAAGTCAAGATAACTCCACTTTTGCGTGAACGAAATCACGGAATATTTGAAGGTAAGAAAAACATAGAGATTTCTCAAGCTGAATTTGACAAGTATTTTAACACTCTTGAAGGCAAGCCACCAGGTGGAGAAAGCTGGATTGAGGTTGGAAAACGTGTGGAAAAAATCGTTCATGATCTTTTGCACCACCATTCAGATAAGACCGTCCTGCTTGTTACACACGGCGGAGTAATAATTGCGTTGTTGTGTATCTTAACTGGCACATTGTCTAAAGATGCTGAAAAGTTTCATAAACAGCATAACACTTGCGTGAACATCATAGAAATCAAGGAAGACAAATCGCACAAGATTCACTTGCTTAATTGTACGAAACATCTTGAGAACTAATCAGAATTCACAAAGCCCATTTTCTTGAGCTCTTCTTTCCATAAACTTCCGATGCGGACCATGTCAATTGCGAACTTTCCAGAAACTCGATAGGTTTTCTTGTACAAATCATAATCAATCAAACCCATCGCTTTCATTGGCGTCAAGATTCGGTCATAAAACTGGCGCTTGTTGTACGAGAGCTTCACGCGCTTGCCTTTGTAGGGTGGCTCTTCCAGAATACATTCATACGTGCCGTCATGGAGTTGAGTGGCAAACTCGCTCATGTCTGTCTTTGAGATTTCGCCCTTGCGCTTGACCATGAACTTGATTAATTCTTGTGCTACAATCTTTTGCTGGTTTGTAGCAAAAATTATCTCGTAGATATCTTTTGGCAAGTTGAATCTATCAAATAATACTACCATGGTACCAGCCCAGTATAGCATAAAGGAGCGCAGTATATAAAAGTTCTCGTCGGTTTTGTAGTTACCAAATAATGATAAAAGACGAAAAATTTAAATAGCATCATTCGCATAAAACAGTCATGGAGCTCCAGAATTAGGTCGATGAACGAAACGCGACGCGAAAGGAAGCAGTAAGCGCCACGAGAGTCTCTCGGACAATGGAATACTTGGCGCGAGTTGCCGAATTTGCAGAATTCATCTCCACACCCCCTTCATTTTCCCAAGAAGAAGGTGAACTTCGAACAAACATTCTTGCTGGTAAATCGCGATTCCACGCATGTCACCAGTCACCCACTGACATTCGCTTCTGAATCACGAAAACCTTTTAAA
The DNA here is from genome assembly GCA_018303245.1 of Candidatus Woesearchaeota archaeon. GTDB lineage: Archaea > Nanobdellota > Nanobdellia > Woesearchaeales > ARS49 > JAGVYM01. The sequence continues at coordinate 15,017 of JAGVYM010000033.1, read as the reverse complement.
TCGCCTTCTCGCACGCTCTTTCTATGCTTAAACTCACATCGCCGGATGGCAAAATCATCGAGATTCAGCCCAAATGCACAGGACTGCAAGTCGCTGAAAAAATAGGACCTCGGCTTGCACAAGCGGCACTTGGGATTATGGTGGATGGAGAAGTTCGGGACCTGATGCGGCCGATTGAGAAAGGTGCAGCGATACGGATACTCACCTTCAAAGACAAAGAAGGAAAAGACATCCTGCGACACAGCACTGCGCACATCTTTGCCCACGCAATCAAGCGGTTGTATCCAAAAGCAAAACCAACTATCGGGCCTGCTGTTGAAGAAGGATTTTATTACGACTTTGATGAACTCAAGATAACTCCTGAAGATTTCCCGAAAATTGAAGAAGAAATGGGAAAAATTGTCAAGGCAAACTACCCGTTCGAACGCCACGACTGGAAACTCGCCGATGTCAAAAAACACGAAGGGAACAACCCTTACAAAGTCGAGATGGCAAGCGAATACGTCAAGAAAGGACTACCACTCACAGCGTATAAAGATGGTGACTTTATCGACTTGTGCGAAGGACCGCACGTTCCAGCTACGGGATATGTCAAAGCTTTCAAACTCCTGAAGATAGCGGGAGCGTACTGGCACGCGGACGCTAAGAATAAACAGCTCATTCGTATCTACGGAATCTCGTTCCCTTCTGACAAAGAACTTAAGGAATATCTTGCATTGCAAGAAGAAATGGAGAAGCGCGACCATCGAAAAATCGGCAAGGAGCTTGACTTGTTCACTTTTTCTGAATTAGTTGGGAGTGGGCTGCCGCTGTTCACACCACGCGGGACCATCATGCGCGATGAACTTGTCGCGCTCTCTGAAGGACTGCAGAAAAAGCACGGATTCCAAAAAGTATGGATTCCACACATTACCAAAATAGACCTTTACAAAAAATCAGGACACTGGGATAAGTTTGGACACGAATTGTTCCTGGTGAAAAGCCAAGAAACCAGCGACCAGTTTGCCCTTAAGCCAATGAACTGCCCGCACCACTCTCGTATTTACTGCTCGCAGGCGCGAAGCTACCGAGAACTTCCTATACGCTATTATGAAACCACCACCATTTATCGCGATGAAAAAACAGGAGAACTCGGTGGCCTCTCCCGCGTGCGCGCAGTCACCCAGGATGATGGACACATATTTTGCAGGCCTGACCAGATCGAAGATGAATTTGAAAACATTATGAGCATGATAAAACAGTTTTACGGCGCGCTCAACATGACCTTCACGTGCAGACTTTCCTTTAGGGATCCCAAGCAATCCGAAAAATATCTTGGTGATGCAAAAAGCTGGGAAAACGCTCAAGCAATACTTGGGAAAGTCGCAAAAAAACTAAAACTGGACCATTTTGTTGCAGAAGGAGAAGCTGCGTTCTACGGGCCGAAAATAGATATCATGGTCACAGATGCACTTGGCAGGCAATGGCAATGCGCAACAGAGCAATTAGATTTTGTCCAGCCAGTGCGACTGGGATTGACGTATGTTGGTGCAGATGGAAAAGAAAAAGTGCCGTTCATGATCCACAAAGCGCTGCTCGGCTCAGTAGAGAGGTTTCTTTCTGTTTATATCGAACACACCACGGGTAAGTTCCCACTTTGGGTCTCACCTGAACAAGTGCGCGTCCTCACTGTCTCTGAGAAGTTCAGTGAAGGAGCACAAAAACTTGTTCATAGATTGAACGCTCAGGGAATCCGGGCGCATCTTGATGGCAGCATGGAGACTATCAATAAGAAAGTGCGTAATGCGCAACTTATGCAAGTGAATTACATTCTTGTCTTCGGTGAGAAAGAACTGAATGGAGCGCTCCAAGTTAGGACCAGGGATAACAAAGTCTTCCCTTCAACTGTTGAGAAGTTTATTGCGGATTTGAAGAAAGAGATAGAGAACAGAACATAGTTCTAGTATAGACAACGACAAAAGTTAATTGACAATAGTTGTCGTTGTCTTATTAGTAAACGACAGAAAAAAATGCCCTAAAACTTGTGTCGTTTACTAGTACGACAATACCTTTAAATTTCTCACCTTCCTTATGATTCAAAAAGGAGGTTTCACAATGAACAACAAAGGACAAACACCCATAGGACTTGTCATATTAGGAGTCGTGACCATCACCGCAGTGATTGGCCTAGTGCTTCTCTTTACCCGAGGCAGTGCGGACGGTGCAGCAGTTATTTGGCGAGAGCCACAAACCAGCGTGGTGGCTCCACTGCGAACACCTGCATTTGTTATTGCAGGTGAAAGCGCAAACTTCCTCGCACGCTCGGACTGTGAAAAATCCATCAAGCTTGCAGGTGTTCTTTCAACCCCGAATACGTTCGACTGTTACTCATTACCCTACCGAGCATCTTCTTCTATAAGCTCAGAACAGGTAAGCGTAGGATGCTACTCAAACCAGATTGCGGCAAACTCCAATGACGGCGCGGTGCGCAACGAAATCATCAACTCGCTTGAAACGATTCGCTTGAACTCACACCCTGACATCACGTGGGACACCACAATGATGAACGGTGAACGACTCGCAGTGTGTGTTGTCAGTGGAAGACCCACTTAATTTTTAAACTCTTTTTCTTTTCTTTTCTTTTTATGGATTACAAACAAGTTATTCTGGTGCGAGAAGACTTAAAGCTCACTCGCGGCAAGATGTCAGCGCAGGCGAGCCACGCGTCAGTGGGCGCAGTGCTTAAATCGCACAAGGACGATATCAAGAAGTGGCAAGACTGTGGGATGAAAAAAGTGGTCCTGAAAGTCAAAGACCTTGCCGAACTATATTCTTACAAGCAGAAAGCAGAAGATGCGGGGCTTGTCTGCATGCTCATCATTGATGCAGGACACACACACCTTGAACCTAATACAGTCACTTGCTTAGGAATTGGACCTGACAAGGTCGAGAAGATAGACAAGGTAACTGGTGGGTTACCGCTGGTAAATTAGCCAATATTTATCACTCACTTGGGGTTCTCGTGGCTTTTTAGTTAGTTGAATATCGTCGAGATATAGTTCCTTTGCTTCACAAACCACCCAAACCTTTATAAAACGATGAGGCAAAATAGCACTAACAATTACAAAATTCAAGGAGAGTGGTTACAAAATGGTTGAAGGACGATGTATGAAGTGTAAAATGCAGGTTGAAATCAAGAACGCAAAAGAAGTCACCATGAAAAATGGGATGAATGCCATGAAGGGAACCTGCGGCAAGTGCAGCACAAATGTTTTCAGAATAATGGGCAAGAAGTAATTCTTCCCTTCCTTTCTTTTTATTCTCTTTTTTATTGCTTTTTTCATAAATCTTAAATACTTATTTACCATTCTCCCCTTGTTGTGACTCCCGTGGAGGAGGTGAGATGATGAACTATCTGACTAAAGGGGAAGAAGAATTCGACGACGAAGAATACGACGATTTTGGTAGCGACGAGGCCTGATTCCTAAGCTTTATAAATGCGCTTTTTCTGTTTGAACTACTGTTATGGCTAAATTTGCATGTCAAACTGGAGAACCTTGCAATAGGTGCGGAGGGTGTTGCAATATCCGTGAGAACTTCCACATGGAGGTTGAGGATGACATTAGCATCAAAGAGCAAGTATATCGCCGCCTGTGCGTCCTCTACTTATACCCGTTCAACCGCTATACTATTTCGCTCACCTACGAAGAAGCAGAACGGCTGAAAAGAATAGCAGCGGCTCGCCATATCACGCTAGCCATACTTCCTAAAAAAGTGCTCTACGATGCAGAACAGGACAAGGCAATCGTCTGGGACTGGTTCGTTGACCATGAAACTTGCCCATTCCTCGAAGGGACCAACCAGTGCACTATCTACGAACACCGACCTGAAATTTGCCGCATGTTCCCTGAAATCAAGAACGAACAACTCTTTGACATCAAAAAAGTAACTCAATGGATGAAAATCGCTGAACTCCCTTATGAAGAACTGGTGAACCGGGCAAAGCAGGCACTAGCACGTACTGGAATAAGTACCTAAGACTAACTATTGTCCAGTGTCTATGGATCGAAACATTTAAACAGGGCACTATACTAAAAACACCTCATGGCCCTCAAGATATATTCCTGCGGAATTGAAAGAACTGGTTTTGAAAATGTTACGTTTACTGATAGTTCTCCTGAATTCTTGACTTGGAATGATGCAGTGAAGTTTGCTGATGAGCGCAACGCAATTTTGCAAAGCGCTCGCGAAGGGCTTGCGCTTCGCATCGAAGCAAACGGTCAAGACCACGCGAGTGACTATCAGTTAACTCGTACCGCTGTCGCGTATGTAAAAGTTGATGGCAAGTGGTATGCTGCGTTTGATGACAGTACAAACAAAGAGCAAAACATTATTCTTGCGCGCTCACAAGAGGGCTATAACGCGCATAAATCAAACAACAAATGGCTCCTGCCTAAAACCGATGCGCACGTTGCAGGAATCCTTGACCGTGCAGAAAAAGCAGGCAGAATTGTTGAAGTTAAAGAAAGCCCACTTGAACTTGCGACCAAACAAACAGGGGAAAAATCGCCATTTGGTCAAAACGAAGTCATGCAAGCGATTGCAGGCGATGTTGCAGAACCCTACGCGCACTTCTTGAACAATAAAGGTTACAAAAATGGTTTTGTATACACCTTGACTCCTGAGAGTTTGGAACAGTTAGGCGTGACAAACGACAACGCAGAAATGCGGGCTGTGGGTCTTGGCGTCAGCGACTACATCTACGGTCTGGTCGCCGGCAACCAATTCGACTACAATGGGCGTGCCCGTGGGGTAGTCCACGTCGGCGCGCAAAAAAATTCCAGTGGAAACAAAGAAGTCATAGAATTCCTAAGCAAGCCTTAAATATTCAGTTGATTATTCTCGTGTAAAAAGAGGTCATCATGAAACACGTCCCCATCAGTATCCTTGCGATTATCGCAATTGTGGGCCTTGCAGCAATGCTCTCATTTGCCCCTTTTGGAATCGGACCACTCGCAGTACGGTTTGTCGGACCTCCGGGGCAACAGGAAGGCAACACATACGTTGTCCCACTGGAAAATGGAGAGTTTCTTAGCAATGAAATCACAAGTCTTTCTGACAGGCAGCTTTCCCGCCTCCAAGGAGGACGAATCCACGCCCGGGACGGCGCGACTGACTACTCGCAAATATTGACTTTCAGTGAATTTGGACTTTTTAACGGAGGACAGCTTACTTTTGGAAGCACTGAAGAAGGCAAGACAAGCGATTTTCTCGTCTTTGATGACTCCATCTTTAAACTCCAAGTTCTTTTCGCAAGTGGTCTGCGAAGCGAGATTGAAAATAACAAGCTTCCAGGACTTGAAGACGAATCCTTCTCACTCATGGGAGACCAATACTCTATCCTGGACACTCGTGTCAACACCGAAGCGAACAGCATCACGCTTAAACTATACGGCGGATTTGGCGCGGTCGAATTCACCGATGGAAACTACGCAGACGACCAGTTCTACCCTGGAGCAAAAATCAACGGAAACTATATAGATTCCAATGTCCGCATCCGCGCGAGCGAAACCAATGATGAAATATCCATTTCTTCAATTGAATACTTGCTGAACGCGCACCCCGCACGAGGAGGCTCTGTTGAGGTTCCTCAACTGCACTGTGTACGAAACCAGCTTAAAGACCCCGAAGGAATGCTCTCCCCTGACTTTGACATTTGCTACAAAGGGCCATCAACGCAGTCCATGGCCTCGCTTGGAAACGAAGTGTTTGTTCGACCACTTGGAGACAGCCAATACATCATCGTCGCTCCAAACACGCGCGGGCAAACCTACAAAATTCCACTCGCCCAAATGCCTGGTACCTATGGCAACCGCAACAGAGACTTCGTCTTTGTCGAAGCAGCAGCAGGAGCCCCTAACATCAACATGGGAGACTACTTTTTGGTAAACAGCAGAAACGACATTTCTGGAAGCTCAAACGTACTTCGCTACGACCAGCTTGCAGATAACACTGTTTACTTTGAAGACCTCGCAGGAAGCATGCGCGCGGCACAATTCGACCCCGCGAATGGTGAAGGGACACTTTTAGTTGGAGAAGGAACATATCGTTTTGTCGTCACAGGAACAGACCTTGCAATGGACCAGACAAATGATGGCCAAATCAATGGTGGAGAAGCACGCTTTGTCCTTTTAGGAGGAAGTAGACTTGACTTTGGCCCTGGCTTCACCATCACGCACACAACACCTGCGCGATTGTTCAGCAACCCAGCAGGAGATGAAAATACACAGTTAGATGTGACATTCAACGGACAAGTAGATCTTGACGTTCCATCACCGCAAGGAAGCACTTTTGTTCTTAAAAGCGCAGGAGGAGGGATCAAGCAGGGAATGACCCGTTACGGTACTTTGTTCACCTGGAAGAAAGAAAGCGGAAGCGATTCGCTGCACATAAGTACCGGAACAACACAATCTTCATCCTCTAGTGGCGGAGTGTTTATCACCCTTGAGCGGCCCAAGCTTGTCAAGACTCCAGCAGTATGCGGAGACAATGTCGTCAACGGGAAAGAATCCTGTGACCCACCAGGAAGCAAATGTCTTGGCACCAAGCTTTTTGAGCGTGGAACGTGCGCCAAAGATTGCAATACTTGCGTCACATCATAATTCCTTTCGTTCCTCATATCACGGCAAAGGGAGCATTCAGCTCGATAAATATTATTTCCTCTTGATATTCTACACTGTTAAGCCACACGCGGCATTTATTTTGGCATAGTTTAAAATAGGGTAAAAACATGACTTGCAGTATGGTATCAGTCGAACTTAAGGAAATTAAACTTGAATTGAAAAGTGTTGATGGACTAATTCATGCACTGGATGAATATATGTTGAGGGGGCGTGATCTCACTACAGGAACAGAAGTTTCCCATGCTGAAATTTTTTACGATTATAAAACAAGTGTTGTTTTTAAGAAAATAGTTGCAAAATTTCACGCAAAACTCTTCGAAGATACCTATGTTGCAGAAGTCACACTTGAGTTGCCGCAATCCTTATACGAACGTGCCGAAGAACTTTTCAAAATCCACGCTCCTGAAGTCTATGTTGCTCTTATGCAATCCAAAGGCGCACAACGTCCTGTAAATGTACCTTTCTAAAAGCCCAAGGCCTATTGCACAATCCCATACCCAATTAAACGCCAGCGCTGGCCGAGGTTTCTGCCGATAGCGACACGAGCTCCTTTTTCCGCGCAGACTGGCTTTCGCAGCGCACACTTGACCACGTTCTTGCCAAGCTCTTTCACTTGACCAACTGTTGCTGCTGAATTGACGTTCAACATAAGCAGTTCAGCAAGTTTAATAGGTTCAACAACGAGCTTGTCTTTGGCACCCACCACGCGCTCGAGCAAATGCGGCTGGAGCTTTAATTCATAACGAACCTCCGGAGAGGAACCAGGAATAGAGACAACGCTTCCGACAAGTTTATCGCTTTTCACCACGCTCGGGTCAAGCAAAGTCATGAGCGCGATGCTTCCCCCTGGAACAGCATAAGGAACCTTGTCTTTTCCTGCCATAACTGAAACAATCTTGCTGCGCAAAGGTTTCCAAATTTTCTGGTTCTTCTCAAGAACCTCATAACCTGGAACAATCTCAACATCCATCCCTTCCGCAAGCCTTCCTTGTTTGATTGACCCTCCGATGACGCCGCCGACAAGTTTTTCAGGAGTGGTGCCTGGCTTGTTGATATCAAAACTTCGAGCAACAAACATCAACGGCTTTGCTGACAAATCGCGCGCAGGAGTCTTAAATTTTTCTTCAATCGTCTGGACAAGCACGTCAACATTGATGCCATGGACCGCGCTCATCGGAATGATTGGGACACTTTCAAATTTAGTACCTTTGAGGAACGCTTTTATTTCGTCATAATTCTTCTTCGCTTCCTCTTCTTTCACCAAGTCAATCTTGTTCTGAATGACGATGACATTCTGGATTCCCATAATGTCTAATGCCTGCAAATGTTCTCTGGTCTGCGGCTGGGGACAAGATTCGGTCGCTGAGACAAGAAGCAGTGCGCCATCCATAATGTTCGCTCCACAGAGCATGGTTGCCATCAAGCTTTCGTGACCGGGCGCGTCAACCAACGAGATTTTTCTTAGGAGTTTTGCATGCCCCTTGCAGTGCTTGCACTCAGGAGTTGTGCCATACGCATCAATTCCCTGACACTTGTCGCACTTGTAAAAAGAAACATCTGCGTAACCCAATCGAATGGTGATACCGCGCTTGACCTCTTCACTGTGCGTATCAGTCCACTTGCCTGAAAGGGTTTGCACAAGAGTAGTCTTACCATGATCGACATGACCAACCATGCCAACGTTTATCTGCGGTTGGCTGTGCGCGTCTGCTCCGTGGACAGGAGCTTCTTCGACGATTGTCCCACTTGAGGATTCTTCCTTTTTCTTTCGGACCATACAGTGAAATTGCAGGCTGCGCTTTATAAAGCTATTGGGCTTGTTTAATAGTGCTCTTCTAAAAAATAGTTTCAAACTACTAAAAGTTTTTAAACAAAATACTTACAACTTGCTTAGGTAAACATGGTTGATTCAAAAACTTATGCAATTGATGTAGCAGTAGAATTCATGAGAAAACTGACTCCTGACTTACGCATCGATGTCTTCCAATTGGAAAACAGAGTTTATATTGCATGTCCGTCAGGCTTTGCAGAAGTGACTCTTGGGTTGTGGGCAAAAAACTCAGTCCATGAACGAAATGACCGTGCTGGCGCAGTAGACTGTTTTGACGGCAAAAAGCCAAGCGAACGTGAACTTCCCTATTTAGCTGCATTGACACCCTCACAATCGGGCGATATCCGCCCATCCATAGATAAACTGGCAAGAATCACAACTGACCTCAGAAAACTACCGCAGGACAATAAAGTCAGAATTGTTGATTACAAAAGTGAAAGAAGAGGTGGCCGTTACAAATCCTGGGACGCTCACGAAATAGGCGCAGCTTGTACCCTTTCCACGAAAGGCTTTTTCAAAGCAATGCGCGACAAAGAAACACATGTTGTCAATGAAGGAAACGCCTTGCTTTCTGCCTTGCTTTCTATGGTTATCGACTTGTACCCTGACTTCAGCATGATTCCTGATGTGCACATTATAACACCTCAAATAATGGTATCATTGCCACGCAGACTTTACCACCCTCCAAGCGAATGGACAACATCAACAAGATTTGATATCAATCTGAACTCACACCCTGTAATCGAGGAAAGCGAAAGGTCTCCCTTTGAAATTGCGGTTTACCAAAACGCCGCTTCATCGAGAGGAACAGGAAATGCGCTGAAAACAAACATAGAAAGAAACCTGGGCCGCTTGGCAGACCAATACAACACAATACGCGAAGCACTCGACTACGCAACAAGGTATGTTAATCAATGGAACAAGCGGCATGATGACGTGTTTGCAGATAGAATTGACGCAAGGGAACGTACGCTTAACCGATGACTTAGAACTCAATCTTGACGTCTTCGCGCTCTGCAGCTGTTGCCTTGAACAATTCAAACTCTTGGTTGAGTCCCATATTGCGCGCGACAATGTTGGCAGGGAATTGGCGGATGCGCACATTGTACGTGGTAACAGAGTCGTTGTAAAACTCCCTGCGGTCGGCAATCTCATTTTCCAAACCGGAAATGCGCCCCTGCAAATGTTGAAAATTTTCAGATGCTCGAAGCTGCGGATAATTTTCTGCGACTGCAAAAATCGTCTTGAGCGCAGCGCTAATGCGGTCACTTGCTTCTGCCTTCGCGGGAAGCGAACCTGCTTTCATCCAAGCAGTCCTTGCTTTTGTCAACTCTTCAAGCGTCCCTTTTTCGTGCTTCATATATCCTTTGACCGAAGCGACGAGCTTTGGAAGTTCATCACTGCGCTGCTTCAAAAGAACATCAATGTTGCCCAATGCTTTTGGGATATCCGCTTTAAGAGCGATGAACGCATTGTAGGTCCCAATGTACCAGCCTACAATAATCACGACAAGAAGTACAAAAATCGCAAGCAGGATAATGATTACTCCTAGAGCCATGTAACTTACTCACAATATTTACTTTATAAACGTTTCTAAAAAAGTCCGAAACGGTACAGGATGTACGCAAGACAAGCAATCAGTAAAGCACATCCACTGAACAAAAAACCATAGACTTGCCAGGCAAAGCGCTTCAGAACATCTTTTTCTCCTTTGTCAGAAATGTAGTATGGACTGTGCTTCCCCTTTTGAATCATAACATCTTCGACTCCATTGACTGCCCTCCCTTCCTTAACATACGGGTTGTCACCTGCGGTTCCAAGAATGTAGATGATATCATTTGGAGCAAGATGGGTTTCGGTGAAACGAAGCGGGCGACTTCCAAACAGACCAGAAAGGCGTAAATTGTTTTTTTCGCTGAACAACTTTATTGCTCCTTTCGGGTCGACAAGAACTGCGCCCGTGTTATCCTTTGCAAAAAAGGGAATGCTCTGGACATCTGAGCGGATGGTCGCCCAATACCTACGTCCTTTGCTACCCTGTCGCTCCTCTTCTATTTTGTATGAATAATATACGCATTCTTTTCCAGTAAATGGACCAACGAGGTATTGTTTGAAAGGTTTTGAAACTGTTCCGCAGACTTCAACAAACCCCATGGCAATCCCGCGGACTTTTGAGGTCGGCGTGTTCTCAACCAAACGCTTGATGCGCCACTGCTTAAAGCCAATCATGATAAGCACGGCTCCGCCAACAAGTCCAAAAAAAGCATACGGTAGTGGGTCTTTTGCCATGATGAACAGGAAAGGATAATTGTTTAAAATGTTTTTGCCACCCCTCACGCGTTGTTCATAATGATTATAAACAACCCACGTATCAATCATAACCATGTACAGAATGAATACAGGTTACACGGTTGCAGACGCGCTCACACAAGAGCCAGTCACCATTTCGCCATTGAGAAGTTTACGTGACGCGGCTAAAGCGATGGCAAAAGAACACGTTGGAGCATTGCTCGTCCGCGATAAAGACACCATCATTGGAATCATAACTGAACAAGATATTGTTCGCAAAGGTGTAGCTGCTTCGGGAAACGCGGCGTTGCGCAAAGTCCGCGATATCATGGCAGCCAACCTTATTACAATCGAGCCCGATGAAGATATCTTTGAAGCACTCCGCATCATGCGCGATGAAAACATCAGACATCTCCCAGTATTTAACCAAGGCAAATTTGTGGGACTTGTCACCCTGAAAGACATCTTGAAAATCGAGCCGGACCTCTACGAAATCCTTGTTGAGAAAATCGAATTGCGCGAAGCCCAGCGAAAACTGTCACATAAGAGAACAAACTAAACGACAGTTCCACTCCATTAGCAAGCCTTTTATTCACCCTTTTCTTTTCCTTTCTTTTATGACCTACCAAGAAGGACTCAAGCGGATGATTGACCAGCAGATTGAGCACGGAAAAAAAGAAGAGGAGCAGCAGCGCAACGAGGTCATTGGGTTGTTTGGAGGAAGCAGATTGCATCTTGTTATCTCTGGAACTGTACAGGGAGTTGGATTTCGCGCTTTTGTGAAACAGCAGGCAGAGAAACTGAAACTTGTAGGGTGGGTCAAAAATACTGCTGAAGGAGTGGAGCTTGTTGCAGAAGGCGCAAAAGAATCACTTGAGAAGTTTCTTTCGCTCTGTTTGAAAGGATCGCTGGGCGCACATGTTCACAAGCACGAAACACAGTGGGAAACAGCGACAGGAGAATTTTCTACATTCAAGATACAACAGTAAGAATTTAAAGGGAACTGCAAATGATACCTTGTGGTTAAACAAGCAGTCCTTATTACCGGAGCCTCTAGTGGAATAGGCTTGGAACTCGCAAAGCTTTTTGCCAAACGCGGTTTTAATCTCGTCCTTGTCTCAAGCAATGCTCAGAAGCTTGACGATGCCAAAAAACTGTTAGGTTCCTGTCAAGGAATCGTCATAACCATCCCAAAAGACCTTGCTATTCCGGGCGCGGCAAGACAATTGTATCAGCAAGTGAGAAACGCAGGCTTCTCAATTGACGTTTTAGTGAACAACGCAGGATTTGGGATTTATGGCGAATTCGCAACCCAATCGCTAGAAAGAAACACTGAATTAATCCACTTGAATTGTACTACGCTCACACAACTCACTCATTTATTCTTGCCTGAAATGCTCAAAAATAAAACGGGAAAAATATTGAACGTGGCTTCGGTTGCAGGTTTTTTCCCAGGGTATTTGATGGCCAGTTATTACGCAAGCAAGGCATACGTGCTTTCTTTTTCACAAGCGTTAGGAGAGGAACTACGTGGAACAGGAGTCAGTGTGACTACGCTCTGCCCTGGAGCAACCGCGACAAATTTTGAGAAAACTGCCGGTGCGCAAACATCACGATTGTTCAAAGGACACATCATGACTGCACAACAGGTCGCGCAGGAAGGTTATCGCGGGTTGATGAAAAATAAAAAATTAATAATTCCTGGATTAAAAAACAAGTTCTTGGTATTTATTGCACGATTTTTGCCCAGGGGAATTGTTGTGAAAAAAATCCAAGGGAAAAGATAATCCACAATTTATTTAAATCGTCCATCTCTTTCATTTCCATGAACGTCATCGCAGATTTACACTTGCACAGCAAATTCGCACGGGCGTGCTCTAAAGATATCACTTTGCAGAACTTAGAAAAATACGCTATGATGAAAGGCATAAACTTGCTAGGCACCGGTGATTTCCAGCACCCAAAATGGATTGCTGAATTAAAATCGCAATTAAACGATGATGGCAAAGGAATCCTGCACACAAAAACCAATTATCCGTTCGTCCTGCAGACAGAAATATCCCTTATTTATTCGCAAGATGGAAAAGGCAGGCGCGTCCACAATGTAGTGTTAGCTCCGAATTTCGAAACCGCGAATCAAATAATAGAATATTTAGGAAAAAAAGGCCGGCTTGATTATGATGGCAGGCCGATATTCAGCATCCCCTGTCCTCAATTTGTTGATGATTTAAGAAAAATAAACAAGGAAATAGAAATAATCCCTGCCCACGCCTGGACGCCGTGGTTTTCGGTTTTTGGAAGCAAATCAGGATTCAATTCATTACAGGAATGTTTTCTGGACCAGACAAAACATATACACGCGATTGAAACAGGACTTTCAAGCGATCCATCAATGAACTGGAGGGTTTCTGGTCTTGATAACGTCGCGCTCATCAGCAGTTCCGACAGCCACTCGCACTGGCCTTGGCGCATCGGCCGTGAGGCGACTGTTTTTTCTATGAACGATTTGAGTTATTCCGAACTAATTAAATCCATTCGCGAAAATAAAATTGCTGAAACCCTTGAGTTTTATCCCGAAGAAGGAAAATATCATTTTGACGGTCACCGCGCGTGCGGAGTGTGCCTCACACCAAACGAATCAATCGCTTTGAAAAAGATTTGTCCAACGTGCAAGACTGAATTAACAATCGGTGTTGCGAACAGAGTGGAGGAACTTGCGGACAAACCTGAAGGGCGAAAGCCTGCAAATGCGCGACCATTTCGCAATTTAATCCCCTTATCTGAAATAATCGCGCACGTCATCCACGCACCTATCGCAAGCAAAAAGGTTTGGGAAGAATATCTCAAATTAATCGTCGCGTTTGGAAACGAAATCGCTGTTTTATCTGCGTCATTTGATGATTTGAAGAAGTATACTGATGAGCGGATCGCACGAGCTATTTCTCACGTGGACAAGGTAAAGTGGAAACCTGGATTTGATGGCGAATACGGTGTTCCGTTGTTTGAAGGGAAAACAGCAACTGAATTCAAGCCGCCAAAGAATTCTGTGCTGAAGTCAACACAGAGGGGCTTGAGTGAATTCTAATTTTGAACCACTGGCTTGTTTCTAATGATAACTGCTCCGACAATCACGCACGCGCCCACAATCAGCGCAGGAATAAACCAATTATTTACTGATTCGAGGCGTGTCGGGAACTCATGGCACTTGAAATCGCTGCCACAATAGGATGCGCTTGCGCAGTCCTTGTTCTGACTGCACTCGTGCCTTCCTTCAGAGAATCTGATGATCGCAGAGGCTCCTGCAATGCTAAGGCTGAGCACAAGAATAACCACAAATCCCCCATACGCTGCATCTCCCATACTTGGAAATTTCAGGGTCAGGTTTATAAAGGTTTTGGGAATTACCTGAGCTCTCCTTCTTTATCCGCGTGGTAAAAGTTTAGCAGGATAATGGACGCGATTCCAATCCCTGCAACAAGAAACACCAGACTTCCTGGATTGCTTGTTGGATTGCTGACGCTAAATCCAGTAATTGATGCCCCGCCCCAAAGCAAGAACATTGTTGCCATCACCAGTCCAAACCAAAAACGCATTGACTTCATTTTGAATATTGCCTCCAGTTTTCACTTCTGCACTCAATAGTTCATTATTCTAAACTCCTCTGCATTCATTATTCACGCAAACCTCACTGACACCGCAAGGTGATGTGGTAGTACAGGGAGTATATGCTCCACACATCCAGTCAACAACAGAGTTTTGCGTGTAGTCTACATTCCCCGTGTTCAACTCCTTAAGGCATTTGTACTTTACTTCAACACTGCAGGGAATCGTGCAGGTTAGCACATTTGTGAGCAAGTCATACTTTCCTGTTATTTTAGGAGGGATAAGATTTGGCACCCCATTAGGAGTCGGAGAATACCTCTGAACAAACACTGGAGGCTGAACCCAATCATCAAGGATAAACCCTGAGCAGAATGGATCAGGATTTTGTTCTACGTTTGTTTGAAAGATTGGTGCCACCGGAACAAGGCAAGTCTGGTCTTTTGCAGCCGGTGTCACAGTTGGCTGAACAATCGGCGTAAGATAGACAAACATTTCCAGTGAAGGCTCAATTAACGAAAAAGAAAATCCTGCAGGAATAAAACCTTTTTTTATGACGTCCACTGAATATTGCCCATACTCAAGCGGTCCAAAAATCACGTTGCCATTGCTGCTCAGCGCGTTTCCCACCACAC
>JAGVYM010000032.1 GCA_018303245.1 Candidatus Woesearchaeota archaeon | reverse complement strand
GTTGACGAAATTGAGTTCATCAATAAGCTACTCGGTAAAACGCTTTTCATCTTTAATGATAGTGTGTTCTGGGGAGGGCCTGTTGATGATAAGCGAATTCTTGAATTTTGTAACGAAATCAAAAAAAGAAAACTCAACATACACTTTTACGCATACTTAAGGTGCAGTCCGTGGCCTAACGAGGAAGTGTTCAGCGCAATGGTTGATGCGGGATTGGTGCGTGTTTTTCTAGGAGTTGAAAATTCATCTGAGGCAACGCTAAAAATTTACAATAAACGAATCAAGAATAATGATTACGAAACGATTAAAAAACAACTTGATGATAAGGGGGTGAATATTCACATCGGCTACATCACTTTTCAGCCTTTTTATTAAATCAGGACTTATGGCAGAAAATCTGAACTTTGACCAGTTAACGTACGGTTATAGTTACAAATATCCTGAAGTCGGAAAACTTTATCAGGGAATCAAAATGATGTTTGAGAAAAATCTTGAAAAAACATCGTATGCCCTCGAATATTACTGTGTTAGTGGTCAACTCGCTAAAAGCATCGCTAAAAGACTCAAAAAAGAATGCGCCCCACTTGACCCAATCTTCAAGGAGTTTGACCAAGCATGTGCCAACTGTAACGATTTACTGCTAAAATATTTTGAAGCAGTGATTCTCCAGGCAAAACAAGGATGCTCAACCCATGAGATCGCAAGCCAGGAAAGTCATAATGAATTTATACACGCCTTCCGCTCTGAAACTTTACGCATGGAAATACTCTGGGGACTCTTGCGAGAGTCTATTAGAAAACACGTTGGTGAACGCGTTCTACGCGAAGTGTTCACAGGAGTTGAAAGGACATGATTGGGCCGGAATACAGTCAGTTTCCAAAGGCAATAGAAATTCAGACAACCTCTGCGTGCAACGCTGCTTGCATCGTTTGTCCACACCCTGTTGTTGTAAGTGAACTTCCAAAAGGATACATGACTGACGAGTTGTTTGAGAAAATAATTGGGCAAATTGGCACAAAGTCAGTTAGAGTGATTCCTTATCTTAACAGTGAACCGTTTCTTGATCCACACTTCATTAGACGCCTTAACCACGTTTCTGAAGTATGTCCAAACGCAGAAATTGAAGTTTCCACCAATCTGTCTCGTGTTGATGAACTTGCACGTGATAAGCTTAGGTCGGCGCGAATAACCGAAATGCGCTTAAGTGTTTTTGGATTTACCAAAGAAACTTATGAGCGTATTATGCCTGGTTTGTCATGGGCAAGCACAAAAGCACACCTTGACTGTCTTGCAAATGATAACGATTTAAGAAAAAGAATTTCAGAGATAGGATTGGTGCTTGTTGACTTCCCCCTTATGACACCCGAGGACGTAGAAACTGCCAGAGCGTACTGTGTGGAGAAAGACATCACCTTTCATTTTTGGGGATTTCTTGACCGGGCGCGCAATGTGCCACTTTATTCAAATAGTGTTTACCGTACTACAATTCATGGCTGTGAGCAACGCAGGCCACTTGACCGTATGCACGTTGGCCTTGATGGAAGAGTTATTCTTTGCTGTCAGGATTGGCGACAAACACACATTCTCGGAGATTTAAATACCCAATCAATAGAGGAAGTTTGGCACTCAGAAAAATATCAGAATGTGCGCAGGAGAATTTACATCGATGGAACAAACGCTCCCGATTTATGCAAAAAGTGCAAGCTGGCCATACCATGATAATTGCGTTTGATGGAAATGTTTACACGGGAAAAACAACACTCATTAAAGAATTGAATGAAAAAATGAACTGTTGTGTGGTTCCTGAATACTGTGAATTTATTACTTCTGACCAACTCAGTGACTCTGAATCGGCTGTTTCCAGACAACGAAAGTATCTTTTGATTGAGGAAAAACGCTCTTGTTTAGTGAACAAGGACAAAACAATGTTGGTTGATAGAAGTTTCATTTCTCTGGCCGCTCATGTCTGGACGTTATATAAACTCGGGATCGCAGACATACGTGCAGACTTCGCACACGACTTAGCAAAACAAGCTGAAAAAGGCACTATTATCATACCTGACGCACTAATACACCTATGCGCTCCACATTCTGAGCTTAAAAAAAGATTTGAGATTGGCGAGAAAGGGCCTGCTGCAAAAAATACACACCCTTCGCTTATGAACTGTGCGTATTTACAACGCATTGAGGAATTTAATACACA
Organism: Candidatus Woesearchaeota archaeon; assembly: GCA_018303245.1. GTDB lineage: Archaea > Nanobdellota > Nanobdellia > Woesearchaeales > ARS49 > JAGVYM01. The sequence goes on along the minus strand of JAGVYM010000032.1, from coordinate 10,475 downwards.
CATTACAACTTGCTTTAAGCCATCCATTACCATTAACACAGGTGGAAACAAAGCAGATGTAATTAAAGCTGTGGAGCAGTTTATAGCATCAGGTGAAAAAAGTTGTGATAAGCAGTACGAACTAATAAAATCAGTATGTGCTACATTAGGGTTCTAAGGTTTTTTAAACAATTCTTGCTCAAACTGCAATATGCTCGCCACCATTCTTGATAGTGGGTTAGACAAGGACATTATTTATCATACCCTTTCAAACTTCACTTTAGAATCTATTTTTGAGAACACAATATGCAACTCACCTCATACTTTATCATTTTTAACACCTAGAAATTTCACTGAGTGAAACCCGGCTGCTTTGTCTTTCCAGAGTTGGTTTTTTAGTTCTTCGGGGTAAACGGTGAGTTTTTGGAGTTCTTTCTGTGAAAAATAGCGTAGTTCTTTGACAAAGCATCCATCGCTTAGTCCTTTGAGGTTGGCAAGTGTTTCTTTCCCGCTAATGACTTTTCCAGTGAAGAACAGTTCAATGTTGTTTTGCGCTGTTTCAAACGAGATAAACTGTCTGACGTACACAAGTTTTTGTACTTTAATGTTCAATCCTGTTTCTTCGAACGCCTCACGCTTGGCACATTCAAACACTGTTTCTTTTCCTTCCAATCCACTTGTAAAACTTTTTCAAGACTGCCTTATGCGTTACCTTCGTCCAAGGTCTCCAAGAAGGAAACTCATCAATATACCGCACAACTCGTTTAATATCATCAATAGTCGCCTCTTGGAATGGCTTGTCAAGAACCTTTGCAATCATCCGCATCACAAGAACCAACTTAATAAGACGCGGCTTCCCTATCCCTCGAAGAAGATTATCCTCATAGAATTTCTTAATTGTTACCTTATTTACTTCTAAAAACTTTTCCTCCTCTAAAATTTCAAGCTCACGCTTCAAACCCACTGCATACCCGTGTATATCGTCGTTTATTGTAGTCACCCAAAGAATAAGCTTTGTGCCCACATTGTCCCCACACCATAATGCTCTATTAACTTATAGACATTCAACCTCTCAACAAGAAATTGTGCAAAGGCACCAAGAAGTCCACAGCAAGCTTTACCGCACGGCCTCGATTTTAGACTATTTCCTTGATTATCTTCATGATTATTTTGTACCGCTTTTCAGCTCGCAAGTCCTATGATGACGACACCAACAACCATGGAGACAAGTACTGCAATAACGCCTTGATACGCTACAAGATTGGCGTTATTTGCACGATGCCTCAGGAATGAATGCAGTCCATAACCTGCAGTACTTGTCAACGAGCCAATTAAAGTTCCTGTCAAAAGTGAAGGAAGCCCAAACAAAGCATTGCCTGTGAACAATCCTGCAACTTGCAAGCTTACCACCGTCAGCACGAGGCTTACAAGCGCAAGAACCTGCCCCTGCATCGCAAATTCTTTCCTGTGTTTCTTCAGCCAAGTGTTGAACCACAAGCCAGTTGAAATGGCAAATGCGCCAATAAAAACTCCAACAACACCATCAGGAACTCCGTAAAAGCGCGTTACCGCTACCGCTGCACCTGTTGCAACAGTACACAGCGGACAATGCGCAAGAGCCGAAGGAAAGCTGGCAAGACTTGCCAAGCCAGCCCCAAAAATAGTCTTTAAAAGCTTCATGCTGTGCACGCTCCAGTACTTCCTTCAGCGCCTCCAGGATAAAATACTGTTTTCCAGTTATTAATTTCTGCCTGGATTTTGTCACGCGAGACTCCCTGCGAAGCAAGCGTTTTTGCAAGCCCAAACATCGCCTGATGGTGACCGCAGCCGCAATTATTTGTCGCTTGTAAAGTCTTCACACCACAACAAGGTAGCTCAATATCAAGCCCTACAATAACACTCTCTTGTGCTTTTGAAAGAGTGACTGTCTGTACAGCATTCACAAGCTGCTTGTACCCTTCATTTCCATAGATTATCCCGTACTCTGAAGTTTTGCCCACCAAAGGAGACGCCGCAGCGCCACTTTCAACACCACCACAACCGTCTTCAGATGAAACAGGTGCGCCAGAGCCGTGATGTGCCTTCATCATCTCTTCGTTAGAAGAGAATCCTTCAGAACTCATCTGACCACTTGCCTGTTCAGGATGGTGCGCCTTCATCATCTCCTCGTTAGAAGAGAATCCTTCAGAACTCATGCCTGTACTGGCCGTACTAAAACCAGTTGGGTTTCCTTGTTTGGTAATCCAAACAACTGAGACGATAAGCAATGCCAACGTAAGCCCTAACAAGCCATAACCAATCAGGTTGTTCTTTTCCATGCAAACCTCCTAGCCACAACAACACTCTTTGTCGTTCTTTTTGTCTTTCTTGCAGCAATCCTTTTCTTCATCTGCCTTCTCTTCTGATTTCTTACTGAACTTTCTCATCATTTCTTGAATCATTTGATTCACCTCATCAACAAGAATTATGAAACAACATATATCAGTACGTATGAAACTAGTTTCACAATCAGTTACTTAAAGTGTTTCAAGGCGCCAAGACGCATGATAACACTATTGCTCGCACTCGCAGTCATTTTCGCACTATTTTTCATTTACTTGGGAATCAAGGCAGCCACAAACTTGAAACTGTGCACCTTGTGCGCAGCAGTATCGAGCACGTGGGTTTTTCTTATCGTGCTACAATTACTTGGAAAAGATGTGCCCGCATACCTCGTCACCCTTTTAGTTGGACAGTCGACGCTTGGCATATTCTACGCAATACAAAAAGTAAGAAACATCGAGTTCTTCCAGCTCCCGATTTATTTCACCATAACAACAACAGCATACGCCCTAATTGCAACAGTGTTCGAGCAAACGATGCAATACTCAAGCATTGCCACCTTTTTGGCAAGCACCTGGGCGTTATTTGCAATAGTTCATATTTACAGAAAATCACGTCACTTCAGAACCATTGTAAAGCGCATCACGGAATGCTGCCGGAGGAATTAGATCTATGAAACAAACAATCTGGGAAAAAATCAAAAACAATCACGCTGCGCACCTCATCCTATTTTGCTTGCTGCCGCTTCTCGCAATATTCATCGCAATACAATTTTTTGGTGTCAAGCGAAGCTATCTCATCTGGATAGTGCTGTTACTCTGCCCGCTCTCGCACTATTTCATGATGCGAAAGCACGCAGGCCACTGATGGATTATCAAAAATACGCGGCGATTTTAATTGCGGCAACCATCTTTGTACTTATGCTTTTAATAATGCATCCAACATGGTTCGGTTTATGAAAAAAACACTCTGGGGAATATGCGGAGCAGTAGGACTCTTATCAGTTTATCTAGTAATAATGACGCTAGCAAGCTCGCTGAAAATAGCAATTGAACAATTCATCCAGCTCTGGCCTTGGATGACTGCACTCCTTCTTGGTTTCGGCGTACAAATTGCATTATATGCTCACTTGCGGCAAACAATCAAGAAAATTTCGGGAATAAAGCCTGCAGTCGCAACAAGCAGCGGACTATCAACAACATCCATGATTGCATGCTGCGCGCACCACCTAACTGACGTGCTTCCACTCATGGGATTGTCAGCAGCCGCAATCTTCCTCGCCAAGTACCAAACATTGTTCCTCACCATTGGCATATTGTCGAACTTGGTCAGCATGACTCTGATGCTCAAAACAATACAAGAACACAAGCTTTACTCAACAGAAAACAAAATATTCACTCAGTTTTTCCGCTATTCAATGAAAAAACTGTTTTACTTTACTGCAACAGCGAGCGGAATAATTTTTCTAGCAGCAGTTGCGTACACTGGAGGGGAAATATGAAAACCGAAAATAAAATCTTGCTCGTACTTGCCATCATTATGATTCTCGGACTTGGGTTTGTTATCCTTCAACCGTCCACGAAACGCGTACAAAATTTTGCTACAATTACAACAGGAAGCACGGACCAGGGCGACGTACTTATTGAACTAACGCCTAAAATAGTTGATAACCGGCTTGAAGTGACTATAACGGCAAACACTCACACAGCAGACTTAAGCCAGTTTGACCTTGCAAAAACAACCATGTTGGAAGCAGATGGTAAAAAAATACCTCCTGCGAGCGTGCCAGCGCTTCAAGGCCATCATGTAAGCGGAACGATGGAGTTTGAAGGAGTGCCAGCAGGGTCGTTTTCCATAGTTATCACAGGAATTCCACAAGTTGAAGCGAGGCGATACTCGTGGCCGTAATGAAGATTTATATACTGCAAAGGACTTCTTTACATAAAATAAAGAGGTGATCATTCATGGAAAAAACACATTATGCACACCCAACAGGACTTGCGCTAGGACTAACATCAGGCATTCTTTACACACTGTGCGCGGCAGCGGTAAAATTGTGGCCGGCTCAAACGGTTAGCTTTTTCAGCGGCTGGTTTCACGGCATTGACTTAATGCGCATCTTTGACCCCACTCTACTTACTTTTAGTGTATTTTTCAAAGGGCTGGTAAGTGTGCTTGTTGTTGCATATCTCTCCGGAGCGTTATACGGTTGGCTCTATAACACTTGCGTAAGTCATTGCAAGAGAAAAGGATGGATTTGAAGCCCAGAGATACCGCGTATGGAAATGTCTCTTCCCGAACGAATAATTGTAAATAGCGGCATATTTGATATCTGGAGGAAATGGACTGCACGTCGATTACTCGGGAAAGCTCATCACGATCACAAGCGCGTTCTTGAAATTGGATGCGGAAAAGGAACAACAACAAAAATAATTGCGGACTACCTTCCTCGTGCAAAGATAATTGCAACAGACTTTGACAATGCACAGGTTAAACGAGCAAAAGAAAACATTCGCCACCTCAAGAATGTAAAGGTTGCTCAAGCTGACGCATCACAACTATCTTTCAAAGGCAACTCTTTTGATGCCGTGTTTGCGTTCTTGACCTTTCACCACATTGGCGCGTGGAAAAAGGCACAAAAAGAATGTTTTCGCGTGCTCATGCCAGATGGTTATTTGTATATTGATGAATTGGAACTAAAACCCTTCCCACGCTTGCAACACTTCTTTCTTCCAACAAACGGCATCTTCTCACGCACTGAATTTGTTGAAGCCTTGAAACGAACAGGTTTTGTTGTCATTTACTTGCGAAGTCGATACAAGTTTGTTCTTGTCGCGAGAAAACCAAGATAACAAAATTCACCTGCTAAGAGCTATCCACTGGCTAAAGCCCGTGGTTTTACGCTCCTCGCATATCGGCGAATTTTGTTATGTCCTAGACAACTTTGTTGTCCCTGATACCCCGCCGCTTGCGGCGATACAGGGAGCCAAAATGGAACAGTGGAATTCCACGAACGCGAATATGTTTTTGCGTGGAATTCCGTGTGCTCGGAAATCAGCGCTATTTGAGATGTTCTTGCTGATTTCCGACATTGGAAAATACTGGTCGCGAAGCGAGCCGACTGGTGAATTCAGCGTAATTAAAGTCTACTATAAAATACGCAGTTTTCCACCAGTCTATTGACTGGTGGTGGGCGCGAGCTTTTGACTGCTTGTGCACGCAAGAGATAAATTTGTAGCTAACAACAATTCGAGCAACACAATTAAATAATTGGATATCTTCTTCATTCTAATGTTCAAAGACCGTGAAGAAGCGGGCGCTTTGCTTGCTGATGCACTTGCAAACTATAAGAGAAAAGATGCACTCGTGCTTGCCCTCCCTCGCGGAGGGCTCCCGGTGGCGCGCGTCATTGCACGACAACTTTCGCTTCCCCTTGATATCCTTGTTGTAAAAAAGCTCGGACATCCTGATGATCCTGAACTTGCGATAGGTGCGGTAAGCGAACACGACTACGAACTTAACTCGCTTGCACGCAGCGTTTCTCAACACTACATCAAGGAACAAATCAAAAAGCTCCAGAATACTATTATTACAAGAACTGCGTTTTTGCGGGAAAATAAATCTGCGCAGGCAATACGCAACCGCATTATTATCCTTGTCGATGATGGTGTGGCAACGGGAGCCACTATGATTCTGGCAATCCACGTGCTACGTAAACAACAACCGCGCGAAATTGTCATTGCAACCCCTGTTGCACCTCTAGAAACTGTCTCCCAACTGGAAAATGTGGCTGATACTGTTGTTTGCCTACAAAAACCTGTACAGTTCACGGCAGTAGGCGTTTTTTACCAGAATTTCAACGAGGTAGATGATGCGACCGCGCAAGCACTGTTACGGTAGTCTTATTATCCTTTTACTTCTTATTGCATGTGAGGTGAACACCATGAAACTAACCAGCACTGCGTTCAGGCAAGGAGAGAAAATACCTGCAATATACACTTGTGATGGAAATGATATTAACCCTCCCTTGCAAATTACTGATATTCCCAAAAACGCAAAAACATTTGTCCTTATTGTTGACGACCCTGACGCACCGCGCGGCACTTGGACACACTGGGTGGTATTCAACATCGAGCCCCTGCAATTGATTCCGGAGAAGAGTGTGCCTGGACTTGAAGCAATGAATGATTTCAAGCGGACAGCATACGGCGGCCCCTGTCCTCCATCTGGAATACACCGATATTTCTTCAAGTTATACGCGCTCGATAAAGAACTTGAATTAAAACAAGGAGCGGCACGGCAAGACATCGAAAAAGCGATGCAGGGGCATATTGTCGCAACTGCTGAGTTGATGGGCACTTATTCGCACGGATAAGATAAGTAACAAATTAAAAGAAAATGTCTTTCTTATCGAATCTGACTTTCGGCTGAGGAGTATCCGCCGCAAAACCTATTGCGCACAACGCTGTCGGAACGATGTTCTTGGGAAGTTTCAAGATTTTTGAATATTCCTCACCGCTAAATCCTTCCATCGGACAGGAATCAAAGCCAAGTGCCTTTGCTCCAAGAAGCGCGTTCTCAAGCGCAAGATACGTCTGCCGCTGAGCCCAAGCAAGACAGTATTCTTCAGTTGAATTCTTGAACGCGCCACGCATCATGTCAGTCATTTCCTTTGCCTTCTGCACAGACATGTTTTTTGCCATCAATTTTTCCAGCCGATTAATGCAGGACATAACGTCTGAATCAGCACAAAACACAAGCAAATGCGAACAGGTTGTAATCTGCGGCTGGTCCCAGGACACAGGTGCAAGCTTTTTCTTGGTCTCTTCGTCATTAATAACCTTGATTTTCCAAGGTTGAATGTTCCATGAAGAAGGCGCGCATAGTATAAGTTCAAACAACTCATCAACTTTATCCTGTGGAATCTTTCTCCCATCAAATTTCTTTGTCGCATAGCGACCCATAACGATTTGTTTGAAATCCATAGACCTCACCACGCCCTGAATCAGTTAACCGAGATAAAAGCTTTTCTATATCGATTCCTTGTTCCCTAACTTTATATACTCCGAACGAATTGAAAATCTTTTATGGCACTCCCCACATTTCTTGACTTTATTCTTCACATCGACACATACCTGAGCACTATCATCCAACGCTACGGACATATAACCTATCTTTTCCTGTTCATCATAATCTTTTGCGAGACGGGCCTTGTGTTCGCACCATTTCTTCCCGGAGACTCGCTGCTTTTTGCCACAGGAGCCCTTGCCGCACAACACATCTTAAACATCTGGATAATTCTCCCGCTCTTCGCTATCGCTTCAATTTTAGGTGACAGTGTAAACTACTACATAGGTCATCACATCGGCAAACGCCTCTCCAACAATAGCAAGCTTGTAAACCCTGATCACTTGAAACACACTAAACAGTTTTACAAGAAATACGGTTCAAAAACGATTGTCCTCGCCCGATTTGTGCCCGTGGTGCGAACATTTGCTCCCTTTGTCGCAGGGATAGGCGAGATGAATTATCCGCTTTTTTTGACGTACAACGTGCTTGGAGGCGTGCTTTGGGTAGGACTCTTCATTATAGGTGGCTACCTTTTTGGCAACGTCCAATGGGTCAAAGACCATTTTGGCATAGTGCTTATCGGAATCATCATTACATCCATCATCCCCGCAGTTATTGAATTCATACGCCACCGTAGGGCACATGCTCTTTCTGCGACAGAAAAGTAAGTACCCCAAAAAAACATCAGATAACAAAATTCGCCTGCTCGGAGCTATCCACGGGCTAAAGCCCGTGGTTTTACACCCACGCATTTTCTTGATAAAGAAATTACCTGAATCGCGACAATGAAATTGTCGGGAACTCGGGAATGCGTACATTCCCAAGTAATGAGCTATCCCCACAGCAAGCTGATGGGGTATTACGCTCATTTTCTCGCTTCGCTACCAGTAATTTCCAACTTCGAAAACTCTTGTTTTTGAATGCAGGGAAATCTCTGGATTTCCAATGTTTCAAAGTTGGGTACTGCTAACCACGGCAAGCTACGGGGTATTAAACCCAAAATGAAATAAGATGCAGCCTACAAACTGTGTTCGAACGGTAAGCTTTAAGAGCCCACCCCCTCTTTTTTGATGTTATGGAATACAAAGGCCTAACCCTAGACAAATTCCAGGAAGATGCAATAGCTGCGATTGAAAGCAACAAGTCCGTTGTAGTTTCGGCTCCCACTGGTTCAGGAAAAACTCTTATCGCAGATTACATTATCGAGCGAGACCTCAAACAAGGAATGAAAATTATCTATACTGCTCCCATCAAAGCGCTCTCAAACCAGAAATACAAAGAATTCTGCAGATCCTATGGCGAACAAAACGTGGGGCTTATGACGGGCGACATGGTCAAAAACTCTGGCGCAAGCATACTTATCATGACCACTGAAATTTACCGCAACATGGCCATCAGCCGCGACCCATTGCTTAATACAGTCTCCTATGTCATTTTCGACGAAATCCACTTCATCAACGATGTCGAACGGGGATACGTCTGGGAAGAATCAATCATATTCTCACAACCCCACGCCCGCCTACTCTGTCTTTCCGCAACCATTCCCAACGCAGAAGAATTCGCCGCGTGGATTCAAGCAATCAAAGAACACCCCGTCATGGTGGTAAGGCATGACATCAGACCCATCCCCTTGCATATCAATTTCTACGACACAGAACTAGGAATCACGACATTAAAAGAAATCAAAGACCTCATCAACATCCCCGATTACGATTACGTCCGAGGCAAATCACGCCATCGCCAACCAAAAATCCCTCCACCCTCTCACCTTCATCTAATCAATGATATCAAAGACAAACTTCCCTGCATGTTCTTCTCGTTTTCGCGCATGGGCTGCCAGCAAAAGGCAGAACAGCTCGCACGCGAACGGCTCTTCACACCAGACGCTGAGATTTCCGCATTCATGACACGCAAACTCTCCCAAGCTCCCCCAGAAATAAACAAACTCGCCTCCACCAAAATGCTGCGCAACACCCTTGCGCAAGGAATAGGATTCCACCACGCCGGACTTTTGCCCATCATCAAAGAAATAGTTGAAGAACTTTTTGCCATGGGAAAAATCAGAGTCCTCTATACCACCGAAACATTCGCCGTCGGCCTGAACATGCCCGCAAAAAGCGTATGTTTTGAATCGCTACGCAAGTACGACGGAATGAACTTCCGGCTTTTGGACTCAAAAGAATTCTTCCAAATCGCAGGACGCGCCGGAAGACGGGGAATCGACACCGAAGGGTATGTCTACGCGATGATCAACCGCAACGAGTTCGAATACGAACGCACCAAAGAACTCACCAGCAGAGACACAACCCCTATCAAGTCACAGTTCAAGCTTTCCGTAAACACCGTACTTAATTTGATTAAAAATCACGAGCAGAAAGAAATCGACGAAATCCTATGCAAAAGCTTCCACGCGTACCAACGACACGGAAAAGACTTGTTCAACAAACGAGACAATAAAAGCCACAACATGTTTGTCAACTACGTAAAACGGTTGGAGAAGCTTGGGTATGTGGACCATAGTAAGTTAACCCAAAAAGGTGATTTTCTCTCTCATATTTATGCTGATGAACTGGTGATTGGTGAGATTTTCGCAACCGAGGTTTGTGAAAAACTTGACTCGTACCAAATCCTGCTCGTATTGGCCGCGATTTGCTTCGAAGGAAAACGAGTCGAATGGCGCAAAACATATCACTCGCCCGCATTAAATTCATTGCGCAAAATCCTCGATGGAACCCCTTTGGCAAAAGACAAACGGTTCTATGAATTGCACAACCTCACCGCTCTTGTCCACCCTTGCTACAACGGAGCAAACATCTTTGAACTCCTGGACAACAGCAGCCTTCTCGAAGGAGATATCGTCAGATTCTTCCGACAAATAATGGACCGGATGAACCAAATCAGGATGGCAACAGGCGACAGAGATTTAATACACAAGATTGAATTCGCAAAAGACAAAATCGTGGCGTGCCTTGGAGACATGGGCGTTTAATTCAATCCAGAGTGTCAATAAAGAAATTGCCTGAAATACGCAAAATTTGCTTAGTCAAGACACTATCTTGACACTCGCTATCCCAACCACCGCAAGCAGTGGAGTATTACGCGGC
>JAGVYM010000044.1:9678-10426 GCA_018303245.1 Candidatus Woesearchaeota archaeon | reverse complement strand
AAGAAATACGTCCAAGACCAAGGAAGAGACACAAGCCAACTAAAGCTCACCGAATTCTAACCGATACCCCGCCCCTTGGGGCGATTGGGTAATTCATTTTGATTGTTGCTTAAGCGGACTGCAATGCAACGGTCCTTGGGCGTTCATCACGCTTACCGTGAACTCAAGTCTTAACGCAGTTGGTTTCCTTGCAGAGATTTCGCGAAAGCTCGCAGACGCAGGCATTAGCATAAATGCAGTATCAGCGTTCTATCACAACCACTTATTTGTTCCCGCAGAGCGGGCGAAAGAAGCGATGCAGCTGCTGAAAGATCTGTCTCAATAAAAAGTGATCCAGGGCTTCAAGACAAATATCGACATGCCAAAACTAGGAATGTATCATTACAAGGTTGATGTTCAATTGCAAGATTATTCACAGTATACTCGTCTGGTTAAGTTCATTGATGAACACCACAAAATCATGTATCGTGATGTGACGTTGAAGCACGCAGACATAGAGTTTGAGTTGTATGTTCGCTCAGTAGAAGAACTGCATGGAATTATGGATGAGCTCCGTTCGCATTTCAAGGGAGCGATAGGGACGTATGTGTATTATCTTTTTAAGAAATTGTACAAGATTAATTATTTCCCAATTTGATGTCTACCGCAACAACACTTGTGCAACCACAAACGCGACGTAAAAGAATATGAGTGCGAGTGATTCTTCTTGTGAAAGTGTTTTTTCGCTTCTCATGAACAGCATGGCAAA
>JAGVYM010000044.1:0-9583 GCA_018303245.1 Candidatus Woesearchaeota archaeon | reverse complement strand
GTGTTTTTTCTTGATGCTTTGGAGCGAAAATGTGAGCTCAGGCAGAGTTGTTCCAAGCGCGGTGAATACGAGCCCAATTAAGATAGAGGAGACTCCAAGTCCGATTGCCAAAGAGTGTGTGCTCCAGACGATTGCATGAGCAGCAAGGAGCAGTGCTGAAAGACTCAACACAAGGGTAATTGAGCTTTTCACGAGGTGGTCATGCTCGTGGTGTTCTTGGTGGAAATACGGCCTTTCTTTCATGAGGACGTATACAAAAATTAATCCTGCGAGGATGAGCACAACGGCGTCAATTCTAGATAACACCCCGTCTATTCCAAGAAGCACGGGAAGGATGGTCAATCCTACAAAGTAGAAGTCTTTGCGGATGATGCTGCTGTGAATGGGGAGTCCTCGTCCAACAAGTCCGATGATTCCAAGGATGAGTGTTAGGTCTGCGATGTTGCTTCCAAGGAGTGTCCCGATGCCAAGGGAAGGGTCGCCTTTGATTGCTGAAATGATGCTGATGAACGCTTCAGGTAAAGAAGAAATGAACGCTATCAAGATAAAGCTCGTAACAAATTCAGTTGCGTGAAACATGCGTGCAAGATGGGTGACTGCTTTGACTGCGTATGCGCCTGCTTTGTACAATACAACGCAGGCTATGAGAAATACAATCACCTCTTGGTACATGCCCATATGAAGGTGCAAAGCAATTAAAAAGGTTATGATTCGGAAAGTTAATAAACAAAAACAACAAGTGTTACAACTATGGTAAAAGATACTTCTTGCGGGATGGAAGTGAATCCTATTCTTGCGAAGTTTTCAAGTAAAAAGGGAAGCGAAACCTATTATTTCTGCAGCAAGGAGTGTCAGGAGAAGTTTGAACGTTCGGACAAGGCAGTGTTCCAGATTGAGGGTATGCATTGCGCGAGTTGCGTCAAGCGTATTGAAGATGAGTTGCAGAAAGTAAAGGGGGTGAAGAAAGCGATCGTGAATTTTGCCGCGTCAAAAGCGTTTGTGGACTATGATGCGGCGGTTCTTGCTCCTAGTTCAATCGAGCAGGCAGTGAAACGTGCAGGATATGGAACACGCGCGCCTTCAGGAGCAAGTGTGACGCTTGATATTGGAGGGATGGAAAGCGCGCACTGTGTTGCGATTGTTCAAAAGTCCTTGGGAAAAGTCCAGGGGGTTTCAAAAGTGGATGTTAATTTGGCCACGAACAAAGCGCATGTTGAAGGTACAAATCTTGATGTGGGCCGTTTGATTTCTGCGGTTCGCCAGGCAGGCTACAGTGCCACGTTAGCCGATGCATCTTCTGAAGAAAAGCGTTCAGAGGTTCGTTCCTGGCTTATCAGGGTTGTTGTTGCTGGCGTGTTTGCTCTTCCACTGCTTTATCTTTCTATGGGCCATATGCTCGCTCTTCCTGTTCCTATGTGGAGCACAAAGACGCTCGTGATTGTCCAGCTTTTGCTCGCCACTCCGATTGTTCTTGCTGGCTGGAATTTTTACACAAATGGTTTTCGCTCGTTGCTTAACCTTAATCCTAATATGGATACGCTTGTCGCGATTGGGACAGGGACAGCGTACGTGTACAGTTTGTTTGTCGCGGTTATGATTTTGCTGGATAACGCGGGTTACCTTCCTGGAATGGAGTATTTTGAAATTGCAGGTTTGATTATCGCGTTCATCTTGTTGGGTAAGTTTTTGGAGTCAGTCGCGAAAGGGAAGACTTCGCAGGCGATTAAGAAGCTTCTTGGTTTGCAGCCGAAGACCGCGCTTGTTTTGAAAGGAAAAGAGGAAGTTGTCGTCGCGCTTGCTGAAGTTGTTATCGGCGACATTATCGTGGTCAAGCCCGGACAGAAGATTCCCGTTGATGGTGTTGTTGTTTCCGGTTACTCTAGTGTCGATGAGAGTTCTATGAGTGGGGAAAGTATTCCTGTTGAGAAGGCTATTGGGAGTAAAGTAATGGGTGGAACTGTGAACACAACGGGGACTTTTACGTTCAAAGCGACTCGTGTCGGTTCTGATACTGTGCTTGCGCAGATTATCAAGCTTGTTGAAGCGGCTCAAGGTTCCAAGGCTCCCATTCAGGAACTTGCGGATAAGGTATCTTATTATTTTGTTCCGATAGTTATGCTTATTGCGGTCGCAAGTGCGATATTTTGGTATTGGTGGGGTCGTCCAGATATCGCGCTTAACTCGTTTGTGGCGGTCTTGGTCATTGCTTGTCCGTGCGCGCTTGGTCTTGCCACTCCAACAGCAATCATGGTAGGTTCAGGAAAGGGGGCGGAGTACGGGATTTTTTTCAAGACCGCGCAAAGCTTGCAGGCCGCGCATAGTGTTAATGTTGTGGTGTTTGACAAGACTGGGACATTGACGACTGGAAAGCCAGTGGTGACAGATATTGTTCCGCTTGGAAAAGCAACAAAAGAAGGAGTGCTGCAGCTTGCCGCAATTCTTGAGAAGCGTAGTGAGCACCCGCTTGCTTCGGCAATTCTTGGCAAAGCGCGCGCGGCAAAGATTGCTGTTCCAGACGCTAGCGAGTTCACGTCACTAACTGGTCTTGGTGTTGCCGCAAAATATCAGGGCAAGCAGTTGTTTTTGGGCAATCGTGCGTTGATGCAGGAGAAGAAGATTGATGTTTTATCGGTTGAACAGCAGGTTTCCATGTTGGAAGAACAGGGAAAGACAGTGGTGTTTGTTGCCAGCAAGAATTTATTAGGTGTCATTGCTGTCGCGGACCAGATAAAGCCGTTTGCAAAAGAAACAGTGGATACGCTTCACAAGATGGGCAAAAAAGTCAGTCTTATCACAGGTGATAATGAGCGTACTGCAAAAGCGATTGCCAGAGAGGTGGGCATTGATGACGTTCTTGCCAGCGTTCTTCCTGGCCAGAAAGCTGAAAAAATCAAGACGTTACAAGTCAAAGGTTTGAAAGTTGCGATGGTTGGTGACGGAATCAACGACGCTCCTGCGCTCACCCAAAGCGAGGTAGGAATTGCGATTGGTTCAGGGACTGATGTCGCGATAGAGTCTGGTTCGGTTGTTTTGATGAAAAGCGATTTGCGTGATGTGGTGGCCGCGATGGAGCTGAGCGCGCGGACCATGCGCAAGATACGTCAGAATCTGTTCTGGGCGTTTGCCTATAATGTCGTGTTGATTCCAGTGGCAGCAGGAGCTTTGTACCCTGCAGGGATTATTCTCAATCCTGTTCTTGCGGGTGTTGCCATGGCCGCGAGTAGTGTGAGCGTTGTGTCAAATAGTCTTTTGTTAAGATTTTTCAAGTCACGTTTGGGAAGTAAGCTTCCAAAACCCTGATGTTGCATCATAACAATCTTTTTATACGTCGCGTGAGCCCTTTTATGAGGGTGAAAAAATGGAGTGGTTTGTGTTTGTTGCAATGGTTCTCGCGCTGGTTGGAGGGATATTCCTGCTTCGCAGAAAGAGTGAGCAGTTTCCTCAAAAGCTGTTGCGCGAGTATTATGTCTTGTTCATTGTAGGGCTTGCGGCAGTTATCATTCTCTACGTCGCGTATGCAGTGAACAGCCAGTCTCAAGGAGGGTATGTGGTTGCGCTTTCCTGTTTCTTTGGAGTGCTTGCCGCGTGCGTTATCGGAAGGCTTCTTCTTGAGCGAAGTCTTGACAAAAAGAGCGTGGTGGGGAAGACGTTGCTTGCGACTGGTCTTGCTCTGCTTGCGTTCCTGTTAGTGTATGGGTTCTTCAGCGTTTGGAATCCTGCTTCGATGGTTCCGTCGTTGTTGTTTGGCTATGCGTTTGGGGTTGCACTGGTGGGTTGTCTGACCTCTGCTCGTTTAGGTTTGAGTTCGTTTCACAAGGAATTGCACGTTGTTCAATTGATGGAGTATGTTTCGGTGTTGAGTGCAGTGTTGTGCGGCGCTCTTGCGTTGAGTCCGACGCGCGGGTCTCTGGAAGCAGTTGGAATCATTCTCATTGCGGTTTTTCTTACATTGGTTCTTTCAAAAGAATATTTTTCTTTGCGAAGCGCGTTTCTTGCGTCTGTTCTTGGGGTAATTGGAATGTTAGTATTTGGTCAAGTTGGCCGTTGGTCCGTTATCACAGGCAGTGTGGGTTTTTTCATCTTGTCCGTTTTAGGAGTGTACTATTCTTCAAGCAGGTATCGCGTCGTCCGTACGGTTTTGCGCAGTATGAAAGATGTTTCGTATGCTGGCGCGTGGGCGTTTGAAGGAGTGCTCGCCTCTCTTGCACTTGTCATCCTGATGGTATTTGCCGCGTATTCACTTGGGGTGCGCAGCGCGCTTTCAGGTTGGTACGGGGTTGCACTTTCAGTTATAGGGCTTGTGGCGCTTGGTCCGTACATCCTCTCTCGCTTTGATGCAATCAGTGAGCGGATAAAAGCGGTGTTTCTGGTGTTTACAGCATCACTCGCGATTCTACTCGCGTTTGCTGTATATCAGCAGGAAATGGTGCGACGTCTTGGAGGACTTGGTAATATAGTTAATCTTGCGAAAGTAGAGGTAGTGCTTGCGGTTGTGCTAGGAGTCGCGCTAGTGCTACTCTGGGCTTGGCTTTCTTCACGTTTTGTGTTCAGCGCAGAAAAAGCGGAAAGTGTCGAAGCTAGGTTGCACGCGTTGGGAAGAAAAGCTTTGGCGAGTGTCCTCTTCGCGTTTGCGGGTGTGTTCATTGTCGCAGGTATCTTACGGGCGGAGAGTCTTGCGGGTTTTATCGCCGGACTTTTTGTAGGGAGTGGCGTGCTTGGATTGTGGGCGGTGTTTACCGGAGCGGCTATTGATTGCCAGTGGCGTTTGCGTTCAGGCACCTCATCGTTCGCGCTTGCTGCTGCATTGCTTGCCCTTCTTCTTGCACCACTCGTGATTCAGTAATACTTTTAAACAAGTGTTACTGTGCAAGTATACATGAAGGAATCAAGCGCGATGGTGCGCAGTATTATCTTGGGCGGTCAGGACGGGTTGGTGAATGTTCTCGGTATTGTTCTCGCGGTCGCAAAGGCGACGCATGACAAGCGGGTGATTCTTATTTCTGGTCTTGCGGCCACATTTGCTGAATCCATCAGTATGGCAGCTGTCGCGTATACGAGCGCGAAAGCAGGGAATGAATATTACAGTTCGCGAAAAAAAAGGAATCAGGAGTTTGACCATCCAATAAGAGATGCGCTTATCGTTGGTCTTTCAGCACTTGTAGGCTCGCTTGTTCCGCTGGCCGCGTTTGTTTTCTGGAACGTGTTCACTGCCTCCTGGGCAACATTAGTGATCTCAACAGTTGTTTTGTTCGTCGCAGGGATACTGAAAGGAAAATACACAGGAGTTCCGCTCGTCAAATCGGGAGTCGAGCTTGCGGTTGTCGGCATGGTCGCAGCGATTGCAGGTTATTTAATTGGGACGGCGTTAGGTGCGTTGCCTGGATGATGGGCTTGTAAAGCAAAATTTTTAAATGTCTGGCGAATTTCATCACCCTGAATCACAAACTCGCACAAGAACTGAAACAGATGCGTGATGAAGATCAACGCATGATAAAAATTTCCGCTTGGAACCTTAAAACATACCAGAGACACGTCACCCGTCTCAAAGAAATCATCAATCGTTACGGCTGGCCAACTCACAATCTGGTTGGTGAACAAGCGGCAAACGCAGCGTGGCTGTTAGCGCAACATTCAGACCATTTTCCCTCATTTCAAAAAAGATGCCTTAAACTCCTAAAAAAAGCAGTTATGAAAAATCAAGCAAGCAAAGAAGACCTTGCGTATCTCACAGATCGTGTTCTTGTCCGCCGCGGAAAAAAGCAAGTGTACGGAACACAATTTTTTATTCGATTTTGGGTTTAATACTCCGCCGCTTGCTGCGATATGGGAAGCCAAAATGGAATTAGAAATTGCCGGTTTGGCGAAGCCAAAGAAAACTTGCGGTTCGAATCAGATTTGAACCAAGGCAAACAGTTGTTTGCCGCGTAATACCCCACTGCTTGCAGTGGTTGGGATAGCGAGTGTCAAGATAGTGTCTTGACTAAGCAAATTTTGCGTATTTCAGGCAATTTCTTTATTAGTTCAAGTGGAAAGTATGGACCACGACCTATTCTAGATTTCAAAAATGTAGAACAACGAAGAAAAGAAGCAGGAATGCAACCTTTTTCTGAATACGAAGAGAACTTGCGTAAAAAACAAGAACAATTCAAAAAGAAATAGGATCATCTTGTGTTCAGGGTGTATGGACGGAGCGGGATTTGAACCCACGGCCTCCCCGCTGCCAGCGGGGCGTTCTACCGGGCTGAACTATCCGCCCATATTATTATAGAAACAGGAAAAGGAGATGCTTTTAAAGCTTGCGTGCTAGAGAAGTTCCATCTTGTCCAGCCAGTGCCAGGCGACGTCGATGCCAAGGACGACTGCTTCTTCTGCTTTGGCGAAACGCAAGAGCCGCGCGAGAGGAAAGAAGGGGGCAAGTAAGAGTATCGCAAGCACCCAGTGCTTCTTGATGTATTTGAATTTGCCGCGTGTTTTGTGAAGTCCGTGCGCGAACAACAGATAATATCCTCCGAGCACAACCATGTCGACTCGTTCGATTGCGTGCACCACTTTTTCAGGAAACTCCACGAAGTAATGGAGGGCAAAAAGTGCAATGCCCAGGCCTAGCATGAAGAGAAAAATACCATCGAGCGCGTATTTGATGCTTTCAATCACGCTCTTCTTTTTGATTTTGTGCTTTAAGTGTGTTCTGCACGTGTTGTACGGCTTTTCGTACGTCAGGTTTAAAGCATAAATTCAAGCAATAACAACTCCATGAATACAACTCAGGTGCTTGAGACGCTTCAAAAAAGCTATCCTGGTGCAAGGTATTATTTGAATTTCAAGACTCCGCTTGAACTTCTGGTTGCCGCGATTCTTTCCGCGCAGGTGCGTGATGAAGTGGTCAATGAATCGACTCTTGCACTGTTCGCGAAATACAAGGCCGCAAAGGACTATGCGAACGCAAGTGTTGATGAATTGCTCAAGTTTGTCGGCAAGGTGACGTTTGCGGGCAATAAGGTGAATAACATCATTGCTGCGTGCAAGATTCTCCATGAAAAGTATAACGGCAAGGTCCCACAGAATATCGATGAACTAGTTGAGCTCCCTGGAATCGGAAGAAAGACCGAGATTGTGATTTTGACCAACGCGTTTGATATTGTTGATGGTGTCGTGGTTGATACTCACGTTATCCGTGTGTCCTACAGATTGGGGTGGACAAGGAATACAAATCCGGAAAAGATTGAAGCGGATTTGAATAAAGCAATTGAGAAACAGTGGATTAAAAAGACGCAGTGGCTCTTGAAAGCACACGGGCGGGCGGTGTGTAAAGCTCCGACGCCTGTGTGCTCCAAGTGCCCTGTCTTTTCTTTGTGCCCAAGGCAGGGTGTTACAAAAAGTTTGTAGAGAAGAATAAAGAATGTTCTTTAACTAGAGAATTCCCCACAGCTTGCTGTGGGGATAGCGAGTTTTCAGGCATTTTCTTTATTTAGACGCGTTCGTGGCCAACTGAGGGTATTTCAGCAACGCGTTTCGCGGTTCTTCCCAGGTCAAAAACGCGTTGGAAGTAGCTCGCAAACGCAGCAGGTCCTACATTGTTTGCAACTTCTGTGTCTCGTTTTCGTGTGGGTGGCTATTGTCCTCCTTTGCCTGCGTTGTATGTTGCGCGGGTTCTATCAACAAACCAGTGTTGCATTGCAGGGTCTTGTGCAAGAACTGTTGGTACAAGTTCTCCAAGTTCAGGAAACGCAGTCGTTCCCGTGTATTTCTGGACACGTTCATAAAGTCCTTCAGGGCTCATCGGCCAATATCTTGTTCTATTAGGTTCTGTGCTGTATTCATCTCCTACCATTTTTTTTTCTCCGCTCCATAGTTTCTGAATCTTCCTGAATCTGATAAGTATTTAATCATCACAAGTGGTGCAGCATATTGTTTTGATGGTAAGCACAGTGCTTTTACAGGCGCTTGACTCTTTGCCACAGCATACACTCCATTCAAAAACTTGCAAGCGTCATTAACAAATGATGTTTTCTCGAGTTCGTAAAGTTCTGGTGAGTAATCCTGCCCGCGCACGCCTTGATTGTGTGCTCGCACAGTCTCTCCAATAAGTAGAGTGAATAGCCCTTCGTCTTTTGCTGCGGGCACTGCAACCACATCAATGCAGGGGAAAATATCTTTTCCAGTGATTCGTTCAACAGCACGGGTAAATCGGTTGCTGACAATTAACAGTTCTTCGGTTTCTAAGTCGTGTTGCAGTTCCATTTTGTATTTCTCCGCATCTTTACCCTTTCACTTCCAAAGAACATCTCATCGCCGTTCAGAAGAAGTTTGGGGCAATGAGACGCTTATGCGGTCTTACAAATAACGAGGAAGTCAAACTTGACGAGCTTATTATCTGTATGCATACTTTTCAAAATGAGCGCGATAGTATTTAAAGGTTGCGACACATTTTCGTTAAAAGTATGGTTAGATTTATTTTTTAGGTGCTTGCGAATAAATTTGTGCGTACCAACCAATATCGTGCAGAGTATCAAAGAAGCCATCTCCAGTGAGCAGTTGTGGAACACGTTTTCCATCATATGCGGGGTCGCGAACAAAGAGTCTTTGAAACTCAATGTTTGCCCCCTTGAGAACCCGTTCTGCATCTGCACTTTTTGAACTCTTGTCCACATACAGCACAGATAATGCCTTGGTCATGGTTGTTGAAAAACAAAGCAAGTATTTATTTTCTTCGGCATGGACACGCCGAGACTTGCGATGAACTTGTTCGAGCAAGTCAAGGAAACCACAGTTTCCGCAGACCTTCGAAGAGCCCTGCTCTAGAAGGGACAGAAAATTAACAGATTTTCTGGATTTTCAAATCTCGCTTCCGCCTGCGACAAAAGCCGCGAAGCGTCTTATCTGCGCATGGACACGCCGAGATTTGAACTCGGGGCCCCATCGTTGCGAACGATGTGCTCTGCCGGACTGAGCTACGTGCCCGTTAGCAGAACAACTCCTCGTTTTATTTATAAAGTTGATGGAAGAATTCAATAAGGTTTTGTGTTTGCGTTTACATGGCCAACGAGCGTTCCGTATTTCACGAGATTGAGTGGACAAGCTTCTTTGAAGAAAAGTTCTATTTTTTAGGATGCAGGTGGATTCTTTTCAATTGATACGGGAAAAAGTTCAAGAATTTCCACGAAAGATTTCTTAATGAAAAAGAAATAAAGAAAAATACGCCGGCGATGACCAATCTGGTGGGTCGCCTACTTCAGAGGTAGGTGTCTGAAAAGACATCGGGGTTCAAAAGCTTTTCGGTGAGGCGACCATCGAAGGGCCTGAAAATCCCCGCGCCGGCGTTTTATCAAGAAAATGCGCGGGTGTAAAACCCCTTACTTTAGCACGCATTTTCTGGACATCGAAAATCTGCAAGACTAATGGATAATTGTGCAGATTTTTGTTATATTAATCTGACGAGATTACACACGGTGAACTATTTTTATTCGATTTTGGGTTTAATACTCCGCCGCTTGCGGCGATATAGGAAGCCAAAATGGAATTAGAAATTGCCGGTTTGGCGAAGCCAAAGAAAACTCGCGGTTCGAATCAGATTTGAACCAAG
>JAGVYM010000043.1 GCA_018303245.1 Candidatus Woesearchaeota archaeon | reverse complement strand
AGTCGTTAAAATCGTTTATTTTATCAAAATCACCTCTTTTTCCCTCGCAGGCGTCGCTTCGGCGGCGCTTGCAGGGTTTTTTTCACTCGTCTTGCTGAAGCGCTGCCCGAGCGCCCGACGAAGATTAATAAGAGCAGTATTAGGAGAATGGCTACCGCGGATGCCCACCTTTCCCAATAGTATTCCCAAACCGTCGTTTTTTCATCATTATCAACGCGTTTGTGGAAGTAAATATCCAAATTGGCCAGTTCTAAAGCGTATTCGGAGAACAACAAAGCAGAGGCAGGGTCAAAGTCTTGGAGTGAATCTGCATACTCATAATAACTATAAGCGATGATTGGGAAGACGTCTTTTTCTTGGGCTTTCATGAGCGCTGTTTTGGCAATGCGCAGTTTAAGTGCGATAAGTTCACCCAGCCTTCCTTCTTCCACGCCCATAAGGCCAAGCAACACGTCTGCTTCTGCTTTTGCTTTGGCAGCGGTATAGATACAAAGTCCCTGCTGACCGGAATTGAGGAAAGTGTATGCTAAGTCAATATCTTTTCGTGTCCCCTCAAGCACGTCCGGAAGCACGCTTTTGACATAGTTGAACCGCTCTTCAGCTTCAGAGATTTTCGCAGTGCAGCCGCTTTGGAGCGTTGAGGGGTTGATTTCGATGCTGGCTCCGCTTCCGTCAAAGAACCTTGACCATGTCTTTGCAGAGAACAGCCGTTCCTCGACAAACCCTATTCTCTGTGGGTCGAGCTTTCCTTTGGCGAGATCCGCATCGACGAGGTCAAGGAGAGTTAGGGATTCATCGATGCGTTCGCGCACTGCCATGTAGGTTTGTAAGTCGGTGAGTGTGGTTATGGTGCGGTTATCAATGATTGCGCGTGAGCGTTCCGCGTCGATGCGCAGCGATTTGGATTGTCCGGTAAGCACGCTTGCGGAAAAGTTACGAGCTTCATAAATCACTCGTTTGTATTCCACGTTCGCGCGGAAGCAATACGATGCTGCTGAGTATGAAGCGTTGCGTGCAAGCTCTGTTTCCGCCCGTGTTGTGAAGTTCTTGGCGATTGTCGCGTTGTGCCCGAGAGGATTTTGGGAGAAGTTGAGGGTGCGGTCGCATAAGTCTTCGGCGACATCATGCATGATGGCACCGTATCGCTCATCGATGGCCAAGCTTTGATTTTCTAAAGGAAACTGTCTTCCTATCTCTTGCGCGAGGACTTCCGAAATGGTGTCAACCTCGCGCACATTTAGCTCTAATGATTGTCCATATTCAACAAGCCCGAGTGTTTTGTTCCCAAAACTGATTGCTTTTATTCCTCGTGGAACATAGACTCTTTTGATTCCTGCTGCGTCTGCTGCTTCAAACTTGAAGCGCAAACCTCCGACCGGTCCTATTATTCCTCCACTGTTGATGGTCCCCGTCATGGCCATTTCTGGATCGAGTGTTTTGTTGAGCAGTAGTGCGGACGTGAGAATTGTGGCTGCTCCTCCTGCGCTGGGTCCGCCGACAATTCCTGGGAGGGCTTGGATGGTAAAGAGAAAGTCATAGTGTGAACAGTCGATGTCAAGTTCCTTGCACGCGACTTGTTGTGCGAACCGCAGGGATGCTTGGGTGGTGATTTTGGTCATGGGGTATGTTTCGAGAAATACTCGTTCGTGTCCAGGTATGATTTCGAGGGCAAGGACTGCTACTCCTCCTGATTGTGTTGTGCCGTTCTCCATGAGCGCAAGCAAGGTGATGTTTCCTTGACTGATTACTTGTTGAGCGATTACAGTGGTGCAGAGTGTTAAAAAAAGGAGGATGGAGATGAGTTTCATGAAAATGAAAGGTTGTTTGTCCTTTATGAATGTTGCGAATTAAGTTCAAACGGGTTGTTCACTTGGCTTTTTCCGTTTGAGGAGTCTCTTCAGTTGTTTTGGGCAGTTTAGCTATGTTCCTGCATTTAGGGAACCTATTGCAAGCAAGGAATCCACCGTAAATACTTTTGCGCAAAATCATTTTGCCTTCCTTGCACTTAGTGCACGTTGTTTCGTGAACGTCAGGTATTTTTTTGCTTGTGCAGTCAAGGTTGATGCAAAGTTCCTGTGGTTTTTTCGCTTTGCGAATCATCTTGACCATCGGGAACTGGCATTCTTTGCAGACATCAGCGGTCACGACAACTCCGCCACCTGCCGGAAGTTTGAAGGTGGTCTTGCAGTCAGGGTATTTGCTGCAGGCGATGAATCGTCCGAATTTTCCCATGCGTAATTGGAGCGCGCCGTCTTTGCAGGCATGGCACGCGCCGACGGTGGTCATTGCCGCTTTTGTTTCGCTAAATGTCTTGAGTAATTCCTGGCCGACTTGTGCTTCTTTTGTTTTAAATTCAGCAAGTAATTCAGTTAGTATTTCTCGTGCTTCTTTCAAAATCTCCGGCTGGTGTTTTTTTCCTTCGCGGATTGATTCCATGTCTTCTTCAAATCGCTTGGTGAGTTCTTGGTCAAGAATCTTAGGCGAATATTTCTCCAAGATAATGATTGTTTCCATTCCTAGTTGTGTTACGGTGATGGCTTCGCCAGTGACATAGTTGCGCCGTTGTAACGTCTCCACGATTTCAGCGCGGGTCGCTTTGGTTCCAAGCCCGAGTTTTTCAAGTTCACGAATAAGTGATGCTGGAGTGTATCGTTTTGGAGGTTTTGTTTGCTCTGCGTGGAGCTCGATTTTCTTGATGCCAAGAGATTCACCTTGTTTCATTGCAGGGAGTTCTTCCTCTTCAAGGCGGACATAGGGTGCATACAAAACATGCCAGTTGGGCGCGACCGTTCTGGTTCCGCGTGCGACAAAGATTTCTTTGTTCACATCCAATTTTGCGACAACAGTTTCACGGACCGCAGGCTCTCCGAATGTTGCGAAAAATCGTTTGACCACGAGATCGTAAACTTTTCCTTGTCTTGCTTCAAGTGATTTTGGCAGAATTCCTGTTGGGTAGAGCGCGGGGTGTGCCGGGTCGGTTTTCTTTCCGTTGTGCGGCTCAAGCTTGTCTTTTGCAAGGAGCATTTTGGCGAGTTCTGCGTACGGTTGGTGCTTGGCTAGCGAGTTGAGAATTTTTTGGTATCCAATCGAAGGGGGAAGTTCTTGTGAACTTGTTCTTGGGTAAGAGATGAATCCTCCAGTGTAAAGTTCTTGTGCGATGTCAAGAGTTGCTTTTGGGCTGATTCCAAACAAGCGGTAGCTTTCTGTTTGGAGAGTGGTCAAATCAAATGGTATGGGGGGAAGTTGTCTGAACTGCTGCTTGTCAATGGATATCACTGTTGTTTTTTTCTGTCCTTTTATTTTTTGCATTACCGCATCGCATTTTTCTTTTTCAAAGAATTTATCTGCTTCGTGCCAGGCGATGACTTCGCCGTCTCTTGTTTTGGCGTTCAATTCGATTTGCCAGTATGGTTCTGGTTTG
The DNA here is from genome assembly GCA_018303245.1 of Candidatus Woesearchaeota archaeon. GTDB lineage: Archaea > Nanobdellota > Nanobdellia > Woesearchaeales > ARS49 > JAGVYM01. The sequence continues at coordinate 11,442 of JAGVYM010000043.1, read as the reverse complement.
AACGCTTGTATTTCTCGTTCTCTGTCTGCAACTATTTTGAGCGCTGGTCCTTGGACTCGTCCTGTACTGAGTATTTTGAACATTCCTGCTGCTTTGATTGCGCTTGTTAATGCGCGCGAAAGGTTGATACCATAATAAAAGTCAAGGTAGTGTCTTGTTTCTCCTGCTTCTGCTTGTCCCCAGTCCAATCGCGGGGATGCTTTTGCGTGCGCTTCAATCAAGTCTTCTTTTGTAAGGGTTGAGAACTTCATTCTGCGCGCGTCTTTGCGTTTGCACGCGTAGCGCACGACGTTAAGTCCGATGACTTCTCCTTCGACGTCATAGTCTGTTGCCACCGTGACCGATTCTGCATCTTTAGCAAGTTTGATAATTGCGTCAAGGTATTTTTTGGTGTACGCCGCCTCTTTGTTCATTTCATAATTAGGAACCCAGTGTATGTCAAAAATCGGATACTTGAACCCTTTTGATTTTTCTTTTTCGGCCAAACCATAGAGATGACCGACTGCGCAACCAACCACAATATCTTTCCCTTCATGCGTGACAAGGTAATACGGGATTCCTTTGATGTCTTTCTTAATGGGCTTGCCAAGCGCTTCTGCGACCTTTTTGCTCGCATTCGGCTTTTCCGTGATGATGAATTCGTACATATCATCAATTTGCCAGATGGGACTTTAAAAAAGCTTCGTTGAAATGCAGAACACTCATATTTTCAGTAAAAGTAACAAATTAAAGTAAAAATTTAAGAATGACATCAAGAACGAAAACGTTCAAGCATTTTTTGTCGAAGTGGATGCTGCAACTTTCTCAAGGCATGTTTTTCGATTTGGCGTATGCTCTCTCCAGTTACACCAAATAAAGGCATTATTTCCTCCAAAGTGTGAGTTCGACCACCAAAAATTCCAGTTCTCAATTTAATTATTTCTGCTTCACGCCGCGATAGTGTGGAAAGTACGTTTTCAAGTGCGGTTTGAAGGTCTGAAATGTTCACAGGTTCATCTGAAGAAGAACAGTCCTCTAAATTTCTCACGCTTTTAAGCGTCTGTCTGCGATCTGCTCTATCCTGACCAAAGGATGCAAAGTAAAGTGACTCGGTTGCAGCGAATGTTTGCAAAGCTTTAACGAAAGGAGTATTTTTACCGATAAAATCCGAGCCACCCAATGCAACAAAAGCATCGTATCTTTCTTCAAGTATGGATGACGTTTTACCTTCCGCAAACCATTCCTCAAGTTTTCGTTCATACCTGCGCCAGGCAGATAACACGTTTTTAGGAAGATTAAACAAGTTTTGGCTCTTATCAATCTCCCTGAGAATTTTTCCGTGTACATACGTCCTCAATAAGCTTCCTGGCTTGTACTCTCCTGATTCATATTTCATTGCGCAAGAAGCAAGCCCTTCTAAAGCGGCTCCTGTTAGCTCATCATGATCATCTCTGCCTGAATGATAGGCATAAGAGAAGAAAACTGTTAAACGTAAAAGATTGAGGCAAAAGTTTTGACGCTGGCCAAGAGTTGCAGTTGGACCAACATAGCACTGGGGCGCGTATGCTTTATCAAAGGAAATTTTTTCAATATCTGACCAGAGTTCAGGTATTTCCTGGGCTGCCAAATTGTGCCAGTCTTTTGGAACGCGGACTTTCTTTAACGGTTTGTCTTTATGCAGATTAGATTCAGGATTTTTTTGTTTAGGCGGGAGAGACAAGTAGCCCGCTCGTATCAAGTCCACCAAGAAGTTTTTGAAGACCATTGTAGGTTGCACGAGGGTTTTTGCCAACATCAACCATGATATCATGTTTCCGAACAGGGCTTTTCTCAGCTGATTGGTTTAAAGTCCACCCTCCAAGGGAAGTTTTGGCAATGATGTAGTTCTGAGGGGCCATGAAAAAAAATATAAACATCTGCCTTTTTAAAGTTTACTGAAATAATCACTCAATAGTGACTATTTAACGAAACATTTATAAAGAGAAAAAGTTGGTTTACAAACATGCAAAAAAGAACTCAAACAAAAATATTAGGCGCAAGCATTGCTCTTGCAGCAGGCGTACTAGGGTACGTCATCTCACAAAGCGCGGAAATAAGACAATCTAAAATCGTGAAAACAGATGAAGTCCAGTTAAGCGTCCTCGAAGAAAAGTTAGCTGAACTAAATGAAAGTAAACAGCAGCAAATTAGAGGAAACGTTAATGCGCATATCACTGGGAAAACCGCAATAGGGAGTGTAGTCAAAGCACTTGAAAAAGTGGAAGTTGAAGAAGTAGAAAATCTCACCTTGCCTGCCAGATATTTTGCATACCATATTCCAACGAGAAAGATCCAAAGAAGCAACACTTCTGCACTGGATGAGCTCATCAGTTACCTGGAAAAAGACCCCACAATCCTTGCCAGGGCGCACGAGAAACTACACGCAATTCAACACCAAAGTTCACCATTTTACGACTATAGTGCTTTTATCGAATATATCGTACCTGGCTTTCATGACATGACTGAAGAAGTAAAAGTTATAATGAAGCCAGAAGATTGGATGAAATTTTCCCGGGATGTGCTAAAAAGAAAAGAGTGGAACGGAAATTTTCAGGAAGCGTTCACCGAGTTTCAAAAGTATCATGCAGGATACAGCACATACATAAGTGGAGGGATGTTGTTATGGGAAATGCAAGCGCGCATCGCGTTCCAACCAGTCATCACCCCAGACGCACTTTATGAACGACCTGCAAGAAAAGAGTATGCTAAACTGCTTGCCCCGCTATCTCGTGACCAATTTAACGAACTGTTTAAGACAAATATCGAGCTCATCGGGATGGTTGATCCAATAACTGCGGCACAAATAGTTGGAAGGAGCAGAAATCTTGATGACTTCACAAAGTCAGTGGACGAGCTCAAAAATAGAGTTCCTGACGCATGCCAAAAAGGGCTGAAAAGACAAGAGCAACTTAACACTGAGTTGGAAAACGTTGCCGCATACACTTCAAAGCAAGTCATGGATGCAATAGACCGCTAATTTCCTGCTAACTTATATATACTCCCCCTCACTCAAATAACGAAAAAATGGTGATGTCCCGCATAAAGGAAGTGATGCACATTCTGTCTAAACACGAGCTAGGTGGCGTGCTGTGCGAATATGGATTCGCCTGGTGTGTTCCGTTCTTTAAGCGGTTCACCAAAGCGATGCCTGAAGATGTCCCTGCAAAGCTCTGCCTCGCATTGGAAGAATTAGGTGGTGCCTACATCAAGCTCGGCCAGATGTTAAGCTTGCGTCCTGACCTTATTCCAAAAGAGTTCTGCCAGGAGTTCGCCAAGCTTCTAGATCAGGTCCCTCCTCAAAGCGCAGAAGAAATCACGGCCGCTATTGAGCATGAATTCAAAAAATCTGTAACGGTTTTGTTCAAGAACATAGACCCAAGACCATTAGGAAGCGCAAGTATCGCTCAAGTCCATAAAGCAAGACTTCCTAATGGAAAAGCAGTGGCTGTGAAAGTTCAGCGCCCGCACATCGCAGAGCAGTTCAAGGAAGACATCGCGCTGATGAACTTGATTGCGCAAAAGCTCCAGAAACATATAACTGACATCAAACCGGTGCTTATCGTGCAGGAGTTCGAGCGGTACACCAGGCGCGAGCTGAACTTTTTCACTGAAGGAGAAAATATCGAGGCGATGCAGAAAGGAGCTCCAAGAAGCGTTGTCATCCCAAAAATGTTCTGGTCACACACGACAGAACGGGTGCTCACAATGGAATATTTAGATGGGACAAAGGTAAGCGATCTCAAACTCCCGCAACGGCATCTTGCGCAAATGCTCATTGATGCGTTTCTTGAGCAAATATTCAAGGCAGGCGTGTTCCACGCGGATTTACATGCTGGAAACATCTTGCTCATGCCAAACAATAAGCTTGGCCTGCTTGATTTTGGGATTGTGGGCAAGATTGATGACCGAACCAAGCGGCTCGGGTTTGAACTGTACCAGTCAATTTTGCAGGGTAAGAGTATCGCTATAACTGAAGTGCTTCTTGACTATGGCGTTCCTTCAAAAAACACTGATGCTGTGGAGTTCGCAAGCCAAGTGAACCAATTGTTTGAGTCCTGGCAGCAGGGAGAAAAGCGAGTCACTCACTTGATGCACCAATTGTTCATGCTCTGTACTGAACACCAGATTGCGCTTCCCTACGATACGGTACTGCTAGGTAAAGCAATGATTACTGTTGAAGCGACTGCCAAGCGTCTTGATCCAGAGTTCAATTTTGTGAAACAATCCCAAAAGAAATTGCAAGAATTGTTGCGTGAGAAAAAGCAACCAAGGAAAATTATCGATTCGTTCCTTATGCAATCCACAAAGTTCGCGCGCGACCTTTCTGTTCTTCCCGGAAAAGCGCTTGCCGCGATTGATGGATTGCAAAAAGGCAAGGTGAGCATCAACCTCAAAGATAACCAGTTCCGTCATTTGGGGGAGGACATCAACCGTTCAAGCAATCGGCTAAGCTATGCGCTTGTCTGCGCAGCGCTTATTTTGGCAAGCGCAACTATGCTCAAGACCGGTCCGCAGATAAGTGGATATGGAATCATTAGCACAGTAAGTCTTGGCGTTGCAGCTTTATTTTTACTAATGCTCCTTGGCTCTATCGCTCGAGAGAGTCACGACCTGCACGGGTAAAAGATCTATGGCCTGGGATAGTCTTAGGAATTTCCAAACAATTTTTGACAGAGCGGACTTCACGTATATTTCAAATCATGATACTGTTTTAAAATCAAAGAATTCCATTCGGAGCATAATTGTTGACAGAATTCCAAGTCCTTCCAGTAGCGATTCAGTTTACCGCAGTATGGTTCAAGATTATCTTAACAATGTCAAATCTTTCTATTCATGGTTCGGAAATAGCAATTCTGATATGAATACAGGATGCACTTCTTGCGAAGCGTATCTATATGAAGTTCTTCAATTATTCAACCAACCATCAGAAATACGCACTCAGACAAGCTCCAGATGCATAAAACTCAACAATAACTTCCTTTGGTCGCTGGGAAAGATCATGCAAGGAATAAGACATTGTTTTAATAAAGTGCTTATTCCTCAATGCATCAATCCCATCCAAATAATACGGTACATTTTTGATTCAAATGAGGGATTTGGAAAAAAGTTTCTTTATAATAGCAAAGGCGAGCATTCATTCTCAAAAAAGATCTATCTTCTAAGTAAACAAGAGCTGCTCGTTGTTTTGCGTCTTCTTTCAAATCCTTCTGGATCACAGGTTCGTACTTTCAACAAGTGGAGAGATTTGGGACGTGGTGATTGCCCAGTACGCATATTAGTTGAACACCACATGATAAAAAGGGACAGGGTTTTCTTTCTTTACAGAGCAAATGAACATAACGAATATAGTGCACAACTTGCAAAACCATCTGACAAAGTTCAATTTAACTAATCTTCTTTCCATTATTAGAATCTTGCAGTTCATAAACTTTAATTAACTTTTTCAACACGAAAAGTAGGCCTTTTTCAGTTCTACCAATGTCGTATTCAAAATGAACGTTATCATCTTCAGTCTCCTGTAAATGATATCCAAAAGCTAAAAAAGCGCTTTCTCCAATCGTTGAAGGCAATTTAGGAAATTTTGGAAGCTGCAGGGAAGCTACTGTTTGCCTCATCGATTCTGTTTTTCCAATATACGCCAATCGAGTATCACCGCCACCCAAGTAAGCCACTTGCACACATTCTAGTTCATGCCTTATCTCAATGAGTTCCGGAGCTATTAATTCAATCAGATTATCGTTATCAATTTTTATATCGGGCGATCGGTTTTTATTTGTCCTGAAAATCTGGTTGGTCTCATAGTTGGTGCAAGTAGCATTATTTAAAGCTACAAATAGATCATATAATGACATTTCATACCTGCTGGCCACAATAGGAAATGAATTTTCACCCTTTAAAAACCTATCGTTTTTAACCACTCTCTAGTGAGTTCATCAAGATAGCTGCAATACACAGAAAGTTTAAATAAAACGCAGTTCTATAAAAAACGAAAAAGGTGAAACCATGAAAGTCCACAAAGCAGCAAAATTAGGAAAAAAAATAGTCAAACAAGCAGCTTGCAAAGTCAACAAAGAAGTCAAGCATATCATCCACACGCGTATCGCGTCAAAGAAGGAAGCACAGCAGTTTATTGGAGCATTGATTTCTGAAGCTCGAGAAGAGCGTGGCCGCATCGCCTCGTTCGCAAAGAAAGAATGGGGTCGCGAGATGAAGAAAGCAAAGCCTGTGATGAAGAAAGTCGTTCATCGTTTAACAAGATAACCTTTATAAACCCTATTTATTTGCACTTTTGGTCATGAGCAAGCATTTCCAGAAGATTTTCCTTGAAACAGACCCGTTTACCGAGATTTTAGGTCAAGAGCGGACCAAGCACCAGCTCAAGAGCGCCCTATTGATGGACCGTCACGTCATTATTCTTGGAGCGCCAGGTATTGGAAAGACCACGCTTGCAAAGAATATCGCGCGGCTTCTTCCTACGCTTACGTTGAATGATTGTCCTTATCATTGCGATCCTGAGTCTCCACTGTGCCCTGAGTGCAAGACCAAGAAGCAAAAAACGGTCAAAGTGAGTGGCGAAGAGCGGTTCATAAGAGTGCAGGGAAGTCCAGACCTTACTGTTGAAGATTTGCTTGGGGACATTGACCCTATCAAGGCGCTGCAGTTCGGTCCCACAAGCATCCAGGCATTCACGCCAGGAAAAATTTTCAAGGCGAATGATGGAATTTTGTTCTTTGACGAAGTCAACCGTTGTCCTGAAAAGATTCAGAACGCGCTGTTGCAAGTGTTGGAAGAAGGAAAAGCTACCTTGGGTTCGTACACTGTTGACTTGCCAGCAAATTTCATTTTTATTGGCACCATGAACCCGGAGACGGCAGCGACCGAAAAACTCTCTGAAGTTTTCCTCGACCGTTTTGATGTTATTCACATGACGTATCCAGAAACAATTGACATCGAAGAAAAAATCACGGTGATGAAAGGTCAACGATTGGATGTTGAATTCGAGCCTGAACTCTTGCGCATGGGTATTTATTTTGTCCGCCTCCTAAGAGAACACAAGAATATTCTCAAAAAGCCCAGCGTTCGTGCTACATTGGGAATCTATGAACGCGCGCAGGCAAACGCGTTTCTGGAAAAGCAAAAGAAAGTCCGTCCTAAAGACTTGTCGGACGCCCTTATTTCTGTTCTTGCACACAGGATAGAGCTCAAGCCAAGTGTGAAATACCTCCAGTCTAATGAGGAATTTATCAAAGAGCAATTCAACCTCTTCGCTGCCGAGCACGAAGAACTTAACGGTGGTGGTGGTCTTTGACATCGAGCAGGAAGTTAGTGAAATAGAGAAGGCCGAAACCGCTGACGGTAAACTGCATAAGCAGTATGTTGAAGACAAGCTGATGAATTCTGTTCTGCAGGGTGATAAGCAGACTGTTGACCAGGCGCAGATGATTCAAGAGGCGACCAACCGCCAGATTGGTTCATTCACTCCAGACTTACTGTTCGCGCAGATGGTGAACAATTTCTCTATGGCCCGCCAGCTGATGGGTGACAAGATGATTAAGCTCTTGAGCGGTTATGACCCTAATTACATCGACAAGAATCTCAAGATTCCTGAATTTAAAAAAGAGCTCAAGAATGCGGTGAGCGAGGCCGTAGAGCGCATGAAAGAGAATGAAGTGGTTGACGAAGAAGGAACCATCACTCCAAAAGGCGCGGAGCTTGGAGCCCTGGTGCTGGTTAAAGAATTGGACCAGTTTATCACCAAGGAAAACACCGGTGAGAAAACAAGCAAGCGCATCTCTCACTACGGCGAGAAAGCAGGATTTCGAAATTACCGTTCAGGTGACCGTTACAAGGATTTGAGCGTTAAGCGTTCTGTACATCGCGCAATCAAGCGCAGCCACAGGCAGCTGCACCCGCATGATTTGGTGATCGCCGAGCGCGAAGGTAAGGGAAAGATAACGCTCATTATAGGAATCGATGCTTCTGCAAGCATGAAAGGAAGCAAGATTGAAACATGCAAAAAGGCAGGAATTGCGCTTGCACATAAAGCATTGACTGAGCAGGATGATGTCGGCCTTGTGGTTTTCGGAAGCGAAATTAAGAACATTATTCCGCCCACCCGCGAACTTTCAACATTAGTAAACGCGATTGCGAGCGTGAGGACCAGCCGCCAGACCGACTTCTCCGCCATGATTTACAAAAGTATAGAGCTCTTCCCTACATCTGCCCAGACCAAGCACCTCATCGTACTTACTGATGCGGTTCCCACTGTGGGCAAAGAGCCAGAGATTGAAACGCTCCAGGCCGCAAGCGCTGCCCGCGGCGCAGGCATTACCATCTCAATCATCGGGGTCCAGTTGGACAAGCAGGGCCTCAAGCTTGCAGAGCAGGTCGCCATGATCGGAGAAGGCCGCTTTATTTTTGTCCGTAACCTTGACCAGGTCGGTCATTTTGTGCTTGAGGATTATTACGCAAGTAAGTAAGAACTACTTAACAATAGTGATACATCCTTAAAAAGGGCATCCAGCTAATGCGTAATGTGGTATTCGAGCAGCTGTACTCGGCAGAGTTTTTGCATGACCGCCCAGCGTATGGGTTCCTGTTAGGCATCGCCTACACGGTTCTCGCGTTGTTTCTCTCAATTGTCGTCTTCCCTAATGACCCTGCTCTTATTGCAGTAGGTCTTATCGCGCTTTTATTAATCCCTTCGCTTCATAAGCTCACCGAGCAAAACGAGGCATCTAACACACTCATCCCAACATTTAAGGATTTTGCCAAGAATACTGTTCCGCACGTCAAGGTCTACATTGCTATCTTTTTTGGAATTTTTTTCACATTCGCGTTTTTCTCAATCATTCTTCCGAATATAGCGGCCAGTCATCTGTTCAGCACCCAACTCAACGTGGTGAAAGGGCAAGCAGTGACGTTTAACGCAGAATTGTGGTGGAGCTTGTTTTCCTGGAATTTCCAGGTTCTGGCATTGAGCTTCCTTCTCTCGCTTATCGCTGGGAACGGCGCGATCTTTTTCATTGCGTGGAACGCAAGTGTTTGGGGGACGATTTTTGGAAATTTAGCCAGCACTGCTGCAGGTGCGACAACAGCAAACCCATTTATTCTTTTCTTGCTCGTCATCATCAGCGTGTTCCCGCACACGTTCGGAGAAGGGTTGAGTTACATGCTCAGCGCAATCTCCGGAACTACCCTTTCAGCAGGTCTTACTCGTGAACAGCTCATCTCGCGCAACATGTGGCTGGTGTTCAAGTACAACGGGCTTCTTTTGCTCATCAGCATAGGTGTTCTCGCGATTGCCATGCTTATCGAGACGTATGTCTTGGGCAATTTCACTACATATCGCGCCATCATCAATCTTGCGTTCCCACGATAGTTATGAAAATACTCGCGTTTACTGACTTGCATGGAAACTTGAGCTCCTACCGCGCTCTCCAAGCGAAGGTGAAAAAAGATAAGCCTGACTGTATTTTCTGTCTTGGTGATTTCACTATTTTTGATGCCGGTTTGGAGGTAATGCTCAAAAAAATTAGTGATTTGAAGCTTCCGACACTAGTCATCCATGGCAACCACGAAGATGAAACTCTTGTTGAAGAATTGTGCTCGCAATATCCTAACTTGTTGTTTGTCCACCGCAAGGTGGTTGAACTTGGGGAGTACAAAGTCGTGGCGCATGGTGGCGGCGGGTTTTATGGAACCGGAAAAAACGCGCGCGACCCTGATTTCGACAAGATGGTCAAGTCAGCTAAACAAGATCTTGCTGGAAAAATTATTCTTATCACGCATGCTCCTCCGCAGAACACCAAGGTGGATATGAGTGCCTGGCTGCGAAAACATGTGGGTTGCTCAAGTTATGCTGATTTCATCCATAAGTACAAACCAATTCTTGCATTATGTGGCCATCTTCACGAGAATTTTGGCGTGAAAGAAAAGAAAGGGACAACGCTTATCATAAATCCTGGTCCTGAAGGGATGGTGTTTAAAGTATGAGGCGTTCATGAAGAATCAGACTGTGCTTCTGGGCTACAGCGCGTTGTGGGCCGCTTTCGATGGACTCACCTCAATGTACCTTGTGGCGTTCGCGCTTGAACTAGGTGCATCAAATATCGTTGTCGGTCTGCTCGGTGCGCTGCCTTTTCTTGCAAGTATGCTCACCCAAATCCCAGGAGCTCAACTGATTGAACATCATTCACGCAAAGGAATTGCGGTTTTATTCGGATGCTTAAATCGATTGTTGTGGCTTCCACTTCTTGCCGCTCCGTTTTTGGTTAAAGACCCACTTACTGCAATAGTAGTGTTCTTTCTGCTTGCAAAGTTTGCTGAGACCACAATCGATCCAAGCGTTACCTCGCTCCTGGCAGATGTGGTCCCTCCGGAGAAGCGTGGAAAATTTTTTAGCAAACGCCTCACTCTTATCGGCTTATTTGGAATGGCTGCTATGCTTGCTGGAGGTTTCCTGCTCAAACAAATCCCGGGGACAAAAGGGTTTGCGATTTTATTCGGTTCCGGCGCGGTGTTGGGTCTTGTCGGAACATCATTGCTTCGCAAGGTGCAAGAGCCTCACTACAAAGATCATGAACATCACCACATAAAGGAATTCTTCACGCTTACTGGACCCCTCCGCCGCATGGTCTCGTTCGGGGTCATGTTCAACTTCGCGTACATGCTTGCCTCTCCTTTTTTTGCGGTGTACATTCTTAAGAATCTGGGGGTAAGCTATTGGTATTATGGTATTGTTACCAGTATAGCGACTGCTGCGCAGATTGCAAGTGTGGGCTATATGGGCAAACTTACCGACACGTTTGGGGATAAGCCAGTTGCCATTTTGGGCCATTTGGGGACTGCACTGGTCCCACTAGTTTATCTTTTCATCACTAAAGAGACTATTTGGCTGCTTGTTCCTGCGCAAATTTTATCAGGGGTGGTTTGGGCGGCGGCTGACCTTTCACGATTTAACTTGTATCTTGATTTTTCTGATCCAAAGAGGAGGGCGATGCAAATTGCGGAAATCAACCTGTACTCAAGCATCCCACTAGTCATTGGACCATTAATTGGAGGATATCTTAGTGAGAACGTGGTGTTTATCATGGCAGGTATTCCTCTGGTGTTTTTATTGAGCGGAGTTTTGCGCATGCTCAGCGCGTTGATGCTTATAGGAATTCCCGAGCCGCGGTCAAAACATGAATACTCTGCGGCGTATGTATTTCGCGAGGTGATGCAATTTCATCCGAATAGAGGTGTGGTGTTTGGAGTCCAGGTCGTGCGCAGGATTGCTGCCGGGCTTGGATTGCGATAATTAGTAGCGGACATAAATTGTTGCTTATAACAAAATTTGCCTGCTCGGAGCTATCCACTGGCTAAAGCCCGTGGTTTTACGCTCCTCGCATATCGGCGAATTTTGGTATGTCAAGAACTAAG
>JAGVYM010000024.1 GCA_018303245.1 Candidatus Woesearchaeota archaeon | reverse complement strand
GGAAGTTGTCGGCAAAATTTATTTGAATCATCCCAAGTTTCTCGAAGAAATCTTGAAGTGATTATGTCAACAACAAAAAAAGATAAAATCGTGATTGCGACCATCAATGAACTTTTACCTTTTGGATTTGGCCCCAACGAGCTAAATGTGGACATAATCAGATATCAATCACAACCAGGACCTTGCGGACCAGGCTGTACGTATGAGGATTAACCCTTAATTTTCTTTAAGGTAGTGGCTTCATCCGCTTTCACTCCCCACTTTGTGAACAGTTTACAAATGTTGTGCACATCCCGCTCCAAGAATTCCTTAGCGTTTGGGTTTTCAAGCGTTGTGGTCTGAGACATATCGATAAACACGGGCTTTTCGTCTTGATTGAGAATATTAAACCCGCTCAAATCACCGTGAACCAGTCCAGCTTTATACATCTTTTTCATTTGCAGGATGACTTCATCAAAAAAAGTCTTAGGATTGTCTGGCTTTGCGTCTTTTAACATTGGAGCAGCAGACTCATCACCGATAAACTCCATGATTAAAACATTAAACAAAATAGTGTACGGGGTTGGGACGCGCACAAACGCTTCGCGCGCTTTGAGCAGATTGCGAAACTCGCGGTGCGCCCAAGCAAAAATAACGTCCCTGCGCTGGTTCTTCAAGGTTGCGTAGCGCATGTCGGTGCGAATGTGCGTGAACATTTTGTTGTAATCGCAAGTCTGCAAGCGGTAAATCTTCACGATCCTTTTTTCACCGTCTTTTTTCGCGATAAAAACATTACCTTCTTTTCCAGTGCTCAACGGACCTTGCAAACCGTCAATAAAACCCTGGTTCATCAACTTGTAGAGATTGCGATCTGTAAAATCATCAAAGACATTATGATGCGTCTTGTATTTTTCTTTCTGCACAGTTCCCATGCGAGGCATAGTGCATTAAGAACGCTCAAACCTTATAAACTCTGCTGGGATTTATACCACTTCACAAATTCCTTAATGCCTTGCTCTATTGGAGTCTTGGGTTCCCAATCAAGCAAACGTTTTGCTTTTGAGACGTCTGCAGAAGTAATAGGTACATCTCCAACAGGAAGAGGGGCGCGCTTGATTTTCGCCTTTTTGCCCAGCTCTTTTTCCAGAAGCCGCACAAGATATGTCACTGAAATGGGATTTGCATTCCCAAGATTGATAATTTCAAAACCCATTTTGCCGCAGTTGTCAAGTGCAGCCAGAATACCGTTTACAGTATCCCCCACAAATGTCCAATCGCGCTTGATTTCATCGCTTGTTCCATAGATAGTAATTTCTTTTCCCTGTTCGATGCCTTCACTAAACTTGAAAATCGCTAAATCAGGACGGTTCCTTGGTCCATAAACGGTGAAAAATCTCAACGCAACAATGTGCATCCCAGCAACATGATTATAATTTGCGCCTAGGATTTCGCACGTGCGCTTGGTAGCGGCGTACGGGGAATATGGGTTGTCTACGTGGTCTTCTTCACTAAATGAAACTTTTGTGTTTCCGCCGTAGACCGATGATGAAGATGCAAACACGACATCTTTGACCCCGTGCGTTCTTGCAGCTTCAAGAATTGTAGCAGTGCCAGTAATGTTTGAACGCACATATTCCAGCGGGTCTTTAAGAGAGTATTGAATTCCTGCTCTTCCAGCTAGGTGCAGGATCTTGTCTGGCTTTTGCGCAATGACTTTCTCCATTACTTGTGCGTCAGCAATATCCGCTTCAACAAGCGTATAATTTTGATTTTTTAAATGTTCTTGAATGTTTTTACGCTTGATTTCAGGATCATAGAACGTGTTAAAATTGTCAACACAGATGACTTTGTCACCACGAGCGAGCAAGCGGTCAACGCAATGACTCCCGATAAAGCCTGCGCCGCCAGTCACTAAAATAGTTTCCATACGCCAATGCGCGCTGTTCGCTTTTAAAATGTTATGAACTTGATTTCAAAACCCTTATAAACCCAAAAACCTTTTGCGAATATAGTTAGAAAAGGTCGAAATAACGGCCCTTCATGAGAGTACCCAACAGAGCTTTCGGCGTTAGCCAAGCAGTGACTTTTGGGGGTTAGTGTTAAGGGCTACAAACCTTTTCTAATTTATAATCAACAATGGAAGCCGAAGAAGGGTTTGCAAGCATCAAAAATCATATTCATTTCATTCAAGAGTCAAAATGGATAAAAAAAGCCAAGAATCACTGTGAAATGGTCAATTTAGGCTTTAAACTGCTTGTTAGTTCTTTTTTAGCCTTCTGGGGCAACTATGCGCGAAACTTCGTCTCGCTGATTTTATTTTGCGAGCGTTTCGCTTGCCATATTGATTAAGGTGGAGGCAAAATACAATGGGAAAAATCAGTCCAGTATCATCCAAATACATCGTCAATGCAACTATTGAGATAGAAGGGGTTGTAGACAGACCTGACGTCATCGGAGCAATCTTTGGGCAAACTGAAGGGCTCCTTGGCGAAGAGCTTGAGCTGCGTGAATTACAGCGCTCGGGACGCATTGGCCGCATAGAAGTCAACATTGACACCAAAGGTGGTAAGAGTATTGGGCAAATCATCATCCCAAGTTCGCTTGACAAAGCAGAAACTGCGATTGTCGCAGCAGCACTCGAAGTAATCCAAAGAATCGGTCCTTGTAACGCAAAAGTTAGAGTTCAAAATATTGAAGATGTTCGCATCAGCAAACGAACATTTGTTATTGAACGAGCAAAGCAATTGCTTCGCAACCTTATGGACAACGTCATGCCTGACAGCCAGGAAATCGCAGAAGAAGTCGCACATTCTATCCGCGTGATGGAAATCACTGAATACGGAAAAGACCGGCTTCCCGCAGGACCAGAAATCGAATCCTCGGAAGAAGTCATCGTGGTCGAAGGACGCGCAGACGTGATGAACCTTTTGAAGCACGGTTTCAAGAACTCCATCGCGATGAACGGAACTTCGGTGCCGCAAACAGTAATTGAACTTTCACATCGTAAAGATATCGTTGTGTTTGTTGATGGCGACCGTGGCGGAAACCTCATACTACGTGACTTGTTCAACGTCGCAGAAGTAGACTTTGTCACACGAGCACCTGATGGAAAAGAAGTAGAAGAGCTCGCCAAGAAAGAAATTCACAAAGCACTTCGCAGCCGCATTACTGTAGAACAAGCAAAGCTTGAACTTGGAAACGTTGACACGTCCCAAGCAATCCGCAAACCCATGATTGTGAGAGGGAATGCGACGCCTGTTCAAGGCCAGCCACCACGACTAGGAATGCCTCCACGGCCCATGCAGGGAGCAGCTCCTGTGCGAACCCGTCCTATCTTGCGTGACGAAGAGCGCAAAGTCCTTGGCGGAATGCTCGAAGGACTTGTCGGCACCAAAGGAGCATTTGTCCTTGATGAGAAAATGAACGTGCTTGGAAAAGTTCCTTTATCTGAACTCAACAGCACCCTTCGCACACTAAATACGGGAGTTTACGCTGTAGTGCTTGACGGAAGCATCGACCGAGACTTGATTGATGTGGCTGAGACAAGCACTTTGAAGCACATTGTTGGAATGGACACAAAAGTCAAACCAATGGATTCGCGCTTGAATATCGTGACTGCTGCGGAACTTTAGTTTTTATTTTCACTCAAACCCGGCAGGTCCAATCTTCACTAGAACTCTCTTGACTTCATCAATCACTTTTTGCTGGCTTTTCTTGTCGGACATTCGGACAAATCTGATAAGCAAGTCAACGAGTTCTTTCTCAGTAAAACACTTCAGCTTGTAGCCATCTAGGATAAAGTAAAAACGGAACTTCTCGTACTTGATTTCTTTGATTACGTATTCGCCCACTCTCCCAACGGATTTGCCCTTGTGCGGATTTGCTTCAAGAGTTTCTATCAAATCAAAGACTTCTGTCGATCTGCCTTTAAACGTATTTTCTATCTCCTCAAAAAGGCTCTCGACAATTTCTATTTTTGCCATCGAGCAGCATGACGTCTACGCACTTCCTCCAAAGAAATAGTATTTTTGGAAGACATCAGCAACTGATGAAGCTGGTCTTTGATGGCGATGTTGTAGAGTCGGTTGATAATTTCTTGGTAAGTTTCTCCTTTTAGACCAAACGTCTTTATTTTTTCCTTGGTTTCGTGGTCTATTTGAATTGTCGTCGGCATGCTTTCACCCATAGTCACTATAGTGGCTATGGTTTATATAGTTTGTGGTTTTTGCTTAAAAATTGTTCTATTGAGTTTGAGAATTGAAGCAACCGCGAGGCCCTAGTGCATATAGAATAACCTGCCTTATTATTTACAAAGGTTTTTATTCTTATTTCTTTTTTGATTTGCTTATGAGAACACTTTGGTATGTTTTATTGATCGTTGGTCTTCTAATTGTTGGCGTGGCAGGGTACGAAATCCTATTTGCACCAAATATGAGCATCAAGAAGCCAGCTATATATCTCTACCCTGAACAAACGACGACAGTTTCTGTTCGTGTGAGAACAGATGGAACGCTGACGAACACCCTGCCTCCATATGGCAGTGGATGGGACGTGATCGCAACTCCTGAAAGTATAATTGATGGACAGTACGAGTACCTGTTCTATGAAGCAGACCTTCAAACGGTTGATATTCCTGAAAACGGATGGGTTGTTTCTAACGCTGAACTTTCAAACTGGTTTGACACAAATTTGCCTCTTTTAGGACTCAACTTAAAAGAAATTGCACAGTTCAAAGAATATTGGCTTTCGGAATTACCAGCCGCGTCTTACTACGATATCCGACTTTTAGACCAACAATTTCTTGAACAACACCTTGCACTAGATATACTTCCACAACCGCAAACGCTCATCAGAGTTGAACTCGCATTTAAGTCTATAAACACACCGTACAAACTTCAAACACCTCTAATTGTCACACCTGAGCGAAATGGGTTCACAGTAGTGGAATGGGGCGGGCTTGTTATCCATTAATCCACGAAACCTTTAAAACAGATTAGCTCCTTAATGTTTTCAAAAGATGGTGTACGAAATAATTCTTGGACGAGAGGAGAAAGACCGATTACAGTTTGGGACAGACGGAACTGTGCTCCTTGGCAAGCATTACGTCAACATGGGGTCGGTTACTGCTCTTTCCCAGCCGGTTTATCTCGACTTGAACAAGTCCCACGTGGTGTTTGTCTGCGGCAAACGAGGGAGTGGAAAATCGTATAGCTTAGGAGTTATCGCAGAAGGAATCACCCAACTGCCTGAAGAATACAGAAACAAACTTTCAGTAATCATGTTTGACACCATGGGAATCTATTGGACCATGAAATACCCCAACCACAAAGAAGAAACTCTCTTGAAAGAATGGGGACTTGAAGGAAAAGGAGTGCCCATCAACATCTATGTCCCTTTTGGATACTTCGACAAATGGAAAGAAGACGGAATTCCCGTGGACAAGGCTTTCGCCATTAACCCTTCTGAACTTGCGCCCGACGATTGGAATTTAGTCTTTGAGATTTCCACCAACGACCCCATCGCAGTCTTCATCGAACGCGTGATTTTAGAACTACGCAAGACACGAACTGAATACTCCATTGCCGCAATCCTTGCAACCATCGACCGCGACGCAGACGAAGACCCCTTCGTGCGGCAAGCGGCAAAAAATAGATTCTCTGTTGCACAAACTTGGGGACTGTTTTCTTCAGAAGCAACACTTGTTAAAGACTTAGCTCAGCCAGGGCAAGTAGCAGTCATCGACTTAAGCGCATACTCCCTTCTGCCCAACGGCTGGCGCATCAAACACCTCGTAATGGGAATAGTGTGCATGAAACTGTTCATTGAACGCATGAAAGCCCGAAAACAAGAGGAACACGAAAGCGTCCAAGAATCACTCCACTACCTTTCTGAAGAACACGAAGAATCGCACATGCCACTCTGCTGGCTGATGATTGATGAAGCGCACGAATTTATTCCTAATATTGGAAAGACTGCGAGTTCTGATGCGCTTATCACGCTCCTTCGCGAAGGAAGACAGCCGGGAATCGCGCTTGTTCTAGCAACACAACAGCCAGGCAAAATTCACACGGACGCCATGACACAATCAGACATCATCCTCGCACATCGGCTGACAGCAAAAATAGACACTGATGCACTTGGCTCTCTTTTGCAAAGCTATCTGCGCACAGGCCTCGACAAAGAAATTGACAACCTGCCACGCGTTCCAGGTGCTTGCATTGCGGTTGATGATGTTAACGAACGGTTGGCAGCAATGCGGGTACGGCCACGTTTAAGCTGGCACGGCGGAGGAGCACCGGGCGTGCTACCTGAAAAGAAAAAAGAAGTGTTAGAGTTCTAACTCGTTTTATTTCTTTATTTAGTGCACGGCATGCTTCTTTTCCTGCACGAGTTATGCGATAAATTGTTTCATCTTCGAAACGTCCTTGCTCCACCAGTTCATTAGTTCTTAATCTGTTCATGGCATACTTATCAACGCTATCTAGTTCGAGATGATATCAGTCTTTTTCTCCAATCCGGTCAAGTTTTTCAAGAAGCTTACTTGCCGCCTCAACCAAAAAATAAATAAAAAATAAGAAAAATAATTTACGCGTTACTTCTTCACGCACGGCGGGACAAAGTCTGCATCTTTAAACATGTTAAATTCCATGTCGTTGAACTGGTATTTGATGCCGTTCCCGTTCTTGTCAACCACAATTACTTTGTGAGGAAGACCATACATATCATCAATCCACATGTCAACTTGTTGATTATTCGCATTTGTGAACTTTACATGAGTCACACTGCGCTCATTGAAAGTCTCTGGACCGACAATGGTAGCGTCCTTTACTTCCTTAAGCCACTGGTACGGAGTCTTTGGAACAGTCAACGCGCTTTGGTCAACTTCAAACGAACGATTGGTATTGTCCACATTATGACTTCGACAGCGTGAGAGCTTCTCACAACAACCGATTGATTGTGGCAGATAAATCGTGTCGTAATAACCATCGCGGACATAATAGTTTTCTTCATAGCGCTTGATTTTCATCTTGTCACCTTTGATCTGATAAGTATCCAAGAACAGGTTGCCAGTTTCGCTTCCACCATATAAGTAAGTGATACTGCTCACTTTTTCATCAGCGCGCTTGAGTAAATCACGAAGCTTTGGATTGGTAGTGCTCGCGGTTTCAGTTGTCTTAGTTTCAATAACAGGTTTTGACTCAATTAAAGGTGAAGACTCAGCAGCAGGCTTGGTTGCGGGTGATGGTGCGCTTTCCTTCGTGGCCGGAGCAAGTGGCGTCTCTACCGGAGTTACTGCTGATGGTGCTGCCGGTTCGCTCGCAGGGGCGGCCTCTAGACTAGTCGGCGGTGTCTCGACCGCAGGAGCAGTCGGCTTGCACGCGGCGAGCGCAATCAATACAATAAGTAAACACACTATTTTTTTCATTCAAATCCCCCTCGCTTCACATGGTACGCGGAATTGATTTTGAATTCCGCTGAGTCAAAA
This sequence comes from Candidatus Woesearchaeota archaeon, assembly GCA_018303245.1. Taxonomy (GTDB): domain Archaea; phylum Nanobdellota; class Nanobdellia; order Woesearchaeales; family ARS49; genus JAGVYM01. Next base: position 2,610 of record JAGVYM010000024.1, on the reverse strand, counting down.
ACTCCCTTCGTGGTTTTTTGACTTAGGCCGCGCGTACAACTGCTCGTCAGGAGATGCGCGCACCATTGAAATCATGCTTGCAGCAAACATCAGAATAAACACCAGAGCAAAAGTAAATGCCCAAGTAACCGAGAATTTTGAGATGTAGACAACGCTGATGAGAAAACCAACCATGCTTGTTACCATAAAACTTGCTTTAAGCGGAGCCACTTGTTCCATACATCTTTTGACGAAGCTGTACTTTATATACTTTTCTGGTCGGAACTAGTGTTCATGAGCAATCTCTGAACGAGCGCAACCGCGAGTTCACGTTTCTTCGGATAAACCGCAAGCGCAAACTTGCAATGGATACAGTTGCCTGTGTCTGTAATTACGAGTTTTCGCTCGTTCACCCACTCAGTCTTGTCAAAACGGACGAAATAGTCCAGACTTTCATCAAGCCTACTTTCGGTCTGCTCTTTGAGCACCTCTTTTTGCTTCGGTTCGAGCGTTCCAAACAAGAATTTCAAAACCTCGTTCGTGTGCGATACTTTCGTAAGTTGAATAGTCATAATACTAATCGTGCTTTCAAACCCTTCTGCCTTCTGGACCTGTACTTTAAGCTTCTCTTTCTCAAAATCAAATGGAACAAGGGCGCGCAACGCGTTCTCAACCTCCTTTGCGTCCTCATGCGCCTTTACGAACACGCTCAACGTGATAGTATGAACAAGTCTCATTGTCTTATCTATACATAAACTTATTAAAAAGACTAACGTTTTACTTCTTTATGAAACATCCTTTGACGATCACACTTTCTCTATTATTCTTGTTCCTCGCTGCCCAATTCATCGGACTTGCCATCATCAACAGCTACTTGAACGCAGAACAGGAATGGGAAGGAATCCCATCAGTAGGAGGGTTTTCCATCGAACGACCAGACTTGACGCCCGCACAAGCCATCTTGTACATCATTGGAGCCATACTGATAGGGTCGCTTCTTATCTTGGTCATTATCCACTTTCGAGGAATGCTGCTGTGGAAACTCTGGTTCACTTCCGCTATTGTTCTCTGTCTGTACATCGCGCTCGCCGCGTTCCTTTCACCATGGATTGCGCTCTTCCTCTCACTGATTGTTGGAATCGCAAAAGTGTTCTTTCCCAACCGATACCTTCACAACATCAGCGAACTGTTTATATATGGAGGACTTGCGGCCCTCTTCGCACCAATCCTTAACGTATTGGCAGCTTTTATTTTGTTGCTCATACTTTCAGTCTACGACTTGTACGCAGTGTTCAAAAGCAAACATATGATCAAACTCGCCAAGTTCCAAACACAAAGCGGAGTGTTTGCTGGACTCATGCTCCCTTATGGAAAAACAAGCATGACAGCTTCAAAGAAAACAGGAACGCATGGAACACTAGCCGTGCTTGGTGGAGGAGACATCGGATTCCCCCTGTTCTTTGCTGGAGCAGTACTAGCAGTATCAGGAATAATTTCAGCAGCAATTATCAGCATTGGAGCAACTCTTGGGCTTTTCGTGCTTCTTCTCATTGGCCAACGCGGAAAATTCTATCCCGCGATTCCGTTTTTGACCGCAGGAGCAGCACTTGGCTACTTGGTCACTTTACTACTGTAAATTTCGACAACGCTTTCTGCTCGCCTAACGCGCTATAAGAGAATAAATCGATCACGCTTCCCACTTGTGCAGCAACCACTTGGACGCCAGTTTTTGCCGCAAGCTCTCTCGCGTCATACATAGTGCCGCGCAAGACTGCCAACTTAGGCTTGAGAAGCGCAAGAAGTTTTTCCTCTTTCCTTGCAAGAACTATAACATCAGCAGCGTACTCTTTGTATTCTTTACGGTCCACTGGCTTGAACACAACAGCTATCTTGGAATCAGGAAGAGCGAAAATAAAACTTGACTTTTTCTTGGTCACTGAAATTTCACTATGACTGCCCCTCACTGTGCCGTCTTCAATATTCGCATGAATGTCTGCCTGGAAAGGACCTTTGCCTACAAACACGGTCGCCTTACCGCTAATCACTACACCTGTTCCCACAAACTGCAGTTTCGGCCTCACAACAAGCAGAAAGGAGGGCAGGTATAAGATTTTTTCGGCAGCACCATGTTAAAGAACGGTTTACAAATCAGGAAGCTTTATAAAGCATATTCACGAGAAAATACTTGATAATGGGAGTAATAACGAGGATTCGAAACATGCTTGAAGGAAAAATTCCAGGGTACGAACACATCTACAGAACATCTGCTGAAGATGAGCCCACAATTGCAGATACGCGCCTGACAGTCACAAGAGTTGTAAGAAATTTAGAGAGAGGTACACGTTTAGATATGATTGATGTTTATTTGAACGATTTAGCTGATCCACGCATTACTCGTGTTGCAATAGAAGAAGCAGTTAAATATTATCGTGCCAACCAAACTGAAATTGATGGATTTATTGACGAAAGTATTAAAAGAGGAGGAACAGAGTTTAGAACTCAATGAGTTCCGAGATTTTTGCAAAATGTTATGTTGACGAACACGTTGGTTCTATTTTTGTAAACGCACTACGCAAGAAAGGATTTGATGTTAAAACTCCTGCGGAACTTGACAGCATAGGATTTAGTGAT
>JAGVYM010000036.1 GCA_018303245.1 Candidatus Woesearchaeota archaeon | reverse complement strand
TTTAGTGTCTCTTCTTTCTTCATGGGGAACTAGCCTTCCCCACCCCTCTTGCTAGCTCACGCTACAAGAGGGATTTTTCTTAAGACTTTCTACAAAGCCGGGACTTTGGGCTTTGTTGTGTTATCCCGGAACTAGTTCCGTGACCGGAACCAGTTTCGGGATAACACAGGTGAAATATGCGAAAGAAAGGTTTAAAAAGGCAAAAAGACACTAAAAAGTGACGAAAATGACGCAAGAAGTGGATGCATTAAACGATAGACAAAGACCGATAGAAGAACGATTAAGAAACCTGTACGTGGCGAGCAGAGAGAAGCATGAAGGAATCACTCTTGCCCTTGCGAGTCGCATTAATGATGAGCAAGAAGAACTTGAAGTTCGTCTTCACGCAATCAAAGGGTTGAGCTGGCAGCCGCCCCGGGAAGCGTTTCCTTACTTTTTGAAACTACTTGTGAACCCTGAAGAGAACATCCGTGAAGAAGCAGTTGCGAGCATCAGCGGACTCAAGGATAGTCGAGCGTTGTTCCCATTAGTAAACAGGTATCGCCGCCTTGAACTTCAAAAAAAAACAGGCCTGCCAAAAGAACAAGAGCAATACGGAATTTTGAAAACATTAGAACCAATAGCTGACCCACGGGCAGTTGAATTTTTGATGCCCCTTGCAACATATCCTGATGAAAATATAAGAAATATTGCGGCAAATGGTGTTCGCTCTGTATGGAAAAATGAGAATATGTTGTACACATTTCACGGCTCAGAAGAGTTGCGTAAGGATGCGGAGAAAAATCCTACTCGCGAGCGAGTCATTGTACGATCAAGAGAAGATTTTCAGGGTGACGCTGTTCGCTCCATTCTGCAAGGGGAAAAACAAGGAGATTTACGGTTTTGCATTTATGTGGTGCTTCCTGATGAAAAAGATACGTTTGGTGGCCGGCCCGAATTAGTGCTTGCCCCCCGAAGAAGCGAGCATTACCGTGCAGCCGCAGGAAAAGATGGGCTTGCGATGGGCGAGCTTGGAATTTCAAAGAATGGACGGATTTGTTATGCAGATAACCATTCAGGAGGATATTTCCCAGGAACTACGAGCTTTGCGTGGCTTGCAAAAGCGTGTGACTGCAGAGAGATTCCGCTAGACCTGGTTAAGTTCAGCGCACTCTATCCTGCAGATGGTTATTTTACAAGAGACTTCTTGAGCCAGCAGCCTCTCTACGAAGGCTAGAACTGTCGTTTAACTAAAAGAAGAGTGTTGCCATCTAATTTGCCCTGGATAAATCTTCGATACAACTCAAAAGTCCGATGGTGCCCTTGGGTGATTCTTATCTGCGAACCAGGAAAAGTTTGGTTGTCTCCCTGCCCGTATTGACGGTAGCCAGTGACGGGGTCCACTGGATCCTGTTGGAGCAAGTCCTGCGTTGTTCTCTCCTGTTGCCTTCTCAATTGTTCTTGGTTGAAAGGGTGAACATGACGCGTCTGCTGAGGGTTGAGTTCTTTAACATACACATAAAAATAATTCGCAGAGTTAGACAATGGAAGATGCTCCAGATAACTGTTTGTGAACTTTCCTTGTTGATGAGCGCGCATTTTTTCAGTTGCAATGATAAGCCAATCATCAAGCCCTGCAATGATGTGCTCAATTACATTATTAATTCTCGCCAGCCAATCCTGACGTACCTCAACACTTCCTAAAATTTCTTTAAGGGAAACGACAAACTCGCGCAGTCCATCAACTTCAGTAAAAAGTTTGAGCATTCGTGGGTCACGTTCCTTTGCAGTCAAGAGTGTGTCAAGATTGCGAATGAGTGAGTCTATTTTTGAGAACACTGCAGGATCATGAACCAGACGCATGTCAAATTCGTTCATGCGCAGATTTTTCTTGAGGATTTGCATCAAATGAATTGTTTCTTCTATAAGGTAAAAATTCTCAGTCATTGTTCACCTTAAAAAAAACTTTAAAAAAGAAAAAGAACACATCTAGCGCATCGCACACATAGGGCACGCTTTCCACTTGCACTGTTTCGCAAGGACCCATAAGATAAATCCGCCGGTGTACCAGAGCACGATTCCTCCCCATGATGCACGGGGGGCCATCTGGTGCAATATTCCAGTAACTATCATCCAAAGTCCGCCTGCGCCAAGGAGCGCAGCAAGGAGCATCAGGAACAGACATTTTGGTCCGCATCCATTCTCCATAACTCTCAGTGTTTTAGCCATTGTTATTCACCTCTTTCCACCATCCGGTGGGTTATAAGAAGAACTGCAACAATAGTTGTTTTAAGAGTTATGTACGGTTGGACGTACCTTATTTTGGTGATAGATCATACGTAGAAAGAGCGGTAAATACTGCGAAAAGAGGGTGTTGGGGAAGAATTGCCCCCCATGGAATTGTATAATAAGATGTAGTTCCTTGGCAGTCCCAGAAATCGTGACTTGTTTTCTTGTATGATGCAGATTCAGGAGCAAGTTCACACAGGTCAACGCAATTCGTTCCGTTGTGCACGACAACCATAATATCTTTCTTAGTGTTATACGTCACGTTGTAACTATGCCGTGCAAGTCGAACATCTTTTATGATAAAACCTACAGGAACAGAAGTGATGACAAGTTTTTGATCTAAAGTCATAAATCGGTTTACCAAGCGAGGATATTTAAAGATAGCGACACAAATCTCGAACTCAAAAAACGGGCCCTGAGGGATTTGAACCCTCGACCACCTCATTAAGAGTGAGGTGCTCTACCGCTGAGCTAAGGGCCCTTGGGCTTTGTTCTTTAAGAAACTGTTTAAAAACCTTACGCCGCGTTGGGCTTTTTCGCTAGCATGAATGCTTTTTGCGTGAGCTCGTAGAGGCTGGTTTTTGGGTCGACGAAAGGGAATTTGCTTAGGTTTGTTTTCTGCAAGTAGCCTTGTTCAACAAGGAACTCGAATGCTATTGCCCGTTCAAAGGGGGGAGGTGTGGCCTGTGCAGAGTCGTTCATTGGCGATTACTTTGTCAATGTACCAAACTAGATAGCAGTCAAGGTCCTGTCTGTAGGCGCCAGTGAGGCATTCAACAAACAGTTTAGCATTAATTTTTCCTAAAGGAGTAATGATGAGCCCGCTCCTGTCCTTGACTGCGTAATCAAGCCCTTCTTTCCAATTGTACTTCAAAGGTTCAAAAGCCATGATTGAAAATGTGCAATAAAGGTTTATATCTATTATGACCCAATTTAGAACAATCGTGTGTTTTCCCGCTGCGCAAGAAAGTAGGTGGTTCCAACGCCAGGAGGGCAGCACATCGCTTCTTCCCGTCTCAAAACTCCGTCTGCAAGAAGTGCTGTAAGCGTATCAGTCTGTCGTGTCCGAGAGACTCCGCATGCGCGGATTGCTGCGTAAACGCACGGTTCAGGAAGGGCTCCGGCCGCTTTGAATTCATAGTTTGCGTCAAGTGCTCGTGTGAAACGCGTCTGCAAAACGGGTTGGTTCAACCATCTGATAGACTGTTTTCGCAAGATACGGTGCTATTCTGTTGCTCATACAATTACGTAGAAAAGACACATTTATAAGTTTGGTGACCCAAATGAATACGACAAATAAATCACAACATTAATATACCCTTACTACGACAAAAAAGTCATGAGACCGGAGCTGGAACACCTCGTGGAAACCAGAGTCAAGCCGTTGTTAGAGGAAGCCATGCACAAAAGTCTGGGCATTACCATCCAAGAGCTTCAAAGCGACATTTCTGACCGTTTGAAAAAAAGCGCGCTGCTTGATGTTCCCATCGATACAAAGATGAGATTCAAGGAAGCAAAGCGCAGGTTCAAGCAGCGCTACATCAGCGGCCTATTGAAACAAAATCTTGGAAACATCGAAACTGTCGCAAAGATCGCTGCGGTTGACCGACGGAGCATCCATCGAATTGTCGCTCAGATGAAGCTAGATGTCAAACAATTGCGCGAGCAGATAGATAAGAAGGATTACTTCAAGCAAGCAACAGTGCAAGACATTATCCAAGGTTCACTTGAAACTTACAAAAGCGCGCTTCATCCCAAGCGTTACGACGCTTTGTACCGCGAGGCTCCGCAATTATCAAAAGATATCTTGAGGGAACTGCCAGAGATTCCCGAAGAGCTCAAAATCGCCGAGCAGGAATTCGAAAAGGTATTCATTTCGCGCGCATTGACCGAAAACAACAATAATATTTCTAAGACTGCAAGAAAAATCGGTTTGCGATTTGAGACATTGCATAGAAAGATAAAAAAGTTAGAACTGTTATTTGGAGACGGGCAATAATTCTGGCTTGTGCGCGTAATAATCTTTGAGTGTTGTTTCAAGACTATCCAAAATTATTTTTGTTTCAAACACGACCGGATTTATGCGCATGTCAATAAGTTGAGGGCTACGCGCCGCGCCCATCTTCTCATGGACTCCATAAGCCACTGCCTGCGCAAATCTTCCTTGACTACACAAAAATCTGCACAATTATCTATTAGTCTTGCAGATTTTCGATGTCCAGAAAATGCGCGCTAAAGCAAAGGGTTTTACACCCGCGCATTTTCTTGATTAAAAAAAAGGAAAAGCTGGCCTTTTCCTGAGGGGCCGACATTTGATATCTGCCACGTCCCTGGGTTAATGGATGATTCCAATAGTCAGGGTGTTCTTTTGCCCACTCAAAGTAGGCAAATACTTCAGGAAGAAACAAAGAAGCACCAGTCATAAATCAGCCAAAGCTTTCGCTTCCAAAGACTGGAGGCCTATTGACGTCAGCGACATCAACAGTCACTTCAAATGTTGCTTGGTTTCCTGCGCTGTCTCGCGCGGTAACAATCACTTTGTGCTGTCCTTGGTCGTTAAAGCTTGTCTGCTTGGTGTCTGAGGTCATCCAGCCAGAGTATGTGATTTTGACTTCGTCGTTTTCCTTGTCTGTTATGGTCGGGGAGAGTTTGACTATTTCGCCTTCCTTAATGTTAATCGGGCTGTCCAATTCAATCACTGGGGGCCTGTTGACCGCTCGCACGGTGACATCGACAGTCTGCTCTGTGGTGAGTTCACCATCACTTGCGATGATGGTAAGTTGGTAGTCTCCAGCATCGCCGATTTCAGTTTTCCAGTTTCCGCTTGCATCAAGGGGTTCATCAAAAGTGAAACTGGTTTTATCTCCATCAGGGTCGGTCGCGGTCGGTTTGACTGCGATTTTCTCTCCCTCGTTGACTGAAATCGAGGCGAGTGAAGCGAAGCTTGGAGGCCTGTTGGTGTTATTGACACTGACCAGGACTTCTCGTGTGGTGATGGATTTTCCATCGGTTGCCGTGATAACTATTTTTCGCAGTCCGCTTTCATTGTAGCCGACAATTTTGCTCTCCAAAGTCATGAAGCCTGAGTAATTGACAGTGACTCGATCTCCATCCGCGTCACTTACATTTATGTGCAGAGTGAAGTTCTGTCCTTCTGCAGTCGCAAGAGGTTCTTCCAGCATGATGACTGGCGGTTTGTTGCGTGGTTTTACGATGACTAGCACTTGCTGCGAAACTGTGTTGACACCATCCGATGCGGTGATGGTGACCGGGTATTCGCCAGCATCTCCTTCTTTGGTGCGCCATTCTCCTTTTTCGCTCAAAGGCTTGCTGAACGTGTAGGTGATCGGGTCTCCGTCAGGGTCGCTTGCGCGAAGTGAGGGGAAATTGACGAGCTCTCCTTCTACTGCCTCTTTGTGAGGTATTGAAGCATTTGTCAGGGCAAGTGTTGTCTGATTTTGGATTTGGACAGGAAGAGTTACCGTGACATTAGTAGAGTTTGTATTATTCACACTCAAGTTGACGATCACGATTTGTTTTGGAGATTCGGGTGATTTATTTGCGGAATTCGCAGGCAAAACTGGCGCGCAGGAAATAATAAGTACTGCGAGAAGAATTATACTGATAATTGTTTTCATATCACTCACCCTCACGTTCACACAGCAAAATTGGTAGTCATTTGCAATCTTGAAACCCTATTTAAGTTTTTGCGTGTTATGAACTATAGCTCAGTGTGAAAGTATATTTTCAAAAAACAGTATCAATCCAAGGAAAAAAGCATATGCTGTTATGGAAAGAGCATACCAGAAGAAAAAAATGAACGGATATGACTGGATAATGTAACTACCAGAATCGAATGTCCAATTTCCTTGCGGAAAAAAAATGAGATGAAAAAGGGTAAAGACTGTTTGAAAAGGGATAATTGCAAGCAAAATAAGCATAATTGCTAAAATAATAAAGCCATTTCGAACAATTCCTGGATTTTTGCGTGCACAATATAAAAAAATTAAGGTAATTACCACAAAAAGAACAAACCCTGCACGAAACAATTGTGCTACATCTTCCATATGGCTTGCTTCTTGAGCATTGAATAAGGAAGGAATTTCACCCAAACCGATAAATGCTAAGAATAATTCTTTTGTGGGTTCAACACTCTGCTCCTTCCCAATGCTATGTAAAAGACCAGGGGTGAAATTTGGATCAGCAAGAAGAGCGAAAAGTGAAGCAAACAGGCAGAACAGTGGGAAAATGATTATTCCTGTGGTCCGCGCCCAATTCATCGTACGGTGGCACCATCTGGTAAGTCAACCGTGATAAGACCGTCAGGTGTCTTAAGCGGTGTATTGTTGTAAATGATGTGTTTGTTCTTTACGTTTAATTTCACTTTTTGGAAATCTGCAATCGTTATTTGCGTAGTTCCAGGACTAATTCCTTGCACCATCACTGGTGTGCCTGGTGCGGCGTGTGTTTCTGCGACGCGGACAATTCCTTCTTTTTCGCCAGCAAGGAGCATTCCGTTGCTTTGAACGCCGCGGAAATTCGCAGGAGACATATTATTTATAAGAACGATGTGTTTTCCTACAAGTTGCTCCGGAGTATAATGGGGCCTGATTCCGCTCACGATTTGTTTTGTTTCGGTTCCTGCGTTCAAGGTAAGCACGTATAATTTATCTGCATTGGAGTGAATATCAACTTTTTCTATTTTTGCGACTTTTAATTGCAATTTTGCAAATGGATCTTCTGCCTCGTTATTTTTTGGCGTTTCAGTTTTTTGCAGTTCTATTTTTTTGAACAATATTTCAGGAGTGCTCACTATCCCGTGTGTTGATTTCTTGAATTTTGCGTCCTTAAGTGTGCCAAGAGGCTGTCCTATTTGAGCTGCTATTTTCTCAGCAGATTTTGGAATGACTGGCCAAGTTAAGATTGAAATGATGCGCAAATGTTCAAGCGCAGTGTATAATATGGTGCCAAGCCGTGTGCTGTCTGTTTGCTTCCAGGGCTCAGTATCCGCAATGTATTTATTGCAGCGATTGATGTAATTCCAAATCTGTTCGACCACATGGTGCCATTGGTTATTCTGCATCAAAATAGTTAATTGTGAAATATCAGGAATCTCTTTTTCCAATTCTTTTTCATTGCTAGTGAGAGTTCCAAATGAAGGGATTTTTCCTTGAAAATTCTTATGAATCAACACTAGTGTTCGTTGCAATAAATTCCCAAGAGCGTCAGCTAATTCTGCATTGTTGTGTTTGATAAGCGTGCTTTCTGAGAAATCACCGTCTTGTCCTGCAGGTACATCGCGCAAAAAGGTGTAGCGTACCGGGTCGCTTCCGTATTTTCCGATTAATTCAACCGGGTCGATGACGTTTCCAAGTGATTTAGACATTTTTTTGCCGTTGACAGTGAACATGCCGTGGCAGAACACTTGTTTTGGCAACGGAAGCTCGCACGCCCAGAGGATAGCAGGCCAGAATACTGTGTGAAACCAAACAATATCCCGGCCGATAATATGGTGTGCATTCGACCAGTATTTTTGGAATTTTTTTGTAGGATAAGAAATTCCGCTTAAATAATTGAATAATGCGTCAAACCAAACATAAATGATGTGCTTTTTTTCTCCAGGTACGGGAATTCCCCAATTAAACGAAGTTCTGCTGACGCTTAAATCGTCAAGTGGTTCTTTTAACCGGCTGAGAATTTCATTGCGCACAGACTCTGGCTGCAAGAATTCTTGATTATTTTTGATGTGTTCAATAATTTTATTTTGAAATTCTGATAATTTAAAGAAATAGTTTTCCTCGCTTACCTGTTCAGGTGCTTTCAAATGCGCAGGACATTTTCCGTCAACTAATTCCTTTTCTTTCTTGAACGCTTCGCATCCGACACAGTAGAGACCCGCATATGTCCCTTTGTAAATAAAGCCTTTATCACGAACTTTCTTGAATAACTCTGTTGCTGTTTTTACGTGCCTTTTTTCAGTAGTGCGGATAAATTGAGAGTATGAAATGTTAAGTTTCTCGCATAACAATTTAAAAAATACTGCCTGTTCATCAACAAATGCTTGTGGAGTTTTGCCTGCTTTTTCTGCAGTGTTCTGTATTTTTTGCCCGTGCTCATCGAGTCCTGCTAGAAAGAAAACATCTTCGCCTACGAGCTTGTGCCAGCGCGCAATCATATCTGCTATTATCTTTTCATAGGCGTGTCCGATGTGCGGTTTGGCATTCGGATAGTCGATTGCAGTTGTTATGTAAAATGGTTTCTTGGACATACGTGCAAAATGCACGGTGCCGTTTATAAATGTTTGCGGGAGGGGCCGAAGAATAGTTTACGCACGATTGGTTTTGCGACCCAGCAGAATATTCTAGCTGCTTTTGTAAACGAGAGCGGAGGTGAACAGTATTTAACCTTTCCTTGTTTGATTGCTGCCATGACTGCATCAGGAGTTTTTTTGCTGTCGACCATTGAATAAGTTGTCCCGAACTGGAACAAGTGATGCGTGTCTGACATTCCGACAAGTGGTTTGCCATGTTTCTTTCCAACCTCAACTGCTTTTTTATTGTAATTGAATCCTTTGATGTGCGCGTGGCTATATTCAATCCCGTCAAAGCAGTCTATATTCTGCTCTAATCGTTCCTTCAAGCAGAATCTGAATGGGTAATATGGGTGCGGAGCGATGACCAGAATATTTTTTCTTTTTCTTAATTTCCGCAAGTCATCAAACGTTTTGGTTTTTTCTAAATCGTCCTGCGTAATATTATACATCAAAACGTGTTTTTCTTGCAATGTTTTTTCTGCGCCTTGAATCATGATGATTCCTTTTGAGGCCGCGTACTTTCGGATTTTTTCTACAGGATAGACATGGTCGTGGCACGTGATCGCCAAAACGTCGAATCCCTGCTTTACAGCGCAATCTACAAGTTCCTCCGCGCTATACTTTATGTGGTCCAATGGATCTTCGTTGACGTGTAGATGAAAATCGCATTTAAGCATATAAGAATTGTAAGATGAACGTATTTAAATCATGTGAACTTGTATAATTTTATTTCTTCCCTTCGTACCCGCAATCTAAACAAATAAGAATTGTTTCTTTCTCTACTAAATCAACATCGCCTGAACCACAGTTGGGACAAGATAGCTTTCCTTCTTCCGCGTCATGCATTGGGAAGTTCCTCTTCGTCTGGTTCTCCGATTGCTTTCATTTTTTTTGTGATTGAAATTTTTTGGCTGCACTTCTGACAGGGGAACACCAGCGCTTTGACTCCTTCAAAGGACTTTCGCTTGAATGGGATTTGTGTCTCTCCTTTGTTTGCGCACTTAGGACAGGTGTACGAGATGCTTGCGGTTAACGTGTCCTCGTATTGTTCCTTTGGGACCGTGTGGTTGCATTCTAGGCAGATGTATTCTTTCGCACGGATTTTGACCTTTCTTGTTTTCGCGTCCCTCGGCTTTCCCATCATCGCTTTTCCGCACTTGGGACACTTTTCTCTGAACACCCAGCACGTGACATGTCCTTTGTCAACGTTCCTTCTGGTATAGTAAACGCATTCTTCTACTGATTCTGGTTGTCTAAGCGGCATTTGAGGATCACCTTTATAACAGGCTAAACAATTAAGATATTTTTAAGCGTTGCGTTTTCCAAGAATCGTCGCTTTCAATCCTTTAATTTTCGCAAAGTCTTGGTCGAGCGTCACAAGTTCCGCATTATTCACTTTGCAAATTCCTGCGATGAGCAAATCTGGTGTGTTTATTTTTGCGCCTGCTCGCGTTAATTGGCGATCAAAAACAGCGCCAATTTTCGCAGAATGCTCATCATGACCAAGAACCAGTATTGATGAGAAAAGATTCTCAAGCAAAAAAACATGCTTGTCGCTTGCAGCTCCACAAAGTACTTCGTGTGCAGATATACTGGTTGTGACGAGGAGCTCTTCACCAATCGCGTGGCGGATGCTGACTGCTTGTGGCCCTTCATTGAGTAGTTCAATCAATACGCTTGAGTCTAGTACGTACATCAGCAATCCTCCTTGCAAAACCTTCGCTTAATTCTTTGTGCTTTTCAAGCACCCTCATTCTTTTGAAAAGTTCACTGAAGCTTTCATCACCGCGCTTCATGCGCTTGATTGCGTCGTATGCGTCTTCGGTAATAGTTATTGTTTTGGTAACCATGCTAAACATACGTGTATGTTTATGTTTATAAAGATTTTGGTGGTTTTTCCGTAAAGTTTACAAGACAGACAGAACGTTCTTAGCTTATGAACTATTACGATGCAATCTCTAACTCGTATAACGAACTTCACGGTGAGGAGCAGGTGAAGAAAGCAAAAGTGATTTTGGAGCATCTTGCAGTGAAGAAGGACGACAAATTGCTTGATGTGGGCTGCGGGACAGGGATTGCTGCGGTTCTTTTTGATTGCGAGAAAGTAGGGATTGATCCTTCTGCAGAACTTGCGAAGCAGTGTCCGTTCAAAGCAATTGTTGGCAGGGCAGAGGAACTGCCATTTCCCGACAAATCGTTTGATATTGTTATTTCTCTGACTGCGATCCATCACTGCGATATTGACAAGGCGCTTGCTGAGATTAAACGGGTTGCGAAACGGGATGTGGTGATTACGGTGCTGAAGAAGTCAAAGAGTAAGAAGGACATTGTGGGTAAAATAAAGAAGATGTTTACTATTGTGAAGGAGTCGGAAGAGGAGAAGGATATTATTCTCATTGGACAGGTTGGCAAACAAGATTTATAAAGCGTGAGCAATTGAAGAATTTGATGCAAAAAGAGACCATTTTACGGTTAAGAAAAACATTTGAGGAGTATGCCCATGAAACTGATGGTGTGGAGTTCTGGTTTGCAAGAGACTTGCAAGAATTGCTCGAGTATGAAGATTGGCGAAATTTTTTGAATGTTGTTGAAAAAGCAAAGAGTGCTTGCAAGAATTCCAGTTATAAGGTGACTGATCATTTCGTTGACATCACCAAAACGATCCATATGCCAAAGGGAGCAAGTAAGGATATTCCCGACCTCATTTTTACCAGATATGCTTGTTATCTGGTTGCGCAAAATGGAGATTCAAGAAAAGAGCAAATTGCGTTTGCACAAAGTTATTTTGCTATCCAGACAAGAAAACAGGAGCTTATTGAAGAAAGAATAGTATTGCAAGAACGATTTGAAGCAAGAAACAAACTCATAGCATCAGAAACAGAGCTTTCAAAAATTATTTATGAACGAGGAGTTGATGATGCTGGCTTTGCAAGAATAAGAAGTGAAGGAGATGAGGCACTATTTGGAGGATTCACAACTGTACAAATGAAAAACAGGCTTAAAATCCCATCTAATCGGCCAATGGCTGATTTTCTTCCCACCGTAACAATAACTGCTAAAAATCTTGCTACTGAAATAACCAATTTTAATGTGAAGAATGAAAACCTGAGCGGTGAGAACCACATTACTCACGAGCATGTGAAGAACAATAAAAGAGTTCGTGGACTGCTCATAGAGAGCGGTATTGTTCCAGAAAATCTTCCAGCTGAAGAAGACATCAAAAAACTGGAGCGCAGGGTAAAGAAAGATGAAAAGTTACTTGCGCGAGAAGGAGGGAGAAAGTAAAGTGGGCCCAATTTCATATTCCCGGCAAATTTCTGCTGCAGATTTCACTCTCAGTTGCTCGACAACCATGCGCTTGAATTCGCGCGTAAATCCCCTGCGTAATCCCATGTTCGACCTCGTAGTTCTGAAACAAAAAGTTCCTTAACTATTTGTCTACTTTTAGGGGTTCACTCCATTCTCACTCTTTTTATACTTTCCCATCAAAAATCCGTAAAATCTCCAAGTCCCACAAACCTTATAAATCCAAACCTCTGCTTAAAAACCAGATGCAAATCCCGCAATTCATAAAAGAGGTTATTTGGTCGTTCTAT
>JAGVYM010000009.1 GCA_018303245.1 Candidatus Woesearchaeota archaeon | reverse complement strand
AGCCCTTACTCCTAACCAAGCACTTGAACTGGTGCATGAAGTGGACAAAACCCATGAATTCACGCAGGCTGGAGAAAGCGTATACGTGAGAAATGTGAGAGACGCAAATGACTTGGATAGGAGAGCAACCGAACTTGGAGATGGTAACATTCTCTTTGAGAAAGGAGTTGTCTATTCCGGCAAAACAAACGAGGTGCTGCGTTCATTTGAAGATACAAGCACAACGCTTACTGGCGAATACACAGCAGGACTCAAAGGAAAAACACTTTTCGCAATTCCTTACGTCCGCAGCCGGTGAAACGCATGAACACACTTTTCAAAAAAGGACTTGTACTTTTTGTTTTTGTCATTTTATCTACCGTGGTGATTGCGCAAACATTTGACACATTCAGTTCGTTCCCAAGTGGCGAGACGTTCAGCGCAGTACCGACAGAAGGGTTCCTAGAAACATTCACTCTTTTAGACCCTGCTGCATTCCCCGATACGTTCACTCCGCTTGACTCGTCAGCTTTTCCTGACACGTTCACGCAATTGCCAGGACAATTTCCGGACACATTCACTACATTCCCAGGTCAACAAATAGAACTAACCCCGATCACGACAACCTCTACTGACTCGGGAAACGGTTTTGGCAATGGATTCGACTGGATTTTTGACATTCCATTCTTGCCTGGACTCCCGAGCGGACCAGAACAGTTAACACAGGATTTACCTGCACACTGGAACACATTACATGATGTAACCGTCCAGCAAGGCACACAAGATTACACTATGATATATCCTGGCGTTGCAAACCAGTGCGAAGACCCTGACGGGCCAGAACTTGTGACTCTTGCATCAACACACCAGCACTATACTTTGTACATCTATGGAGTCGATTTATTCATTTCACGTCTTGACCCAGGTTATGCCGGCTCAGAGTTTGTGACACTTTCCTGCAACGACGTACAGGCAAGATTTACTTTGCAAGTTCTAAACAGTGGCGTTAACAATGGTACTAATGGCACGAATGGAACCAATGGCACTGGAAGCGCGCGTTGGAATAGTCTCTCAAATCAATTCGTTCAGAAAGGAAGCCCTGATGGAACTCTTGTTTATCCTGAGATTGTTTTGCAATGCCTCGACCCGCAAAGCTCACTCCTCGCGTTCAGCGTACTTTCAAACTCACAGAACTATCGGCTACTCTTTGTCGGAAGAGACCTGCGCGTTTTTGGACTCAACTCTTCATTTGAAGGAACCGATACTGTCACACTTTCCTGCAACAACGCGGTAACTTCCTTTCGCATGACAGTCGGAACGCGCACGTTCGCGCAAGAAATCGAAGAGCAGGAGAACGACTTGGAAGTCTCAATCGGCGCCATAGCCCTTCCTGATTATGCAGAGCCGGGAACACTAGTTCCAGTTTTTGTATCGTTCAGGAATACCGGCGACGTAAAACTTGAAGATGCCAAAGTTCGCGTGAGCTTACCTGATTTAGGAGTCATGTCAGCCGCAGCAGGCCCGCTTGACCTTTCACGAGGAAAAAGGACCACGCAGACACTCTTGATTGAATTGCCAGAAGACCTTGATGAAGGAACATATGTGGCACGCGTCACCATTGACAGCGGCTCGCTTCATCGCATCATTCATCGCGACCTTGTCGTCGAATAGCGCGAACAGATGAGCAGAAAGCTTTATATAGAACTATATCACTTTTTAGTGACGTTATGCTGAAATCACTTCAAGATGAGTATTCTTGTGTGTTTTTAGAAATAGGGGGTCAATCATGAAAACAATCCACGCAATCATCGCGGCAATGCTCTTTTTGTCAGTCATCGGAATCGCAAATGCGCTTCCAGTCACACTGCAGCAGGTTGAAATCGATGGAACCACCGTTGTCCAGAACGCATTCAACCAGCTTTCTATCGAACGGGGCCAAACCTATGATTTGCGTATCCGTTTCACTCCCTTTGACCGCGTGCGCAACGCAGAAGTGCGCGCGTTCATCTCAGGCTACGAATTCAGCGACATTGATTCCATCGATGACCGAACCCCAGTCTTCGATGCAGACACAAACGTTACCTATGTGAAGCGCCTTACGGTGCGCATCCCTGATGAACTTGACCAGGACAGCTACAAACTTCGCATTGTCATCAGCGACCGCTTCGGCGACGATTTAACAGCAGACTACAACCTCCAAATCGATGCGCCACGCAACTCACTAAAAATTGACGACGTTATTCTTAATCCTTCAAGTTCAGTACGCGCGGGAAGCTCGCTTCTTGCACGCGTGCGCGTTGACAACAAAGGAGAACGCGACCAGGAAGACGTCCGCGTTACCATCACGCTCCCAGAACTAGGAGTGAGCGGAACACAATATTTAAGCGAAATAAAATCGGATGAAACGGAAGAAACAGAAGAAATCCTGCTTCGACTCCCCCGCTGCGCAAAAGCAGGAACGTATGACGCAACAATAGATGTTGAGTTTTCAAACCGCCACCGCAAAATAAGCGAGAAAAAATCAATCACCGTTCTCCCTGATGAAACTTGTACTCAGGACACTCCTGTGCCATCAGCAAATATCGGTGGAAGCCAAATCCAGACAGTCAACGCAGGAGACGCAGCATTATTCCCATTGACAGTCACCAACCCAACCCGCAGCAGCAAAACTTTCACTATCTCAGTACCCGCAATACCCGCAAGCGACTGGGCAGAAGTAACCATCACGCCAACCAGCACCCTTGTGCTCGCAGGCGGACAATCACAAACAGTTTCGGTGAATGTCCAGACCAATGAAGACGCGCCCGCAGGAGCACACTCTCTAGTCACCACTGTTACCAACGGCAACGCACAGCAACAGGTCACACTAACCACCACAGTCATTGCACAGGGCGGAGCGCGAACCGCATTCGCAATCGTGCTGATGATACTGCTCGTACTGCTTGTGGCCATTGTAATCATCATCGGCATCGCCTATGCACGCGACCGAGAAAAGACACAAACGTACTACTAAAACCATGCGAATACATGACTTGTTTTTTATCGTGCTTTTGCGTAATGTAACCATCCAGAACACCGGAACAGAAACTGCTGACTATTCATTAAGCGTCGATGGAGATGGCGCAGACTTTGTGACGTTTGGCGCGCTCTCATTCGCATTGCAACCCACACAGGCAGTTAACATTCCAGTATTCTATACCATTCCCT
The DNA here is from genome assembly GCA_018303245.1 of Candidatus Woesearchaeota archaeon. Lineage (GTDB taxonomy): Archaea > Nanobdellota > Nanobdellia > Woesearchaeales > ARS49 > JAGVYM01. The sequence goes on along the minus strand of JAGVYM010000009.1, from coordinate 22,375 downwards.
GTACCACAGAACCAGACGCGTATCCATTATCTATCTTCTTCAGCGATGGGGAAACCGAACTTCAACTTGACCAAGACATCGTGGTTGCGCTCACTGAAACACTTAACGTCAGCACCACTGCAACAAGCCTTGTCTCTTCTCCCTGCCAAAAATCCGTCTTCAACTTCAGTTTGCACAATCCTTCAAATTTCACTGAACTTTACAATATCTATGCAAACGGAAGAGATGACTTGGCGCTAAGTGAAGAACAAACTGTCCTTACTTCCGGCCAACGCAAGCTAATCACGCTCACCATAGAACCTGAAGACTGCACCGAATACGGCACGTACCCACTTGAAGTTGTTTTCGAAAGCGAGAAATCCAACCACGCACAAACCTTCAATCTTGAATACATCAGCACTCCAACCGACATACCTGAACTTGCTCCTGAAGTGACCCGTATCAAAACGGATTATGCTGACAGCACGACTGATTTATCAATAAAAAACATCGGAGACAGAACTACCACTTATACGTTAAGTGTTGATGGAATCGACTGGGGAAGCATCGTGCCAGCAAAAATCACGCTCTTGCCAGGAGAATTGCGCAAAGTAACCTTGCGACTCGTCCCGCTTCCAGGAACACCATCAGGACAATACTTGGTGACATTTAACGCACTCGTTGACCAGACCCAAATCTCATATGATAAAAATTTTGTGATTATGTTAGCAGAACCAAGTCTTGCAGAAGAAAACCCTGGGCTTTTTGCGGGAATCGCAGCAATAATCATCTTCCTTTTGCTCTTCTTTGTCTTCTTTGTCAAAGCACTCGAAAGCGAAAAGTTCAAACGCCAATACGTTGCATGGAAACAACGCCGCGAGAAAGCACGAACGCAATCGTTTGAAGCACGAGAAAAGCGCAGACAAGCACGCCTTGACTGGCGCAAACAAGAAGCGGAAAAACAAAAAAAGCTCAAAGAGCAAGCGAAACAGCAAGTTGAACGCGAAATCAAACGCGAATACAAGCTTGTCTCGCACAAAGAAATTTTGCGCGGGGCACCAATAAAATCAAAAAAGTCACGTGCGTTCCTTTGGATTATCTTCCTTGCCCTTCTTGCAATTGTGGCAATAGCGCTCTGGGATTATCTCGCACCTAACCTGCCTTTTGTCATCGCGGGAATTATTATCGTCGCAATTCTCATAATTTTAACATGGATCAAACGTACACGAATGGCAAGCAGACGCTACAAACTTTTGCTTCCTGAGCAAACCGTGAACCTTCCCGTCTGGAAACGCGGACTTTCGCAGCTAACCATATCGCCCGAACAGGCAACCCGCAACTTCATAGTCCGTGCTCACAAAACAAAAACACGCGTGAAACCATCTCCATTTGTTTACCAAACATTCCAATTGCAGGAGAACGCCAAAGCAGAAACAGTAGCGACATTCACCATTCCAAAGAGCCTCCTAATTCGAAATGGAGTCGAACTTGAATCTTTACGAATCGCACGCTACACAAACCACTCTTGGAAAACAATCTCTTATGAAAAAACAGGAGAAGACCGGAATTGCGTGTTCCTGCGCGCAGAACTTACTCCAGGAACACACACCATCTTTCTTAAGAACGTCAAGCAGCAGCGAAGTACCTGGCCCTCCTGGGTTCTTGGAATAGCCGGACTTGCGCTTCTTGGACTAGTTGTGGTATCACTTTACACTCCCGCAGTCTCAGACAATGACACGCTCGTTTTTTCTGCAACGTCAATATCCAATATGGCCATTGACATCGTTGGAACCAAAGCAACCATGACCCCGCGCCCAGGCTGGACCGGAAAAGAACAAGTACGCTTCATAGCAGATGATAGGCGCGGAGGGAAAACCTCAAGCAACCTGGTCACACTTACTGTGCGTGAGCAAGTGGTGCCGCCACCTCTTCGTAGTGGAATTCTTATCGTGCTTGGCATACTGGCGGTCGGGCTTATCGTCCAGGCGTTTAGGCGTCTGAAATCTCATTTGTTAAACCTCTTGTTTTAGCTTGAGACTGAGTGTGGGATTTCTGAGTGGTGAAGTGCAAAGTTTTCCGGGGTTGATTATTTGAAATCAAGAGATTTTCGATATGTGTTCAGTGTAGCGCATCATGCGTTTTACAATGTTCATCGTGTTGTTTTAGACTTGTTTTTGACCAAACCTTTTTAAAGCGCTTTTGGTTTGTTTCGCTCTATGGAAAAAGAGGGGAATTACAAGCCTGTTCTACTGCTTCTCACGCTTGTTGTTTTTACATACTTCCTTTTTTCCTGGACCCCACACCAACTACAAAGCCCCACAGGATTGCAAAGTGCGGAAACAATTTCACACGCCACTTTCCTTGCCCATGGTGGAGAGTTGTTTCAAACAACCCTTGATTTGCCTTTTGAGAACTCCACACTCAACGATACTCAGTATGCTCAACTCAATGGCACAACACTACTGTTCAACCCACCAGAAAACAGCACCGAATATCACCTTCTTGCAACAACTCCAGAACAAATACTCTCCATTACGTTTATTATTTCATCCCTTGAACAGCAATCACCTGTTCCGCTTGAAAATACTGAATATGCCAATGAAACTAATTATACAATGTCTAACGAAACTACTCAGCTTATCACACCACAAACTGAACAGAACGCAACTAATCCTGCTGAACCAGAACAAACACTTTCTATTGAACCTCCAGAACGTGAACTAGCACTTGAAACCACTGCGGACAGAGGGCTGGCTGTTGATTTTGATTATTGCCCGATAACAATCAACGATTCAAGTAGCCTAACTGAGAGTGTTGCCACTACTGCGAGTTGTGTTTTGTTTGGTGCAGACAATATTACTTTGGATTGTAATGGGTATGTGATTACGTGGAACACTGCCGGTGCTAACAGCAATTATGCAGTGTTTGCAGAAAACAAAACCAACATCACGGTGAAAAACTGTATCCTTATCGATAGGAATAGCAGTGGAACTTTTGGTGTAGGAATCAACATGACAAAATCCAGTAATGTCACACTGATGAATAACACCATCCAGACAAATGGAAGCAGCAGCAACATCGGAATTTACTTGCAACATTCCAACGTGAGTAACATAACGCAAAACACCATTCAAACCAACGGAACTACCAGTACAAACTACGGAATTCAATTATTAAATTCATCAACAAGTACAGTACTTGATAACACTGTGCGAACAGGAGGTACGAGTGACAACTACGGCGTTTACCTCACATTATCGGCAAGCAACAATACTATTACCAACAACACGATCACCACAAATGGAACCGACTTTTTAAATTACGGAATATATCTTTCCAGTTCGAGTTCGAACAACGTGACTAGTAACACCGTGAACACCAACGGAACCGATGACAATTATGGAATTTATCTTGAAAGTTCGAGTTCGAACAACGTGAATAATAACATCGTGAACACTAACGGGACCAGCAGTGTCAACATTGGAATCATTCTTGCCACTTCAAGTTCGAACAATGTTGTGAATAATAACACCATAAGCACCAACGGAACCAACACCAACTACGGAATCTATCTTTTCATTTCAAGCTCGAATAACGTTGTCAGCAATAACGTGGTGAACACCAACGGAACTAGCAGTGCTAACAGTGGAATAGTTCTTAACGCTGTGAGCTCGAATAACGTAACGAGTAATACTATTCAGACAAGTGGCACGATTCTTAATCACGGCGTTTCAATCCAAAGTACCTCGTATAACAACACAATTACAAACTTAACTATTACAACATCAGGCAGTGCTAACAATACGGGAATTCGTTTCCAAATGACGGGCACAAACCAGAACGGAAACTTGGTGGCAAACAGCACTATTCGCACCTTGGGAATAAACAGTTCAGGAATAGGCTTTATCACCTCGCACAACAATACCTTGCAAAACATCACACTCAACAACACAGTAGTATGGATTACTTCACAAAAAAGTTTGAACAATAGCTTGTCAAACATTACTTTTCTGAACGCGAACGGAAGCATAAGAATCATACCTGCGTTCATGAGCAACGGAACAGAAGAAGTCAACCAAACAAGACTTAACATTACAAACAACAGTGCGTTTTTGAACAGTTCCAACTTGACCTGGCTTAACACAACTGCTCAGATTACGCTTAATGGAATTACGTTCACTACATCTCATGTGCAAGCAGACTTTATTGACACTGGAACATTCCCTGCTTGCAGCTCGCCAACATGTGTTAACCAAAGCTACACGGGAGGAGTGTTCATTTTTAACGTCACCAGATTCACAACTTACCGTGCAGCAGAAACAGTTACCTTCCCCGCAGCAATCATTCAAGACACAACACTTGATCAAAACCTCGGCGCCACAGCAAGCGCGATAAACTTCAGCGCAAACGCCATCAGCACTGACTGTCAGGGAAACGTTATTACTTGGAATACCGCAGGCGGGGTGCAAAACTTTGCTATTAGCGCAATAGGAAGAAATAACATCACCTTGGCAAACTGTGTTTTCATCAATGGAAGCTCAAACAGCCCAGGTTTTAACTTTACTAACACCACGAATATTACTGTAACAAACGTTACTTTGCGCGCGAGCGCTGATTCTTTTGCACTCGTCGTGCAAAACGCTTCTGTAAACATGACGAACACCACTTTTAATAACAGCGCAAACTGGATGACTATCAGCTCAAACGGAAGCGTCAACCTCACCAACGTCACGTTTAGAACAGAAAACGGAACCATCAACTTCCCTGGAACAATCGCGCTGAACGGCAACTTTACCATCACCCAAGCGCAGGTCAACATCACCAACCACACAGTATTCATTAACTCCACAAACTTAAGCGCGTTCAACACCACAGCTCAAATAACGCTGTTCAACCTCACTGAAGCAAACCCTCGACTCTTCATCACCGAAGACGGAACCACTTTTACTAACTGTTCAAGCCCAACCTGCACGCGCGTCAGCTACACAAACGGAACAGCCATTTTCAACGTCACACACTTTTCAACATACGTCGTTTCTGAATCCGGAATTAACATTTCCTTCACAAAAACAGACTCGCAAGACCCAGTATTCATAGGAACCACGTTTACGTACGTTATCAACATCACACTGAACGAAAGTAACGCTACAAACGTAACAGTTATTGAAACATACCCCGCACAAATCACTTATTTATCTTCACAACCAAGTCCGGTAAGTGGAAGCAGCAACCGAAACTTCTCACTTGGAAACCTCACCAACACCACATTTGAAGTCAACATCACCGTAAACGCGAGCAGTGCAGGAACAAGCACAAACATTGCAAACGTCACGTTCTTGAACGCAAGCAACCAATCACTCAACTACACTGTTAATGAAACAACCACTATTCAAGAAATTCCTTCATCAGGAGGAAGCGGAGGAGTAAGCGGAAGTACGGGAAGCGTGGGTCCAGGGGAACAGCACGCCGCGCAAACGGCAACCATGACTACGCAAACAGCAACATTTGCCCTCCAAAAAGCAGACACTGTAGTGTTCAACGTTCATAACGAACAACATACACTCAGTGTTATTTCCATAACGCCCCGCACAGTCACCATTCGGGTTGAAAGTACGCCCCAAGAATTCACGTTACATCAAGGTGAGAGCATCAATGTTGATGTTAACGATGACCACACCAACGACTTGCACATCAAACTTCACGCTATTGACACTACTGGAGCACACATAACGATGACAAAACTCGTACCACCCATCAAAATAACTCTTCAACCACAGACTGAACGCGCAATAACTCTACCTAACACAAAAAACAACCCGATTCTTGAAAGTCCTCAACTCATTCAAACAATTCACGAAAGCATCAACAATCAAAAATCTCAAGCGCCACAATATTCACGCACAACAAAAATAGCAGTATCTGTTCTGTTTATTACGCTTATAACCGTCTTTGCCATCCTCATACTTCGTAAGCCACCACTCGCTCCACCAAAACACCACAATTTCACATCAGCACCAAGCCCAAAACTACCAATTTTCAAAAATCGGAAATCCTCCTTCTGAATTCATTTGCTTCACCTTGTGGTTCTTTACACGTTTAGCCGAATAGTTGATATAACATTCCTAACCCAAACAGAATGATAAGCGCAGCATACATTATTCCTTTACTGCTCGTTAGCTTATGAGTCTTTGCGTGCATTAAAACGACAAGGATTCCTACGATTCCTCCTGCTATCGCGCCACTCGTGTCCAGCGTGCCCACAAATGAGCGAACCCCGGTTGTGATGATACCCAGTGGAACAATCAACGTCAAGCCCCAGGACGCAAGATGAGGAATCCCAAGGTCTTTCCAAAACGCTTCTTTGAGCGCAAACGCAAGCGCGATGAACGAAGTCGCCATGGCAAGAATCGCGAAAATGTGAAACAGAATCGCGCCCTTTGCGCCGAAGATGGTTGTGATTCCCAAGGTGGCCATTTCAGTCGTGCCTTTTCCCAAAACACCTATTATTCCTACTGTGAACAACACATATGCGATAAGTGGGATAAGCGAGCCTACCACTATCGCCCTGCGTACGAACTTCTTACAGTTTCGCATCTCTTCACACAACTCAAGCACAGCAGCAGTACCAATATACGAAAACAAAATAACTCCGTATGGAATCATCAGATTTCCCGGGACAAAACCTGTGAAGTTATCTGTAGAAAATTGCGGTGCGACAAACAACATCACAAAAATAAGGATAAGCGCAAGATATTTGAAACCCTCAAGCCACGTCTCAGAATTGCCCAGCGCGCTCACACCTCCGATGACAATAACTGCCATGATACAGTAGAACACCATTCCCCACACAAACGCAGAGCCGCCAAGCAACGCGGCAAGACTTGATCCCACACCAATGGTGTACGCGACCATCGCACCATAAATTCCCACAACCATTGAAACCAACATCAATATCATTCCTTTCTTACCAAGAAGATGGCGCGCGTGTCCTACTAGTTGGCTGCACTTCTTTGACTCCATCGCGATATCACCAATCATGATATGGATGAGCAGCATGGCAAGTCCAAGACTAATAAGAACAACCATTCCTGTCCAAAAACCTGACTTTTGAACAACATACGGAATACCCAGAATTCCTGCTCCGATGACACAACCAGTCAACGTGGCGATACCTTGAAAGTATTGTTTGGGATACATGCGGCCTCTTTTTCACTCTTAAGAATACCACTAACTTTTTAAAGCTCTCCTTTCTCTTGAAAGCTATCCTGGGGACGTAGTTTAACCTGGCTAGAATTGGCGGCTCCAACCCGCTAGATAGGGGTTCAAATCCCTTCGTCCCCACTTATTTTACTTCATTATATTTTCTAACACTATTAGAGTCCGATTGTCCCTTTAATATCACAAGAATAGTTTAGCCATTTCTTCTAGTGTGGTGAGGTTAACAATGTGGTATTCGTAGCATCATCACAACTCATTATTTCACAATCTGTACAATATCACCAACTTCGGTCTTTGATTTTGCGACAGTGTCGGCGGGGAGCTCAAGAAGAAATAGTGCTGGGTTGCGCGAGGTGTACGTGCTTCTTTTTTCCCACTGTGAATACACTTCAACCACTTCCCAGTTCTCGTCCAGAAAAATCAAATCCATCTCGCCAGGACAAAACCAGGAATGTAAGCGAATGGTTTTTTCGCGGCCAAAATAAAATACTAGAGGAACAACGACAGGACGAAACATCATTCCTTTGGTCTGCTCCCACCAGGTCCTGCACTCCTCGAACGTTTCTGCAAGGACTGTCCCTTTTGTGCTGTTGTTGATTTGCATATTATCGTTTCAACCACTTTTCAAACTCTTTGAGGCTCCACGAGTTCACAATATTCTTTGGAGCAGCCCATCCCCTTCTTGCCTGCGCGATCCCTAGTTCCATATATTCGAGCTGTTTTGGAGCGTGCGCGTCGGTGTCGATCATGAGCAGACAACCTTTCTCGACTGCCTGACGGACGTGTGAATCCTTCAAATCAAGCCGAGGAGGGTTTGAGTTAATCTCTAGCGCAATATTGTTCTTTTTTGCTTTTGTAAATACTGCATCAATATCTATCTCAAAAGGTTCGCGCACATTGAGCAAGCGGCCCGTCGGATGCCCAAGAATGTGAACGTACGGATTGTCAAGCGCGGTGAGCACACGCTTGGTCATTTCTTCCTTTGATTGTTTGAACCGCGAATGAACCGACGCGATGACGATGTCTAGTTTTTTCAAATCCTTATCAGTATAATCCAGTGAGCCATCTTTCATGATGCTCACTTCAGCTCCTGCAAAAATCTTTATCTTAGCACTCTCTTGTGCTTTTCGTATAGCTTTTATGTATTCAGTGAGTCTTTTCTCATCCATTCCATTTGCGATATGCTCACTTTTTGAATGGTCGGTGATTGCAATGTATTCGTAACCGAGCTTTTGCGCTGCACGCGCCATCTCCTCGATTGTCCCTTGACCGTCGCTCCACGTGGTATGCATGTGCAAATCGCCTTTGATACCACCATACCCGATGACTTGTGGAAGATTGTACGAGTTCGCGATTTCACCTTGGGCCTCGCGCATCTCAGGAGGCATCCACTTAACACCTAACTCATCATAAATTTCCTCTTCAGTTTTCCCTGCAACAAGTTTTTCTCCTTTGAACAATCCGTACTCAGAAAGCTTGTAGCCTTTGCTTATCGCAAGCTTGCGCAGCTCTATATTATGGTCTTTGCTCCCGGTGAAGTACTGCAAGCCTGCCCCAAACTCTTTCTCTTTAAGCACGCGAACATCCGCCTGCATTCCGTTTTCAAGCAACACGCTTGTTTTCGTCAAGCCCTTGGCAAGTACGGTTTGCACCTGAGGAAATTTGATGAATGCGTCCATAACTTTCTTTGAATCGTTACTGGTGACAAGGATATCAATATCCCCGATTGTTTCTTTTCTCCTTCGCAGACTCCCAGCAACCTCTACTTTTTTGACACTAGGCACTCCTTTCACCAGCTCACATAGCTCTCGTGCAATCGGAAGCGCCTCACCCAGCAATCTTCGCTCAGTTCCTCTTTTCACAAACTCTATTCCGTGCAAAATATCCTCCGCGCTCTTCTTCCCAAAACCATCAAGCGCCTCCACTTTTCCTGACTTTATCGCGCTTTCTAACTCTTCGACGGTTGCGATTTTTTGTTCCTTGTACAACCTCATCACTTTCTTGGGACCAAGGCCTGGAATCTGTATCATTTGTAAAAGTCCAGGAGGGATTGACGTACGAATCTTTTCAAACTCAGAAACCTTCCCTTTTTTCAAAAACTCTTCAATGTGCTTTGAGATTCCTTCCCCAACGCCATCAATTTCCTTGAGCCCCTTATTACCTTTTTCCGCATAAATCTTTTCAACAGGCTCTGCCGACTCGATTCCCCGAGCGGCGCGCCGGTACGCATTAGGCTTCCAATCAACGCCTTGCATTTCCAAAATATCTGCAAGCTCAAACAATAATTTTGCAATTTGCGAGTTTATCATTCACACCATCTTTACTTCTTGACGCTTCAGCCACTGGTGAGCTTTGCTCAACACTTCCCGCGAGTTCTTGAACGTCACCTTCACCATCGCTTCATCTATTGGAAGCCAGGCAAAACCTATATGTTCGTTAGAAAGCGTTACGTTTTCAGAAGAAACCTCTGCTACAAACAAGGTGACCTCTTTCTTGATGAGCTTGCCCTCTCTTTTGAAAAAGAACTCAAACCACTCTTTAAAGTCGGGCAGAATCCTCGCATCAAGCCCCGTTTCTTCTTTAATTTCTCGAAGCGCAGCTGCTTGTGCAGTCTCTCCTTTCTCAACGTGCCCTTTCGCAAAATCCCAGTGACCTGCTTGGTAGTGTAGCAACAAATATTTTCCATCCTTGACCACCACTGCTCCTGCGCTTTGTTCCATGAGGTGATCTTTATTTTGTCCATATTAATAACTTTTGTGGCAGAAACCACCTGGTAAAAACTCCTGCCTTTTTTCTCGTCGCTGTTACCAAGCAACATTTATATAGTATTCTTCTGCTTACTGCCGTGTAATGAAAAACAGGGGGATAGCGATAGTTTTCGTTCTTTTAGTACTTGCACTGTTCTACCCTACCTTACGAACACCTACTGGTCTTCAAAGTGCTCCAGTTTTTCAGCACGTGACTTTTCTTGCCTATGCTGGACAACCTTTTCAAACAACACTCGAGGTGTCTCTTAAGAATGCCACGCTCAACGATACAACGTACGCTCACCTCAACGGAACACTACTTTTGTTTAACCCACCTGAAAACAGCTCTGAATATCAACTTCTTGCAATAACGCCAGAACAAGCACTCGCCATTACGTTCGTTATTTCTCCCCCTGAGAATCAGTCAGCTATTCCACTTGAAAATACTGAATATGTTAATGAAACAATAATCAATGAAACTTTGCAAGATAACACCACAACACCAACTGAACAGAACACAACTGTTCCTGCTGAACCCGAACAAAATCTTTTCATTGTTAAAACTCCTGAACGCGAGATTGGGCTTGAAACTACTGCTGAGCGAAGCCTTTCTGTCGATTTCAGCTATTGTCCTATTACCATTAACGATTCAAGTAATCTCACTGCGAACGCCAGCGGTACCGCGAGTTGCGTCACTTTTGGAGCGAGCAATATTGAACTTGACTGCGCGGGTTACTCGATAACGTGGAATACTGGCGCGAGTAATAACAATTTCGGAATTCTGGCAAGCAGTCTTGATAATGTGACGGTTAAAAACTGCATTCTTATTGATGGAAGTAGCACTGGAACTTTTGGTGTGGGAATTAACATTACAAAAACAAGTAATGCAACAGTGAAGAACAACACCATCCAGACAAACGGAAGCGGCAGCAACATCGGCATTTACTTGCAACATTCTAACGTTAGCAACATAACGCAAAACACCATTCAAACCAACGGAACATCCAGTTCAAACTACGGAATTCAATTATTAACTTCATCAACAAGCACAGTGCTTGACAACACTGTGCGAACAGGCGGTACAAGTGACAACTACGGCATTTACCTCACATTATCGGCAAGCAATAATACTATTGCGAATAATACGATTAACACAACTGGTTCAACATTTTTTAATATTGGAATCCTAATTCAAAAAACGAGTCTTGGCAATAACGTGACTAACAACACGATACGGACCATTGGAACCAGTAACAACTATGGCATCTATCTCAATACTGATGTGCACAATAACACTTTGACAAACAACAACGTGATTGCAAGTGGAACTACCAACGCTAATTTTGGTATCTATCTAATCACCAGAGCGTTAAACAATTCTTTGATTAACAACACTATACAAACTAGTGGAACTATTAACAATCTTGGCATCTACCTCACTAGCACGGTGTATAACAACACGGTTGCAAACAACACGGTACGAACGAGCGGCACTAGTAACAGCTACGGCATCGACCTTGATTCAGGCGCATTAAACAACACGGTGATAAATAACAACATTCAAACCACAAGCACTTCTTCGGCCAATTATGGTGTATATCTTCATACAAACTCATTCAACAACACCATAATCAACAATAAGGTTCAAACTAATGGAACCTCCAACAACTACGGCATTTATCTCCAAAATATCCTTAGCGATAACTTAGTGATTAACAACACCATAACCACAACAGGCACATCAAGCCTAAATTACGGAATTTATCTCTTCAATACAGTAAGTTACAGCAACTTAACAGGAAATCGAATCACTACAAATGGAACTAATAACAATCATGGAATACGACTTGAAAAAGGCGCGCTTTTTAACAGCGCGGTTGTTGTTAACAACACGTTCAACGACAACTTCATCACCACACTCTCCAATCTAAGTTACGGAATATCGCTCCTTGGTAGTTCTGATAATCGTTTCAATGGTACCACGCTCAACTTTACAAGAGAATGGATACATAGTGGTGTTGGGATGCTCAATAATTTTTCAAACACTACATTCCAAACAGGAAATGGCAGCGTTAACAGCACAGCCCTTTGGACTCTTACGGGATTGCAGAATATTACTCAACTGTTACTTAACATTACGAGCAATAACGTGTTTGTCAACTCAACAAACTTAACCATGCTCAACACAACAGCTCAAAACATTCTCAACGGGCTCTTGTGGACCACTCCAGTGGTTCTCTTTTCAGCGATTGATGATGAAACGTATGCGAATTGTTCCTCTCCTCGCTGTACTGGACAAACATATACTGCTGGGCGGCTCGCGTTCAACGTTTCAAGCTTCACCACATACATAACTGCAGATCAAGATACCCGGTTCACACTCACTAAAACAGACAACCCGGACCCTCTTAACGTGAGCAGCACAACACTCCTTAACTACACCATACTACTTAACGTCACCAACGGAACACTCAGCAACATAAGCATCATTGAAATTTACTCGGCAAACACTACTTTTGTCAACTCATCACCAACCCCAAATAGCACTAATAATACTTGGAACATAACATCACTAAGCGCAGCCACTTTTGATATCAACATCACGCTCAACGTCAGTTCAACAATACAAACAAACACATATCTCAACAACACCGCAAACCTCACCTACAGCTTTGGTGCAAATAACATCACCGTAAACAAAACAATTAGCACCCAAGTTATTTCTCTAGTTCCCTCTTGCACACTACTAACGGAGAATACAACACTCTTAGAAAATCTCACCGTCTCAGCAGGATGCATGATAATCGGAACAAACAACACAGAACTTAATTGCAACGGCCACCAAATCACTTGCGGTGGAGATTACGCCTTTGCAATTCTGGTAAACAAAAGCAACAACATAACAATCAAGAACTGTGTTCTTGTTCAAGGAAACGTTTTAGGAACTCTTGGGGCAGGAATCAACATCAATACATCCAATAATGTAACGGTTATTAACAACACCATTCGGACAAATGGAACCTCCAACAACTACGGCATTTATTTGGAGTCCTCCAACGCGAGCAATATCACACAAAATACTGTTGAAACTGCAGGAACTAGCTCAAGTAACAATGGAATCTATTTATTCACCGACGCCTTTAACAACACCATCGCGAACAACACGGTACGAATAAATGCAGCCACAGGATACGGAATATTTTTTAGCACTCGCACTTTCAACAATACAGTAACAAACAACACAATTCAAACCACTGGAACCAGTGGTGGTGGAAACTTCGGCATCTATATCTCAACAATAGCGCTCAATAATACTATTACAAATAACGTGATAAGAACAGATGGAACTTCTTCTAATTCGGGCATTGTCCTGTCCAGCGACACGTATAATAACACAATAGCGAATAACACGATCACCACAAATGGAACTTCAGCAACTAACTACGGCATCTACCTTTTCACCAGAGCGATTAATAATACAATAGCAAACAATACTATTCAAACGAATGGAACAAGCAGCAATTACGGGATCTACCTGCAGATTGACATGTTTAACAACACACTTTCTAATAATACGATACAAACACTAGGACGAACAAGTGGTGACAATTATGGAATCTACTTTGACACGAATGCTTTTGACAACAAGGTAACGGGAAACAGCATCAACACCAACGGAACTGGTTCCAGTGTCAACATCGGAATAGTTTTGCAATCCACCATGAACAATAATATGCTTGCCAATAACACTATACAAACACAAGGAACGAGTAGTAACAACTATGGAATTTATCTTCTCACAGATGCTATTCACAACAATGTAACGGGAAACAGCATCAACACCAACGGAACCACAAGCAATTACGGCATCCACCTCAATACCAATGTGTACAACAACACATTTACTAACAACACAATAAGTACTAGTGGAACAGCTGGTGTGAACTATGGAATATACCTTTTTTCAACAGTGATTGACAACAACTTTACGGGAAATCGCATCACTCCAAACGGAACAAATAACGATCACGGGATTAGGCTTGAAACGAGTGCAGATAATAATACATTCCATAACAACTTTATCACCACACTATCTAACTTAAGTTACGGAATATCGCTCCTTGATAGTTCTGATAATCGTTTCAACGGAACAATCCTTAACGCAACAACGGAGTGGATTCACAGTGGAATAGAAATGTTGAACAACTTTTCTAACACTACATTCCAGACGGGAAATGGGAGTATTAACAGCACACCACTATGGACACTCACAGGACTGCAAAACATTACTCAAGTGCGGTTGAACATTACGAATAATGCTACGTTTGTTAACGCGACAAATTTAACCATGTTGAACACGAGCGCGCGTCTTATATTGAACAACATACAATTCACTAACCCTGAACCATACTTTGATGTGAATGATGTTAGTTCTTTTGAAAAGTGTTCTGGGTCAGTATGCAGCGAAGTGAGCTTCACAGGCGGAGCGTATGTCTTTGACGTTACTCACTTTACCACGTATGCGAGCTTGGAAGGAGCAACAGGTTCAGGAGGTGGATTAGCAAGTTCAAGCGCAAGCTCTGCAACAGGTCCCGGAGTTCAACACGCCGCGCAAATAGCAACTATGACTACGCAAACAGCAACGTTTGCCTTGCAAAAAGCAGACGCTGTTGTCTTTAACGTTCGTAACGAAAAGCACACGCTCAGCGTGCTCTCCCTCACACCCCGCACGGTAACCAGCAGAGTTGAAAGCACACCCCAAGAATTCACGTTAAAAAAAGGCGAAACCATCAACATCGACGTTAACGACGACCACACCAACGACTTGCACATCAAACTCAACGAGATCGACATCACCGTGGCACACTTCACCATCACAAAACTCGCACAACCCATTGCGATACTTCTTCAACCACAATTAGAACATGCAAAAACAACTCTGCCAAACACAAAAACCATTCTTGAATCTCCTGAACTGATTCAGACAATCCATGAAAGCATCAAACAACCTTCCAAAACACAACACTATTTGAACACAACAAAAATTGCAACCGCCGTCTTGCTCATCGCTCTTGCAAGCGTGTTCACCATTCTCATACTTCGCAAGCCACCACTACACCCACCAAAACACCACACTCTTTTCCAAGCACCAAAACCCGGACTTCCAACCTTGTACACCCTGCCACCAACACCACTAAAAAGAGCTAAAAAGTAAGCACTACACTACTATTGCCAAACTCCTTCTTTCCCACAACAATCTTTATATATTGCGTACTTCGACATTTTTCCATGCGATTCACAGCACTATTCTTTTTAGCACTTTTGTGTATAGCCTGCACCCCTCCCTCAAAGACACAAGAGCTTGCACAACAACTCGTTTCTGAACGTTCAGAACCATCAAGCGTTCATTCACTTATCGACACACACCCTGACAATACCATTAATGAAACCAAACTTGTAGTTTCTCCCCAACCTCTTCCCGGTCCTCCTGTTGAACAAATTCCCAACATTTCACTTCCCCTAATCATTCCTGCAGTTGAACCAACTTCGGTTGTCCAACCCGTGCCTGAAGAGAACGTCTCAGAAAACGAGTCCTTTTCCACTATTGCTGTTGATGTAACTCAAACGCCTAAGCGCGCACCACTGTATTATTTCCTTGACCTCTTCGCAAAAAAAGTCAATAGCTACCAGTTTACCTATAACGGAAACTACTACGCGCTCAAGGGAACCAAGTATCGCGTCGTGCTCTCACATCCTGGCACTGCGCGCGAAGTCACATTCTCCAACACTACTAGAAGACAATTCTACTTTGATACCGTTTATGTTGACCGCGTGGCAAAAACTGCAACAGGGTATTGTGAAGGACGCACTTCAAACGTCAACCACCAATGCGCCACGCTTGAACTTTACGACCTTGCCTACAGCCTCCCATTCAATGACTACCTTATTGTTTTACCAGAAGACTGGCTGTTGTCCTATCTTAACCGCGACCCGTCCTCATTTGAAGAAAATAAATATTACGTCAGCGACCACTCAACAATATTGTTTACCTTCAATGAAACCAACTCAATAACCGAGCTCAACTTCGACCAGTCAACAGGGCTCGTGATACGCGCAGACCAAAAAGTAGATACTGTTCTTGTCAACCGTTACGACTACAAAGACCTTGCCGCAAACAAAGTACGCGATGGCGATGTCATCCATCGAAGCAAAAGCGAAATCCCTTCCGAAGAAACGTTCGAGCGGTAAGCTTTAATCTTCCTATATGATTCTTCTCTTATGAACGACTCACTTGAACTTATTTCCAACGATGTTGAAAACTGTAAAAAATGCCCACTCTTCAAATACGCGTGCCATGGAGTGCCGGGAGAAGGACCAAGCAATGCAAAAATATTTTTTTTGGGACAGGCGCCAGGAGTCAACGAAGACAAGACGGGAAGGCCGTTTATCGGACGGGCAGGACAATACCTCACCAAGCGCATGGAAGAAATAGGATTGCGGCGCGAGGATTGTTTTATTACAAGCACGGTCAAACACTTCCCTCCGGCAAACAGGACTCCAACACATGAAGAAATAGCCGCGTGCCAGCCATATCTTATCAGGCAGCTCAAACTCATCAACCCAAAACTAGTAGTGCTTCTTGGAAAAAGTGCGCAGACCATCAAAGGAAACCCGGCACTTGATGGACGGATTGTGTTCGAAGTAATACATCCGTCCGCAGCGATGCGCTTCACCAAAATGGCAGAACGCATGAAACGAGAATTCCAGGAATTAAAGAAGATTGTTGAACGGTTTTGATGGTTTCCACTTTTTGATTAACAACTCTTAAATAATTGCTTTCTTTCCATCCATCAAAAGAGGTTATATGACAAATATCGTATTTTTCGAACTTGACGAATTTGGACTTGGAGATAAAAAGAAATACATCCGCTCAAAACTTAAAGGGCATAAAGTCTCTTTTGTTCCTCAACGGCTTGAACACGACACTGCAAAACTTGCCAAGAAGGCCGATGTTGTTGCATTTTTCATTTACTCCCAAGTCGATGCGGGGCTTCTCAAACAGCTACCGAGACTTAAGCTTGCATTGACCATGTCAACCGGTTTTGACCATATCGACGTTGCGGCATGCAAAAAAAGGAAAGTCGTGGTGTGCAATGTCCCTACCTATGGTGAAAACACGGTCGCCGAACACGCTATGGCGCTTCTGCTTGCTATCTCGCGTAACATAATTCCAAGCGTCGAGCGCACGCGCAAAGGAAAATTTTCATTCGCGGGATTGCGCGGCTTTGACCTAGCAGGAAAAACCATCGGAATCCTTGGCACCGGACGTATCGGCAAGCATATGGCCCACTACGCCACTGCGTTTGGGATGAACGTGCTTGCCTACGACCTTTTCCCGAACAAAGAAATAGCCAAAGAATGCGGGTTTACTTATGTCTCACTTAATGAACTACTCAACAACTCAGATGTCATCTCACTCCACCTGCCAGAGACTCCGCAGACGCATCACATCATCAACTCCAAAAACCTCAAAAAAATCAAGAAAGGCTGTATTTTGATTAATACCGCGAGAGGCGGCCTTGTTGAAACAAACGCGCTTCTTCTTGGACTCAAAAATGGAACGTTCAAAGGATGCGGACTTGACGTCCTGGAAGAAGAAGCGGCCATCCAGGAAGACATGGCATTGTTCCACAAAGACTTTGCCAAACGTTATGATGCCTACTTGCTTTTAGAAGAACACGCCCTTCAAGGAATGGAGAACGTCCTTATCACCCCGCACAACGCTTTCAACAGCACCGAAGCTCTCCAACGCATTTTGGACACTACTCTTGAAAACATCTTAGCGTTCTTGAAGAAAAAACCACAGAACATGATTAAATAATTCTTGAATTCCGAGAAAAATAAAAGAAAATAAAAAATTGTTCTTAAGCGTAAGCTTATGAAACTAGTTAGTTGCGCTTTGGCTTGTGCTTCGCGTAACAGTCGCGGCAGTAAACTGGCTTTCCTTCCATTGGCTTGAAGGGGACCTTAGTTTGCTGACCACATTCAGTGCACGTTGCATCGTGCATTTCACGTGGAGCGCCGAAGTTGCTTCCGAAATTTCCCATTTGTTGTTCACCCGTTGGTCTTAGTTACACTGAGAACGAGTCTCCGTATACTATATACTAGTCTTTTACGGGGGTTTATAAATGTTGTGGTGTGTTTTTGGTAAATTTGTCGATTTTCTTTAAACAAGCGAGTATATTAATAATTAAGTAAGAAATTAAAACAATTATAAAACGCCGCGAATCTCATCGATCTTGCCCGCAACATCAGTCCCCTTTTTGGTAAGTGTGAGCAATTTCAAACGCCCTTGTTTGTCAAAATTGATGAGGCCTTCCTCTTCCATTTCCTGCAAAATCTTTACTACATGGGAATATGTGCAGTCAATATTTTTCGCAAGAGAACTTGCATACACTTCGTTCTTCGCGTTGCGTAATTCGACCAACATCATTGCCGGCTTCTCTCTAAAGAAAGTCCTAAAAATATCCTTGTTCTTATTCACAACAGTCCCCCCAATCACTCTTGAAACATTGTATTTGAGTATATATTTAAACCTTTCGTAGCGGATACCTCGTCAATTCAGTTATTTTATAAGCAATTCCATGAATTGGACGAAAAATCACTTTATTTACTTTGGCATTGCCATAAAAATAATCCCTTAATTTACCATTAACAGCTATTTTCCGCATTAATTCACTTGACCCTTGCGACAGACATATAAATGTTTTGTCTTCATTAAAAACCATGAAGCTTTTGTTCTCGCATGACACCATTCGGCCAGGCCAGGAAGAATTAATTAAAACAATAACGGAGGCGCTCAATAATAAAAAAAGCGTGCTTGCACATGCACCGACCGGCCTAGGAAAAACAGCGGCCGCACTCGCTCCGGCACTTGAATGCGCGATTAAAAACGATTTGACCATCTTTTTCCTCACATCGCGGCACACTCAACACAAAATCGTTCTTGAAACAGTCCAGTTGCTCAAAGAACGGAACAATCTTACGTTCCCTGTTGTGAGCCTTATCGGAAAAAAACATATGTGCGCGCAAGACAATATTGCTACCATGGGTGCTTCTGATTTCACCCACTTCTGCAAAACACTAATTGAAGGAAACGCCTGCGAATATTACACCAACGTCCGTGGAAAAAACAACATCCTCGCTCAACAATTATTGCAACAACTTAAACTTGGGCCCCCGCTATCACCTGAACAAGTAATGGCGCGCGCAGCAGAACACAAATTATGTCCGTATGAATTATCGCTCTTGCTAGCAGAGGAAGCAAAAGTGATTATCGCAGATTATTATTACATCTTTCACCCGAAAATTCGCGAAGCTCTTTTTGGTAAAATCAAGAAAAAACTTGAAAAATGCATTATTATTGTTGATGAGGGGCATAATTTGTCTAGCAGGATGCGCGACCTTCTCACATTCCGACTTTCAAACAAGGTGATGAAGCTCGCGATTCAGGAAGCCAAAAAATATTTGCAAGATGATGTCCTTTCTTCCCTTGTCGAAATCCAAGATATTCTCAACAATTTGAGCGCGAATGTCAAAGAAGACAAACTCGTCAAGCAAGAACAATTCACTTCCGCAGTCACGAAAATCAAAGACTATGAAGAACTTGTCGAAGAATTTGAAGTAGTCGCGGAAATGGTGCGCGAAGACCAACGCAACTCGCACATTGGATCAGTTGCGCATTTTCTATCGGAGTGGAAACGTCCTGACAAAGGATTCGCACGCGTGATTAGCCGCGATGATTTGGTCGTCTCCTTAAGCAACCGCTGCCTTGACCCCGCACTTCTCACCAAAGACGTGTTCGACACCTGCTACTCGGCAATCGTCATGTCCGCCACTCTTGAGCCACTTTCCATGTACGCAGACATCCTTGGACTTCCTGGAGCAATTCAAAAGAAATTCAAGAGCCCGTTTCCGCAAGCTAATCGGCTCGCGCTTGTCGTTCCACGCACAACAACAAAATATTCCTTACGCAATGAACGGCAGTACCAGGAGATCGCAACCGTGTGTGCAGACATCGCAGGAACCGTGCCCGGTTGCGTCATGATATTTTTTCCCAGCTACAACGTCCGTGATTCGGTCGCGCACTTCTTCGCAGACAAGTATACCAAAAATATCTTTTATGAACGGCCCGGCATGGAGAAGAACGAAAAACAAAAACTCCTTGACACGTTTTCCTCCCACGCCAAAACAGGAGCAGTATTGCTCGGAGTTGCGGCAGGTTCATTTGGAGAAGGAGTGGACTTGCCAGGCATTCTCAAAGGAGTGATTGTCGTAGGATTGCCCCTTGACAAACCAGATCTTGAAACCACTGAACTTATTTCCTACTACGATACTGCGTTTGGCAAAGGTTGGGAATATGGTTATATATTGCCTGCGATGAGCAGGTGCATCCAGAACGCAGGCAGGTGCATAAGAACCGAGAAAGACCGTGGAATCATTGCTTTTGTCGATGAGCGCTATGCCTGGCCACGCTACTCTTCTGCCTTCCCGACAGAATGGGGAACGCGCATAACCATTGATTACAAAGGGGAAATAGCAAGGTTTTTTGGAAAGCTGTTCTAGTTTTTAAGGGACTTCACAATCTTTATATATCGCGCTTTTTTGTAGGGTGGACATGCCTAAAAAAACTGGAAAGAAAATGGCAAAAAAGCCAATTCTGAAACTACCCAAACTGACGAAAAATGCCAAAGCGGAAATCGTTCAAGATGAAGACCAGATGGTTGGTGAAGTTGACGAATTCCTTGATGAAGACAAGCCTCACGAACGATTACCAGTCAAGATTCGCATCGGAGAAAGCATCCAGGAAGCGAAAGAAGAAGGGATAGAATTCGTTGAGGATCAGGATGAGATTGCCCCCTGGGAAGAAGGATTCGCCTCCGGAGCAGACCATGAAGGAGAAGGGGGAAAATGCGCGCGTTGCGGCAAAGTGCTTAACGACAAACCTGAGGACGTCTACGAGCGCGAAATCCACGAAGAAATCTACTTATTCTGCTGCGAAAAATGTGCACGGGCAGGACCACGCGACCAGCACTCGCGTCAGGAATAAATACTTTTTGATTTTTTCTTTATCTGCTTAAAAACTTAGCTTTCTGTCGAGATGTCTTCAATCTGGGTTTGCACGGCAGGGATAGCCGATTGTTCTTTGACCTTCTTTACGCCTTTGGTAAGGTTGAGCAGTTCAACTGAAAGATGAACTCGCTTGTCTGCCAATTGACCATAGCGCTGGATGGTGAACGTCGAATTAGTCATTGCAACAACCTGGAACTGCTGCGAAATTGGGATTCCATCAATCTTGATGCTTTTGTTGATTAATTCGTTGAGCGCAGGGTCATGTTCCACGATGACAAGAGAGCCATTGATTCCAAGCACGCGCGCAGTACCAAAATCGCTTTCGAACGTCCTGTTAACTTCAGGAAGATGAATGAACGTTCCAATATCTTCCTTTTTAAATACGCTTAGTAACCGGCTTGGCCAAGAAACTCCTTCCAATTGATAGACCTGTCCTTCAGTCACGATCGCCCGGGCAACCACGCTGCTTTCGGTGATGTTCTTCACTTGGTATCTAAACGCGAACTGTGAATTAGCAATAACGTCTCCAACTACTGGAGGTTTTCCAAATAATTCTTGGTATGATGCGAGCTTGAATGAGCGCTTGAGTGGGAGCTGGACCGAACGTTTCATCGCCTGGGTCTTGTTCAGCGTGAATACCACTGGTTTTTCTGTTGGTTCAATTACGACTTCTTTTCTTTCGCCGACTTTCATTCCAATGACTTGCTTGTCAAATCCCGCTATCTTTCCGCTTTGACTTATTACAAACGTAAATGGACCTTTGACATAATTCGGCAGGTGATTCTTTTCTGCGAGCGACTCGTTGTTCGTATCAACTACTGACCCATTGTCAAGAGTCATCACAAAATTTACAGAAACAAGATCGCCTGGTTGGGCGGTTGTTGAGGTATCTACTTGAGAAACATTTGTTCCATTTGTCACTGGTGGCTGCGAGCCTGCACAGGCAGCAAGCACCACAAGCAACGTAAGCAGTACAACAACTTTTTTCATTTAACCAATCGCCCTTCGCACGTCAGTCGCTTCAACAGACTCAACACCAGACACATTCTTGATGTTCTCCTCCAGTCTGTCGGTCGCGCCAAGACTTTCGTCCATGACGAAAATCATCTTAAGCGCTTTCAATCCAAACCCGATGGGCTCGATTCCTTTGCGAACCTCTCCATCCTTGTGCTTGGCATCCACAAACGCGCGGACACATTTTTCCGCATGCGTGAACACTTCATCCAGATCTGTCTCTGGTGAAGTCGGCATCACTTTAAGCGTGACAACAACACTTGCCATTAATTTGGGCCCTCAAA
>JAGVYM010000008.1 GCA_018303245.1 Candidatus Woesearchaeota archaeon | reverse complement strand
TGAGCTTTCTGATATTGCGAATGTTCCGCGTAGTCGTAGTTATGATGTTTTGGAATCTCTTGAACGAAAGGGATTTGTTATTATGAAATTGGGAAAGCCGATAAAATACATTGCTGTTCCTCCTACTGAAGTTATTGAGCGCGTGAAGAAGAACTTGCATGAAGAAGCAGGTGATCGCGTGAAGCGTCTTGAAGACCTCAAGACCACAGATGTCCTCGCAGAGCTGAACTCGCTTCATACACAAGGGATCGAACTTGTCGAGCCGACTGAGCTTTCGGGAAGCTTGCGTGGCCGTCACAATTTGTATTCGCATTTGGAACGTACCATCCGTGGCGCCCAGCACAGCGTGACGCTTGTCACAACTCCGCAAGGGTTGATGCGAAAAGCAGAAGGTTTTAAGCCTATTTTTGAGAAGCTCAAGAAAAAAGGTGTGAAGATTCGTATCGCTGCTCCTCTGACCAAGGAGACACAAAGTGCAGTGTCTGATATAGGTGACGTGGCTGAAGTGCGCAGTACTGAAAGTAAGGCCCGCTTCTGTATTGTTGACGGGAAAGAGCTCGTGTTCATGATTATGGACGACCAGAACGTCCATCCGACCTATGATGTTGGGATTTGGGTGAACACTCCGTTCTTTGCAAGCGCGCTTGAGAATATGTTCAATGTTGCTTGGAAGAACATGAAGCCGGCTTCCAAGTAACTTTCTGGTCAGTGTTATGGATGTGAAAAAACTCGGGGCAAGTCTGCACCAGTATGAGCGCAGGGTTCTTCCTGAACTTGCTCACGCTCTATCAGTTAAGGAGTTGGTGGCAAAGACAGGACTTAAAGAAGTGGAAGTAGTCCGTGCTCTGCAGTGGCTTGAGAACAAGAAAGCGATTGTTGTTTCCACTAAGCCACAGGAGTGGGTGTTTCTTGAGAAGAACGGTGAGGAGTATGCTGAGAACGGGCTTCCTGAGCGGCGTTTTCTTACTGTTTTGCAGGAGAAACCACTCCCGGTGGGCAAGCTTGCCGAAAAGACTGGCTTGAATCGCGAGGAAGTCAACATTTGTCTTGGTTTGCTTCGTCAGCGTGGGTTTATCCTGCTGCTCAAAGAAAAAGAGCTCTCTGCGAAAATCACTGATTCGGGCAGGAAGTCATTGCAAGGACCCTTTTCTGAGGAGTTGTTGCTTCAAAAAAAGTTTCCTGTTGAACTTGCCGGCCTTTCCGCGGCAGAGCGCAAAGTTGTTGATGAGTTGCGCAAAAGAAAAAGTATGGTGCGTGTTGATACGCAAGTGATAAAGCGTGCTGAGCTCACAGAGGTCGGGAAGAAGCTTCTTGAAGCAGGAGTGCGGGATGATAACATTATTGATGCGCTCACTCCACAGATTCTTGTTTCAGGCCAGTGGAAAAATAAATCCTTCCGTCGTTTTGATGTCACGAGTCCAGTTCCGAATGTTTCGTTTGGGAAGAAGCAGCCGTATCGTGCGTTTCTTGATCAGGTGCGTCAAAAGTTTGTGGCGCTTGGCTTTCAGGAGATGGATGGGCCTGTTGTTGAGACTGAGTTCTGGAACATGGACGCGCTCTTTATGCCGCAGTTTCATAGTGCGCGAGACATTCACGATGCGTATTATATTAAGGAGCCAAAGGCAGGGAAGCTTGACGAGTCAATTATCAAGCGGGTGAAGTCAGCGCACGAGACTGGTGGAGATACGGGAAGCACTGGCTGGCAATATGTTTTTGATGTTGAGCGTGCTAAAAAGCATGTCTTGCGTAGCCAGGATACTGCTATTTCGCCAAGGACTCTTGCGTCGAAAGATCTCAAGATTCCGGGTAAGTATTTTCAGATGGTTCGCTGTTTTCGTCATGATGTGATTGACGCGACGCACTTGCCTGATTTCAACCAGGTTGGCGGTTTTGTGATTGAGGAACAGATGACGTTCCGGCACCTCACTGGTCTTTTGAAGATGTTTGCGCAAGAATTTGCTCAGACGAAAGAAATCAAGCTTGTCCCTGGGTATTTTCCGTTCACTGAGCCGAGTGTGGAGCTTTATGCGAAGCATCCGCAGCTGGGCTGGATTGAGCTTGGTGGTGCGGGGATGTTCCGGCCTGAATTGGTCAAACCGCTTGTCGGCAGGCATGTTCAGGTTTGCGCGTGGGGTCTTGGAGTTGATCGTTTGGGCATGTTCAATCTCGGTTTGAAAGATATTCGCAGTCTTTTTTCTTCAGATATTGATTTCTTGCGTAAGAGTAGGGTGATGTGAGTGCCAAGCATTACGTTCTCGTTTGATGACTTGTGTTTGCTTGTCGGGAAAAGGTTGAGCGAGGCAGAACTTACACATCTGCTTGATTACGCAAAGGCTGAGCTTGATTCAAAGTTTGGTTCTGAAATCACGGTGAAGTACAATGATACAAACCAACCTTATTTGTGGTGTGTTGAAGGGCTTGCGCGGTTGCTCAAAGGCGTGCTGGGTAGACAAAAGGGTCTTGCGAAAATCACGCTCAAAAAGTCTGCAGCAAAGATTATAGTGGATAAGCGTGTGCGAAAGCTGCGTCCGTACATCGCAGGGTTCATCGCTAAAGGGGTGAAGCTTGACGATTATTTGCTCAAGCAGCTCGTTCAGATGCAGGAAAAGCTGTCCAGTAATTTTGGTCGTAAGCGTGCTAAGATTTCTATCGGAACGTATCCACTCAACGCTCTGGAGTTTCCGGTGCATTACAAACTCGCGGATCCGTTGGAAAAATTTATTCCTCTCTCATTTCACCACTCTGTGAGCTTGCGTGAAGTGTTGGACAAGCATGAGAAGGGGAAAGAGTTCGGGCACTTGCTTAAAGCAGAGTCTGGCTATCCAGTTCTTGTTGATGCTAAAAAAGATATTTTGAGTTTGATTCCGATTATCAACAGCGAGCAGTCAGGTCGTCTTGTTGTTGGGGATGATTCTTTTTTCTTTGAGGTTACAGGGACTGATGAGCGTGCTGTGAATCTTGTCGCAAATAGTGCTGCGTTTGCATGTTTCGAGCGTGGTTTTGAGCTACACTCTTTAGTGGTTGAATATCCTGAGCGGAAAATTGTCACGCCTACGCTTACAACGACGCGTATGAAGTTCAAGGAGGTTGAAGTTGAAAAGCTTTTGGGCATCAAGCTTAAGGCAGGGCAGCTGAAGAGTTTGCTTGAAGGGCTGCGTTACGGATACGCGAATGGCACAGCAGTCATTCCCAGTTATCGTCATGATGTGATGCACGCGGTTGATATTGTTGAGGATGCAGCCATTATGTATGGTTACGGTAACTTTGAAGCTGCTCCGCTGACTTCGTTCACAGTTGGAAACATAAAGCCGATGCAGCGCATGATCGATACATTTCGCGAGTTGTGGGTGGGGGCGGGCTATCAGGAAGTGTTGAGTCCTGTTCTGATAAACAAGGAATTGCTCTATGGTAAGATGCACGTTCCGGATAAGGGGACGGTTGAGCTTGAAAACTTTGTCTCGATGACGTATTCATGCGTGCGTAGCTGGGTTCTTCCTATTTTATTGGAGATTCTTTCCAAGAATAAGCACGTTGAATACCCTCAGAAGATTTTTGAGCAGGGTGTTGTGACGCTTAGGGCTCCGGATTTGCATGACGAAGAGCATATTGCGGGAGTGAGTGCGCATTCTCTTGCCACGTTTACGGAAGGTAAGCAGGTTGTGCAAAGTATTTTGCAAAGTGTTGGGGCACTGGTAGAGTTTGAGGAATTTGAACTGGGTTGTTTCATTCCAGGCCGTGCCGCGAATGTGCTGGTCAATGGAACACACATCGGATTCTTGGGCGAAATCCATCCGCAAGTGCTTGACGAGTTCGGGCTTTCGACTCCGGTTGTGGCAACAGAATTGAATCTTTCGAAACTGCACGAGATAATTAAAAAATAATCATTCTTTTTTGGCAGGTGTTTTTGGCTTTGCCGCAACTTTTGGTGCAGATGCAACATTTGTTTGTGGAGGGGCTTTTGGC
The DNA here is from genome assembly GCA_018303245.1 of Candidatus Woesearchaeota archaeon. GTDB lineage: Archaea > Nanobdellota > Nanobdellia > Woesearchaeales > ARS49 > JAGVYM01. Next base: position 11,969 of record JAGVYM010000008.1, on the reverse strand, counting down.
TTGGACTTTTTTGCCGTTAATTCAACACCTAGTTGTTTGAACGCAGAAACAACTTCTGCATGGCTTGCGTTCTTTCCAATTTCAATCTTTTGGTCAAGTGGTTCAAGGTGTGCTGCGTTGCACTTGCGGCGGCGTGTTTCGCCGTCAATCATTACTAGATTTTTTTCAAGAAGGTCGATGACGACGCAGCGTAGTCCTGCATCTCGTCCTGCGATTTTTACACACATTCTTCCGATTTCCATGGTAGTTTTCCTCCGTTAAAAGTTCCTCTCGCGCCGTTGCCGTTACGTGTGGGGGTTTTACGCTGATACTTTACGAACTTGAGCTATGATGGTGCGCCGCGTGCATTTGCTGCACAGTTTGCCGCCGTATGGGCGTTCTGGTCTGCGCGAGCTACGTGGTAGTTTGTTGACTTGCGCAGGGGTTCCTCGGGCTACTCCTGGAAGGTTTGCCCCACAGTCTGAGCATTGGGGTGCTGCATTTCTTCTGCGTCGATAGTGAAGTTTGACCTCTCCGCCGGGTGTTTTGACGAAAACGCGTCGGAAGGTTCGTGAGCGGTATCGTGGTTTGACCATGTGCCATTGGGAAAAGGAGTCCTTTAAAAAGCTTGCTGTTGGACGGGTGTTTTACAGGCTTAGCGGCCTGTTTGCAATTTCCGCAGGTCTTCAGCTTTTAGTTCTCGCCATTGTCCAAGAGGGAGGTCGCGAAGCTCAAGTTCTGCTATTTTAGTCCGCACAAGTCTTTTAACTTGTAATCCGACTTTTTCAAACAGTTTGCGCACAATGTGTTTTCTTCCTTCGTGGATAGACAGGGTGACTTGGTTTTTGAGCACAGAAAGCGAGGTGAACTGTACTTTTCTTCCTTCGACGTCCACTCCTTTTCGTAATTTGTCAAGCGTTTGCTGGCTGACTGGTTTGTCGAGCACAGCGTAATATTCTTTTTTTACTTCGTAGCGTGGGTGAGTTAGTCTGTTTGCAAGTTCTCCGTCGTTGGTAAGAAGCAAAAGTCCTTCTGTGTTTTTGTCAAGTCGTCCGATAGGGTAGACTTTTTGAGGAACTTTTACAAGGTCCATCACTGTTTTCATATCGTGGTCTTCGCGTACGGTGGTGACGTATCCTGTTGGCTTGTGAAGCATGATAATGATTTTGTCAGGGAGTGAAAGAGGTGTTCCTTCAACGGTAATGACATCTTTTGTTGCGTCCGCTTTATCTCCAAGTTTGATTATTTTGCCGTTGACTTTGACAAGTCCTTGCTCGATGTAGTGCTCGCAGTTGCGTCTGCTTGCAATTCCTGCCGCAGCCATTATCTTTTGTACTCTTTCCATACTGTTCTCTCCTCGAAAGGCTTTTAAATACTTATCGTCAAAGCGGGAATATGCGAGACATAGTGTTTCCTAAGGGTAATGATGCAGAGTTCATTGTGCTGGCAAAGCGTTTGGGCTTTTCGGGGCTGATTTGCGTGTATGAAAAGAAGAGTGAGTTCTCGAAAGATCCGTTTGTGGAGAACGCGTTGCTTGTTAGGCCCGACCAAGTTCGTGCTGCAAAGCAGGCAAAGATTCTTACCGTCTGCCAGCCCAGTCGCGAGGCACTCGAGCGAGAAGCGGACATTGTGGGTGGTTTTGAATCATCCGAAGGCAAGGATAAAACGCATTATCGTGAGTCCGGTCTAAACCAGGTGCTGTGCCGTATTGCTGTCGAGAACAACGTGCAGGTTGGCTTTTCTGCTGAGAACATCTTGGAATCTGTTGGCAAGGATAGGGCAGTATTGCTTGGCCGGGTGACGCAGAATTTGCTGTTGTGTCGCAAGTTTAAAGTCAAAGTCCGCATTGCAAGTTTTGCGACAAAACCTCAGAATATGCGTGCTTCTGCAGACCTTGTTTCGTTGTTTCGTGATTTAGGACTTGACTCTTCTCAAGGAAAGTCAGCATTCCACTAGCAAGATATATAAATCAGAGTTGTCCTTTTAAGCCTGATACGTTCATCGTACAAAAGAGGGTAAAATTGAAACTCAAAAAAGGGGTTGTGCTGTGTATTGCACTTCTGTTCGCGCATAGCGTGATTGCCGCTTCGAACTGGCAGCAGACAAGCATAGGGACATGTGCAACAGCTGCTTCACAATGTTTGGTGAGCAATGCGTTTAATCCTGCACTTGACAATATTCCGAATAGTTATTGGGATGGTTTGGTTAATCCTTCGACAGGTCCTAAGTGCATCGCGAGCGGTCAATTTATTTTGGATCACTATTGTGATAGTGGTGTTTGGAGTTCGCGTACCAAACAGGTTGCGTTACGGCTTGTCGCGCTTGCGCAATCTGCTTCGGTTCCATTTTCAATTTCGTGTGGTCGGGCGGATTTGGTGTTGCCGCATGATGAGCTCACGAATTCGGGCTCCGCGTTTGCGCTTCTTGGCAAAAGTTGTTCGTTTGCAAGTTTCAACGGTGTTCAGTTTGTTGAAAACTGCGCGAACAATGTGTGTGTTCTCAAGTACGGGAACGCTGTCGCGCTGGGAATGTCGGTGAACTCGCAGATTAATGGTCCGACCAGTGTTCTTCGCGTTTTTAATAAACCTATCACGTTGTGCACAACTGGGATTGACACTGACGCAGAATATGCTTCCTGTGGTTCGGATTTGTGGTATGATCATAGGACGCAGAGCGTGATTTATGCGCCAGGAGTGTTCCGTCTTCCATTGACTGCGCAAGTTCCATCGCTTTTTCTTGACGAGGCGTATGAGCGAGTGAGCAGTTATGTGTTTGCAAACGTGCACAATCCCTCTCTTCCGCAGAAGAATTATTCTTCTTTCCAAGCTCCTGACTTGAGCGAGGTGTATTACGCGCAAGGTGCAAGTGGGAGCGTGTTTGCGTTTCGCCAGTCTAAGGTGACGTTGCTGCAGACTGACTATTTTGGGGCATATTTTGCGACTAAGCTTCCTGCTGATGTCTGTGCAAAAGTGTTCAAGCGTTTTGATGACCGTTCGCAGTGTGAGGTTCAACCAAATCCAAATATGTTTTTTGTTGTCGCGTCGAAGTCTCTTGGGGGGAACGCAGGGATTGTTGATGCGTATCCTTCGCTGGTGGGCTCGTTGCGGGTGGTCTGATGAAGGGGCAGGTAGTGTTGTTTATCATTGTAGGAATCTTGGTGGTGATGGCGCTTGCGTTCACCTTGTATGCTACTAGTACTCTGAAAAAGAGCGGTCTTCCCAAGAGCAAGGGCGCTATTGAGGATATAAACAATCTTGTCTCTGTCTGTCTTGCGAAGGTGGGTGAAGAGGGGCTCTATGCGCTTGGTCAGCAGGGGTTTCTTAACGAAAGTGAGTGGCTTGTTCTTCCTCCGCAAGGCTCGATCGGGGTACGTTCTTCTGATGTTCCGGCTTATCCATTCCCAGGGTTTCCTTATTTTAATGGGAGTTTGTTGTTCACTGGTTATTATGGAGTGAGTGTGCTTCCTCCACTGTATGGACCAAACGACAATTCAGTCGAGCGTTTGCTTACTTCGTTTGTTGAGTCTCGCATTGTAGGATGTGCAGATTGGCAGAGTTTTGGGAATCAGGCGACGGTTAGTGCAGGTGTCCCGCATGTAGCGTTAGGGATCGCGCGTGCTCCTGAGGATTTTCAAAGTGAGACTGCGATTACGTTGCAGCTTGATTGGCCGTTGAATGTCACGACAAGTGATGGTCAAATGGTTCCGATGGGTTCGTTTGCGGCCCGTCTTCCTGTCCGTCTTGCGTCGGTTTATTATATTGCGAAAGGGTTGCTGGATGCGGATGTGAGTGATGTCTCATATGTTCCTTCAGTTCCTTCAGGGTTGGTATTGGAAAAAAGTCTGGTGGAAAACGGAAGTTTTCTGAAGCTCAAAGACAAGCAAAGCTTGTTGGATAGTGTTCCGTTTGAGGTTGTGCTCTCTCGAAAGAACCGCAATCCTGCGCTTTGGGAAATAAACGCGTCATCGTTGAGTGGAAAACTGTTTCACATCACCCCAGACGGTCGTGGTGCGCTTGTCTCTGTTCAGGGAAGTTCACTTGTTATAGACGATCCTTGTCCTGATGGCGTGAATCCGTTTGTTGTGGGGTTAAATGCATCAGATCCAGATGATGACGCGGTTGTTTTTGAGGTAAGCGTTCCAGGAAGTTCAGATCAGCGATTGCCGGCAAGCGCAGTGGGTGTTCCTTACCAAATCACCGTATTTGCGAAAGATTCCGTGGGTGCAGATTTCCAAAATATTTCTTTGCAGGTGGTTCTATGCGAAGTGCGTTGATAATCGCGGCGTTGCTGTTGTTTTTTGCAGCAATCGTACAAGCGCAAAGTGTTGGTTGCTGTTGCGACCCGGTTGTTCGTAACGGGAGTTTTTCTAGCAGGGCGCAGTGTGATACTCAAGGGTTTGCTTTTGTGGGTCCTCCTCCTGATTTGGTTACCATGTGTGGTTTTTTTTGTAATGCGTCGCTTGTGCAAACTGCTGTGCGTTGTGGGGATGGAGTGTGTCAGCTTTCCGAAACAACTTCTTCATGTCCTGCGGATTGCGTGGTGCAAGGTGTGTGCGGAAACCCTGATGTTCGTCCTGCTCCGCTTGGTCTGAGCGCGTTGCCGCTTGAGGGAAAAAAAGGGGTGCGTCTTGAGTTCACTTTGCCGTGTCCGTCTTCGTTTGTGAGTGTTGAACGTTGCAAGGATGTGGGCTGTCTTGACTTTGCCCTGGTCGCGCAGGTTCCTAACGGGCCGTTTGTGGATGAGGATCCTTCGCTTGAGTTCAATCGCGATTACACGTATCGCGTGGTGGCGTTTGACAGAGTGTTTGGGGCGAGTGAGCCTGCGTTTGTGCAGGTAAATTTAGGGGATGTGGAATGTTTGGAGAATCCGCGTCGGGTGTTTTGCATTTCTAAGGTGTTTTACGGACGTTTTGAGGAATATTTGATGACGTTTGGATACGGGCTTTCTTTGCCGTCTGATTTTTCGTTGACGTTCAGCGATACGGTATCCCGTACGTTTGCGAGCCGTTTGAACCAGCCTTGGCAGTGTGATTCAAAGAATCGTCTTGTCACCCCGGCAGGTCAGCCAAGGTGTGGAGGGGGGCAGGTGTGTGTTGCTGATGAGCGTGGCGCGCGTTGTGTTGTTCCTCAAGATTGCGTGCTGGGTGCTCCATTTGGATTGCTTGGAACCAAGGTGGCATGTGAGACCCAAAGGTATTGTTTTTTTGATAAATCAGGAGTGAGCGTTGATGATTGCCTTTCGTGTTCTCCGTCGAAGACGTGTAATGAGTATCGGACAAGGAGTGCGTGTGAGGCTGACAATTGTGGTGCGGGGATTTGTCAGTGGAAGCCGATTGCTCAAGACTTGGGAACTGGTGTTTGTGTGGATATAGAAACTAAAAATTGCGCGTTCTGTGTTCCGCAGCCCCGTGAAAGTTTGCTGCTTGACGCGTGTACGGAAAGTAAGAGTGCTGCGTTGAGCACAAGTTTATTTCCTTGCTTTTTTGACAAGGATAGGAAAGTGAGCAAGAGTTGCAGTGAGGCGACGTGTGCTGATTACACGCAAGTGCAGTGCGGTTCTCCTGCGCAAGGGATCCATTTGTCATCCAACAATTCGCTTCTGGTTCCAAGCGCGGACCCGTGTAACATTCGCGTGTGTGAGTATAACGATGCGACGGGGTGTGTGAAGAATGCAGATGGGAGTTCTGGCGCTTCTTTTCAGGATTGTCGTTTTGGGAACAAGACGTGCGAGGCGGATTATTTTGCTCCTATAACAACGTTGGTTCCTAATGGCACGGCGGGAAAGATTGAGTTTTTGAATTTTAATGTGTTTGATAAGGAAAGCATAGCTGGCGCGTTGCGGGACCGTGCCGGTAAGGGCGGGTATGTGACGTATGTGTGCGTTAAAGGGACGGGGAACTTGTGCAGGGAGGCATCTTTGTTTACTCCAGTGGTTTCTGCGCGGCTTGTCTTGTCCAACCGTGTTCTTAAAGAGGGGAATCGTACACTGGCGCAGTTTGCTAGTGGAAACAACACCGTGGCGTTTTATAGCCGCGACCCTGCGAATAATGTTGAGGTGGTCAAGGAAGCAGTGGTCTTTGCGTGTGATAATTGTAATGGTCCGATTGTGGTGAATCTTTCAATCACTCAAGGAAATTCGTTTGGGACGCGTTTGTTTACCGCGAGCACTCAACCGACAATCACGTTTGGATTTGACGGTCCAACGACCATAACGTATGCGGAGCTCAAAAATGCCGTGCGCAGTATTCCCTTGCAGCAGTTGACGAACGGGTCGAGGACAGCGCACCAATTCCGTGCTTTTGATTTGGACGGGGAGTACGAGTTGTACCTCAATGCCTTTAACGAGCGGTCGATTTACATGGACCCACGCGCGGTGAAGTTTGAGTTGGTGGTGGACACCTCAGTTCCACAGTTGACAATCACACCAGTTGATGGCGAAATTCGCGTGTTGCAGAGTCTTTCTCCAGTGGACGTGCTCTTGAACTTTTCCGGTCAGGCGGTGCTCAGGAGGGTAGTGCTCGCGGCGGAAAGTTTTGCGGATCCGTTTGTCAAGCAGATGATTTCCCGTGATATTGCCGCGTTGCTCCGCACAACCAACAATCTGACATTTTCTGCAGGTGTGCCGAACGTTACAGGAGGGCCGTACGCGCTTATGGTTTTCGCAGAAGGATTCAATAGTTTGCCTGTTCAGCGGCAGAGCAAGTTTTTTATTGCGTCTCAGCCGCCTAATTTCCGTCTGGCTGAGCCTGCATTTGGAGTAACTCCGTTCTCAACATTCAATGTGACGGTGGAGACTCCGCTTCCAAGCCAGTGTGCATATGTGTACGATACACCTCAGGCTCCAAACAGTACTGAGTTTATGTTTTTCAATAAGCTTTCAGGGACCGGGTTATTCCACAGTGCTCAAGACCTCACAATTCCATTTAATGCAGAAAGAAATTATTTGCTGCACGTGTATTGTAATTTCGATTTGTTCAATGTGAAGAACCGAACATTTGCGATAACATTTGATGCTGAACCTCCGTTCATCCTGAACGCTTTTGCTGAGCCAAGCGTGATTTCAGAACGGTTCACTCCCGAGGTTGAACTCTATCTGACAACGCTGAAAGTTCAGTTGGATAAGCCGGGTTTTTGCAAGTATTCGCGTAGTACGAGCGAGTTTGGCGCGATGGAAGGCTTTTTTTCCGGGTTTGATGAGCTTGCAAAAGAAGCTCTTGCTGTTGAGGTGAATGTGTCTGATTCGCGCCAGGTGAGTTTTGCCGTCGACCTTTCCCGTTCGCTGAACATTTCAAGCAGTACTCCGCGGGGTTTTGCGACGGCAAACTTCAGTATTGGTGTTGTGGCGAACAAGCGAGTGATTTGTTACTTCGGCGAACAAGAGGATGATGTTACAACGTGCATGGGTGCCTGCAAGACAAGTTATGGTCATAATCAAGACATTATTGTTTCAGGAGAGGGTGAGTATGCTTACTTTGTACAATGTATCCATCCAACAGGTAATCGTTCCGAGGTTCTCAAAATTCCTGTGTTTGTTGACACTTCTCCACCTGTACAGGAACATTTCCTGGTCACTCAATCGTGTCCATCTTGCGCTTAAAGGTACTGATGAACAAAGTGGGGTTGCGTATTATTTGGTGTCTATTCAAAATCAGCGTACTCGTCAGTTTGTGATGCGTGACAAGGAAGTCTATTCAAGTGATGGCGAGCCATTCTATGTAGATTTGGAGAACGCATCGCTTGCTGATGGTGAGCCGTACGTGGTGACTGCGCGTGCTGTGAACAATGTGGGGTTGCGTAGCGAGCCGCTGGGAAGCGATGGAGTCTCTGTTGATGTTTCAAAGCAACCATCTGCCTGTAGTGATGGCGAACAGACGTCGGGAGAGTCTGATGTGGATTGTGGTGGCTCATGCGAGGGCTGTGGTCCAGGAAAGAGTTGCCTCACTTCTCTTGATTGCGATACTAATTATTGTGCGCAAGGAAAGTGCGAGCTGACCAGCTGCACTGATGCAGTGGTGAATGGCGTGGAGTCGGACATTGATTGCGGGGGCAAATACTGTTCAAAGTGCGGGGATGCACGCTCGTGTCGTGTGGATGCTGATTGTGGTTCTGATTATTGTGATCCTGTTCAGAAGATGTGTGCCACTGCTCCTGCCTGTGCGGACAAGCAGTTGACGCAAGGCGAGTCAGATGTTGATTGTGGAGGTCCCTGTGATGGCTGCCTTGAAGGAAAGACGTGTCAGGAGTCATCTGATTGTGCTTCGGGGTTGAATTGCGGTACGGAAAAGTTGTGTAGTAGTGTTTTAGTAGGGGATGAGGATGCAGATGGCGTGGTTGATGGTACAGATGGTTGTCCGCAGACTCCGCTTGGTGAATCGGTTGATGAGAAGGGTTGTGCGCCTTCGCAGGTTTCAAGTCTTAATGATGGCATCACCGATAAGTGGCGTTTGGATTACTTTGGCTGTGTTGAGTGTGATGAGGCAGCGGCGGATAATGACGCGGACGTTGACGAGTTGACCAATCTTGAGGAGTTTAAAGAGGGCACGAATCCTGTTGAGGAGGATTCTGATGGGGATGGTTGGGCTGATGGGGATGAGCTCGAGTCGGGGACAAATCCTGTTGACCCTGCAAGCCATCCAAGTTCGAGTATTGGGATTGTGCTCTGGGTTGTTTTTGCGTTGCTTGCAGTTGGGGGAATTGCCTATGGTGGTTATTTATTGCGGGAGGCGCGTAAGCCAGAGGTACATGCTGTTTTCCGTGAGGTTCCTGTGCAGAAGGCTCTAGCGCAGGATGTGAAGTTGCGTTCGTTTGCCAGGAAAGAGGATGTGCCTGATGGCTGGCTTTCTATGGAACAGCTCAAATCTCAAAAGCAGCCAATCATTGCTGTTGCGAGACCAGTGCAAAAAGATTCAAATCCGTTGAACCAGTTGAAAAGTGTCGTGAAGCGTCTTTCGCCTGAAGACCAGGAGGAAGTGCGCGTTCATATGGAGAACGTTGATTTGTTGTCAAAGAAGGAAAGGGACGCGCTTTTTGAGAAGCTTAAAATAACCGCGTCGTATTATGATGAGCACAAGAGGGAAGTTAAAAAGGGGTTGAAGAAGAATGGTTAAGGGTCAGTTGATTGGTCAGGCGTTTATCTTTATTCTTGCCGCGTTGGTGTTTATTCTGATTATTTCTTATGGGTATCGTTCGATTAATTATTTGCTTGCCCGCCAGGATGAGGCGACCATGCTTGATGTGAAGACTGATATTGAGACTGCTGTTGAGAATGTGAGGCATGATTTCCAGAGTGTGCGTAAAGTCACGTTGCGGCTTCCTGCGAAGTATCAGGGGATGTGTTTTTTTGAGTATGCGAGCTGTGCAAGTGTGACGCATCCAGTATTGCGTGATGGTGATCGGGAAGTTTTGGTTGATTGGGCCAAGGATGCGTGCAGTGTCGGGAGTGCGAACGTGTTTATTGTTCTGTGCGTCCCTAACAATGGAGGGGTTGTGCTTCGGCTTGAAGGGACAGGAAGGACGGTTAAGGTGTCTGCTTGGACATGAATAAGAAAGGCTTTGAGCTACAGTTTCATTGGATTTTCATTCTCTTGGCAGGTGGTCTTATATTGGGTTTTTTCTTGAGTGTCGCGTACAAGCATCAAAATTTAAGTGAGCAGCGTCTTGAACTGTCACTGTCAGCCCAGACAGAGAGTGTGTTCACGGCCGCAATCAAGGGCAAGGGTGCTGCACAAATGATTCCTAATCTAGGGATTTCTTTTGGTTGTACCTCTGGTTGCAGTTGTGGGTTTAATATAGGGTTTAATAATCCAGTTAAAACCCAACCAGACCATGTTCTGGGAGGGTCATTGTTCGCGCTCACTTCGAAAAGTCCTTCGCTTGTTGTCTGGTCGCGTGAGGTGAGGCTTCCGTATCGGATTGCGAATGTTTTGCTTATTACTGACCCGCAGGTGAAGTATTATTTTGTGGGAGATAAAACTCAGTCCTTCTTTAGCCAGTTGACTCGCGCTATTCCTGTGTTTCAGACTAAAGAAGGTGTTGTTTCCGCAATCTCGTATGAGAACATAAGCGTCTCGCAGGTCGGCGGGGTTATCGCTGATTCAGACAAGTCACGGTTTGTGTTTGTTTCAGGAGACCCCTCTTCATTTTCCCTTGACGCTTCATTCAAAGGCAAAGAGGTGAGTGCGGTTAAGATTGAGGCGCAGAGTGTTGGCTTTTATGAATTGGACGATTTGCGTTTCAGTCCATCAGGCGCAAGTGTTGCGCGTGCCGATCTCACCAGTGTTTTTGCCGCCATATTCGCAAGTGACCAGGTGATGTATCGCTGCGGCATGCAGCAGCTGGGGCGAAAGGCAGGTATTGTTGCGCAAGTGTATCATGACAGGGCCGAGGCGTTGAAAGAGTTCACCTCGTTGCCTGGTGAGGGATTTAACATTAATTGTCCGGTGCTCTACGACCCTTTGATGGAGAATCTCAAGCAACAAATAATTGCGGCCAATACGCTTGCAAACAGTCTGTCAACATCTGCGCTTGCAGGTCTTGGTCAGCATAATGTGTTTTTGGAGTCTGGGAATAGAGCATTGTCCGAGAAGAGTTGTCCGGAGTTGTTCTAGATGGTTCGGGCCCAGTTGAAGATGTTTGAGACGATTGCGGTATTGATCGTGTTCTTTTTCCTGCTCGCGATTGTTTCCGTTTTTTATTTGAGTGCCCAGCGTTCATCTATTGAGGATGACGCGACTCAAGCAGAGGATAGTTTTGCGCTTCAGGTGGTGTTTAAGGCGCTCTATATGCCTGAGCTTGATTGTTCTTTCTTACTCACCCAGCGTGATAATTGTATTGATGTGCTCAAGCTTGAGTCGCTTGCCCATTTACTTGAAGATGAAGCAGTATCATCTAAATATTTTGAGGAGTTTGGAGATGCAAAAATTGAGGTTGAGCAAATCTATCCTTCTGACGATTTGTGGAAGTTGACCTTATACAATCATGAGCCAGAAACCAAGGGAAGTGAGCGGGTGACTCAAAGTCCAGTGTTGTTGTTTGACGGCAGGACAAATAGGTATGCGTTTGGCGTGATGGAGGTGTGGGTGTATGGCTAGAGGTCAGATGGAGATTTTTGGTCTAGTCATCATTGTGATTCTTGTAGCGGTAGGTTTGCTGTTCGCGGTGACAATAATCACCAAGACGCCGGTGTCTGAGGAGCAGAAAATCAAGGTTACCATGCAGGCTAAGAACTTTTTGAACACTGCGCTTGGCACGTCCATCCCTGAGTGTGGCAATCGTGAGCTGCGTCAAGTGCTTCAGGATTGCGCGCTTGCAGGGGTTGAGAATGGACGTTGGATTGGTGCAGGTGAGTGTGGTGATGGCAAGAATTCGTGCGAGAAGGTGCAGGAATTTCTTTCGTTAATGCTTCGTGATACGTTTGGAGCGTGGGGTAAAAACTATGACCTCTTCATGAAGAATAGTCAGGCGGTTGAGTTGATTCATCTTGCGGAAGGGTCTTGTGCAGGAGAGCGTGAGGGCGCTTCGCGTCCTGAAGTTGTGCGTTCTAATTTCTATGTCACCGTGACGCTTCATTTGTGTTCTTGAATCGCGACAGTTGAGGGTGAGAAGTCGGCTATTTTAAGCACGATGTGGGAAAGATAACTGAGCGGTAAGGGGTCTTCTTTGGTCATGAGCGATTCAATTTCTTGGTGGAGTTGTTTGTAGTTCATCGCAAGGCGGGTGAGGCGTTCGAGGTCGAATGAGTAGAAGAGTTCATAGTATTCGCGCAAGAGTTTGTTGGTTTGGGAAAGAAGTGCAAGGGTTTGTTTGCCGATATTCTTGTGTGCTGCTATACACCTGCCGAGGTATTTGTATTCATCTGCGATCTTTTCAAGGTTCCAAGTGATGACGTACAGAAAGGTGGTTTTAGTAGGGTCAGGGTTTCCGCGTTTGTTTAAGATGCGCTGGCAGAAGTTGGTGAGTTGGTTGTTGTTTTTTTCAAGGCTGGACAGTTCA
>JAGVYM010000023.1 GCA_018303245.1 Candidatus Woesearchaeota archaeon | reverse complement strand
GGCTTTGCACAAATAATCATTTCTGCACAAGTATTCCGTAAACTGCACAAAAATAGAAGCAAATGATAATAACCACTATAAAGTGACTAAATATAGAAAGCTTTATAAACTGCCAAAACGTAGAAAAATACATGACTGATGCTATACAAACACTCACTGTCGAAGGCATTTGCGATGAACAAACTGCCGAAATGCTCAAACAAGGAAGTTCGTTTGTTCAAGACACGATCACTAAGCTTCACGATAAGTGGAAAAATGTGCCAGATCTAAAGCCAGCTGCTCTGAAAGAAAAGCAATACGAAGTTGGCAAAAAACTCTTGTTTTTAGAAGAGTTATGTATTGCTCCAACTGAAATACAAAAACAGGTTGAGGATTGGCTAAAAGATGAAAAACGAAATTTCCTGTTCACCGAATCTCCACAAGGTAACGTATATGGTGAATTACTTCTTGCAAATGCGCAAGGAATCATAGATCAATTTCGTGAAAGATATAATCCTAACGTGCCAAAAAAGCCCACCTTCAAATATGACAAGACATTCAATGCTGTTGCGGAACCAAACTCGATTGGAAGAGAGCTCATCGTTCGAAAATTAAATGCTGTACTTGACACAATAGTTACATCTTACGAAGTTGAAGTCATTCGTCCTGTAGAAGAACTTACTAATCCCTCAATTTTAGAAGCTGAAGGTCAAAAAATTAACGAAAGAGAAAAAGATCTGGAGAGTAAATTAGGTAAAGCAAACACCGCATCAACGAAATTTAAAACTGATGATGCGGGTGCCGCACTTGACGAGTTCTACGATAAACACGATGCCCTTGATGAAAATGACGCGTTGATAACTACAACAGTTTCTAAATTAAAAACCGCCATCCAACAGCAGAGAGAGTATGTTGTGCTTCTAAGAGAACGTGTGTCAAATTCAATTCATGATGTTGAAGGTTTAGAAAATGATCTTCGGCGTCTTCGAGTCTCAAAAGAACAAAGAGCAGAACTAAATACTCTGGCAGAACAATTCCAAAATCTTCCTTCCCAAGATACATCGAAACACCTCAAGGAAGGTAAGTCGCTCACGTATTCATTTGAACTCTCGCCAAAAGACCCCCTTGATGTACGTTTTGGAAACGATGGAGGTTGTTGTATTGGAGTCTATCCGAATACAAAAAGTATCGGCAATGCGTATGGACTGCCTCATATGATCGCAGAAAATACGATTTACCTTTTTAATGTCAACCAAGCAATAGGCAAAGGACAACCGCATAGAGTGGGAATTGTGCTTGCATTCCCCGCAAGGGAAGGAGATAAATATGTTCTTGCGTGTAATAGTCTCGAATTATCACCTTCAATGAATCCAATAAATGCGCTTCGAGGAATCACTACCTTTGTAGAAGAAGGAATAGCAGAATTTGCAAAAGCAAATGGCTTTGATGAAGCTGTTATGAGTGACCACGAGTACAACACGAGCAAAAATTATTCTACACGGTCCGGAAAACCAAAATGGAGATTGATGAAACGAGACGTAGAACCCACCGAACCAAAATTCTATTCCGAAATAACTTTTAAAAATGCAGATCTGGCTGGCGGTTTCTACACACTCTGGTCAAAAAGTATACAGTGAAATTATTTTTTGAAACGTATGACTTTCACAATTATGTATGTTTTGGGATAATTTTTTATGTTTCCTATTAAAAGGTATTTTTCGTAACTGTCATCTGATATGTGAAGGTTGTCTCCAAGTTTTTTGCAATATTCTTCATCATCGGGGTGTTTTCGCATGAATTGATAGCACCCCCACTCTACAATCTTTGATGTATGTGGATGTGCCGATATGCATCCTTGAGGACACTCGTATTGAATATAAGGCAACCACTTGAAATCATTTTGATCCATAATAGTGTGATCAAGCTCAACAAGTGTTGTTTGCTGTGTTGAAGACTCTCCATTTTTCCTCAGAAAGAAAGTTAACTTTGTAGGATTGATTATCCCAAAACTTCGTGCATTATCTCGAACATTTGAGAATGTGTCGATAGCAAGTTTATGGGTAAGTTTGATACATGCATCACGTGATAATTTCACGCGTTTATTGTTTTTATCCTTATGAACAACAATACACTCCCACATTTTATCCCAATTGGTTTCATAATTGTTAAGCGTGAATGAATTTTCGCGTCCGTCATTCTTTGGCAAACGAACGTGAAAATCAACTACTTCCCAATCATGAACAAAACCATATGGTACAGGATAGACGCGACAATATCCTCTATCTTCAGACCAGAGACACAAACATCTTCCTTGCCTACCACCCAAAGAGTTTATGCGATTGGGAGCACCGTGACCTAATACAATCATATTTTTCAACCAAAAAGGGTCTTCTTTTCTGCCAGATTCAGTCATGTAGCTCAACCTCAAGTAATGTGACCTATTCGCCAGCCTCTCTTTTTCAGTTCCTCTCCAATAATATTGCGATGACAAGTTGCGGGATCTTTTTCAAAACACAAAATTGCAGTTCTCTTCAATTTCGATAAGCCCTCCAGCTGAGTTATTCCATCTTGAATATCAGGATCAGTTATGTGTTGGCGATACTCTGTGAAGAATTTTTCATAATTCCAGTCACGATGCAATTCATGTCTCAATTCACGTGGTGAACCTAACATTGACAAGTGTTGATACCTCACGCCTCCTTGCTTCAGTGAATCGCGAAGTACTCCTTTTGAAAAACCATTTTTTCTGCTTAATGCGATTTCTCGTACGTCGATTAATTGTTGAATATTTGAGTCTTTTAATTTTTTAACGAAAGCAATTATATCAAGTCCCTCATACCCTATCGTGTAAATAGTATCTTGTTCTAATTTCCATACCATCTTACCACCACTTCTTATTCTTTTTAGACCTATGTCTGCTTCTAATTGACTAACCCATTTGTTATTTGGTGCTTTTTGTGCGTAGTTCAACTTATCTTTAATTTCAGACCAAGTTAAACCAGCACGATAACGTTCAAGTATATTCTTGATTGAATTTTTGAAGTCAGAGTAAATCGGTTCTTCTTTGTTTAGAACTTTATCCGTGCTTCTTGCGGCACGTATGCATAAGTTATCGCCTTTTACTTCATCAAAAAGATCGAGACCTTCTTTCCAACCTAATTGAGTAATGCGATCTTGTGGAAGAACGAGAACCCATTTTACGTACTCCGCATCACCTATTTTTCTGGAAACTTGCCTTTGAAGCTTCATTTATTAACCGTAGGTACCTAACGATATATAAATTTATCGGTACCTAATACGAAATGTATTCTTAGGTACCTAAAGATTTAAATAGTTATTAGGTACCTAATAGGTTGGCGAAGCATAACTCGCAAAGAAATGACTAAACCTCGAAGAAGGAACCCACAAACTAAAATGACGTACTGGATCGACAGGGCAGAACCCCGACAAACGTACCCGCAACAATGGCACGAGTACAACTTGAGCCAAACATCAGAAAAGCTGATGTTCATGGACATGTTGCGAGAGCTTTCAGGATACTTGGAAGTCAAAAAGTCCACCGGACGCGGCAGACCATCGCTAAACGTACAGGAGATGGTTTACTGCATGGGCTTGCTCATCTACTGTGGAAAATCATCACGCAGAACAATATCCGAACTACACATTTCCAAAGACCGCCACCTCATCAGCCAAGTGCCACATTTCAACTCAATTCTCAATCACTTCAACGAGAAATCATTAAGCAAGAAGTTGCAGGCGTTAATCACGCTCTCGAGTATGCCTTTGAAGTGTGTGGAGAAAGATTTTGCCGTTGATTCAACAGGATTCACCACCTCCGTCTTCGGACGATGGTTCGACCACAAATGGGGAAAGAAAAACGACCACCGCCTCTGGCGCAAAGCTCACGTGATGACTGGAGTAAAAACCAACATCATAACCTCAATAGAAGTCACCAAAGGCACAAGCGCAGACATCAACGAGTTTCCCACACTTGTAGAAAAGACAAGCGAACAGTTCCAACTACGCGAAGTATCAGCAGACATGGCATACACATCACGAGAAAACATGAACCTTGTATCAAGCAAAGGCGCAATCCCCTTTATCCCCTTCAAAAGCAATGCCACAGGCAACTCCAAAGGTTCAATGGTCTGGAAACGCATGTTCCAATACTTCCAAGAACACTACGACGAATACATGCAACACTACCACAAGCGTTCAAACGTGGAAACAACGTTCTCAATGATCAAGCGCAAGTTTGGCATGCATTTGCGAAGTAAGAGCGATACCGCTCAAGAAAACGAAATACTCTGCAAAGCACTCTGCCACAACATCGTTGTACTTATTCATGAAACGTTTGAACTGGGCTTAAACACGGAATTTGAGCCACATCTTAGCGCGATTAATTGTGCAGCACTCCATTCTGCACAAAAAACCCTTAACTAAAGCTATTTAATGTGCAAAGCCGAAAACTGCGCAACGTTTATAAATTCCACTAACCACTTATTCGCCAATGATGCTCGAGCCTGATTTTATCGTGATGATTGGACTTCTCACCATGTTCGCGATTGTGGCAATTATTTTGAAAACATTGAGAACGAAATTATTCGAGATTGGGTAATCTACTCTAGAACAGCTCATGCAGGCACTTCAACTTCAATATTCTGCATATCCTTAAGTATCGAAGGCATCAGTTCCTTAACAAATAAAATCTCAATTCCGAGAATGTTACCTTTTGAATCATAATCTACCATCATGTTGGGATCAACTTCCTTGGTCTTGGCGACCTTTCCTCTGATAAGCTTGATGTACATCGCGTCCGCATCCTCATCGTAGGTGATTTTCATTGTATCCAAAAGAGGGCAATTATCTTTATATAAGTTTCTTTTACACATACTACTTTTAGTGTTTTGCCATTCAGCTTCTTTATCGCATAGTGCTTCAATCCATCAATTCTTAACTCGTCTGGACATTTTACGGTTTCCTCAACCCACACGCTATCAACTTTTCTCTCATCAAGCTGATAAAGCGCATGTTTCGTATACTCTATCTGCATTCAAGAGCAATCCACGTTTCGCTTAACATGTCTTTGCACGTAATTTCCGGAAAAGTTTCAAGAACACAAGAAAAATATTCAAACATCAAGGGATTCTTCGTAAGAACTTCACGCGCGGGTCCTCTTTCTGGACTTCCTTTGGCGCTTCAACCTCTTTGGGCTTTGGCTTTTCCCGCTCAAAGCTTCCGACATTTTTTGTAGCGTCATTGATGGTACCTTCCGATTTGGTGAGCTCTTCCTCACTTGCTTGTTTTGGAGTCCAGGAAAGGTCCACCCCATCCCCTTCTGCACGAGGAATAATATGCAGCATCGCATGATTCTGTTTCTGCCCGGCAACCGGACCGCTTTGCACGAGCATGTTCGTCCCCTGCGCACCAAAAGCCTCGAATAACGCCATGCTAATCTTGTTCGCCACCTTGAACAAATCCCCGACCACAAAATCAGGGACCACTTCAAGAATTGGAGCGTGAGCTTTTGGCAGAACAAGAACGTGACCAGGAATCGCAGGCTGCGGGGAAAGCATCGCAAAAACGTGCTCGTTCTCAAAGAGCATGTTTGTCTTCTTCTGAATGTGCTGGCAATACAGGCAGTCGCTCATTTCGGACCCCTCGTCAAAAAGTCAGCAATATCATCAAGCGAATCCTGCCCCTTTGCATTTTTCGCAGTATTCTCCTTCTTTGGAAGCGGAATCTGATTAGAAGGCAGTGTGTCCGCTTTGTTTGAATCATCAGGGACTGGTTCTTTTTTTGGAAGTTTTTCTTTTTCGGGCTTGACGTTCTCTTTTTTCTTATCTGGCGTTTCCTCTTTTTGCACAGAAACTTTTGGCTCAAAACCAAGCTGTTTTCCAACCGCGGGAGCAAGCTTGACAAACACCATATTCATCATCTTCTCATCAAGCTTTCCTTCCGGCAAGTCCAATTTGACCCCATCGTTTTTCGAGCGAGGCATGATGTGCATCATGAAATGCGGAGCCCGCTGTCCGGCTGCCGCGCCATTCGCGACGAAAATCGAGGTGCCTTCCACTTTCATCGAACGGATAAGACTTGCACTAAGCTGTTTTGCAACCATACCAGTGTGTGCGACAATCTCATCTTTCATCTGCGGCATAACCGCAACGTGCTCTTTAGGCAACAACAGAATGTGACCCTGGACCGCAGGATTGATGTCAAGGACAGCCAAAACTTTATCGTCTTCGTACACTTTCTTGGCAGGAATGTTCCCTTGCGCAATATGACAAAAAATACACTGGTCTTCAGCCATGGCTTATGAGAAATTTAGTGCGTTTAAAAAGATTAGTGTTATAAATGAGTGATTTTTCACAAAACAACATGTCACACTCGCACAATGTGGTGATTGCTAACACTCTCTCCGCAATGGAATTACTTCTTAAACAAAACGGACAATGTTTTCAGGAACAAGACTCTAAAAGTGTTCAAAAAAAAGGATACCGTGCAACACTTGACGGCCTCACACTTACCGCCTACACCTTAACACCTGATAAAAATCAAAAAAACAGCTATTGGGAAATTTATCAGGGAAACAGCCCTTGTTTTGCGACACGAGTGCAAACTACTCACGCAGTTATCAAAGGTCTCTCACAAGGTCCATGGTATAAACAACTTCATCAACTTTTTGAAGAAACCTCTGATTTCCATTCCATTGCTGCTGAAGAACCCAGTCCAGAAGAATACGAATATGTGGCACAGCTTGTCAAAAAAGCTGTGCTCGAAAACCTGGCAAAAAAACTCTGTGAAACTGCACAATGCATCCTTCAGCACGGAATTCATTTCGCAAGTGAAAAACAACGGTCAAAAAAACAAGACACGCTGACCTGTAGAGCTTACGAAAAAGAAGACCTTGAGCTGAGTCGCACACGACGTGAGCGAAGACGTCCAAACAGTGTTTCTGAACATCTAGAACTAACGATTTGCTACGAAGACCAACTCAGACTGCGTGCTGAAGCAGCACACACCTACTTTCCCAAAAAACCAAATAGACAAGAAAATCCACGAATAAATTGGGAAATCACCTTGTTTGATCAAGACCCTGGCTGGACAATCGCATTACAACAAGCATATGAGAACTGCTATCCGAAAAAGTAAAAACAAAAGAAAAATAAAAAAATTAGTCAGCCATCGTGCCGACTGCTAACGAAACAACTGCAATTGCCAAGTGCAACCAGTTATCCGCTGTGTTGACGTTCAAGAAACCAAGAACGCCAAAGAAGCCAACAATTCCGACCAAACCATAAATCACACCAAACGTGGTGTTGACTTGCTTTGTCGGAGCTCCTGCAGAAAGACCTGCCCAGAGCAAGACTGCGCCCGAGACCAAATGGACAACGTTGTGCAAGGAATTAGTTCCAAACACGAGCAACGTTTCACCCGTAAAAAAGCCCAAGATGCCGATTGCTAAAAACACGACACCCAAGATTGTGGCCCAAGTTTTGTTTACTCCCATACTCCACCTCCGAGTTTAAGAGACAAGGATGAACAGTTGTCCATCCAATCCCTTTCAGAGTCCTAGAGATTAGAGGTATATAAGTCTTACTTCGAAAAAATGCTCGCACAAAGAAACATATTTAATGGGGAAGTACGTTTCTTATTCCATGGCACACACACTACCACCCTTACCGTACGCGTATAACGCGCTTGAACCGTTCATCGATGAACAGACGATGAAGCTGCACCATGACAAACACCACCAAACATATGTTGACAAATTAAATGCAGCAGTCAAAGGGACTCCTTTTGAAAACACTCCCGTTGATGAAATCATGCGCAAGCTGGATACTGTGCCTGATTCCATTAAAACTGCAGTCCGGAATCATGGTGGCGGGCATTCAAACCACACGTTTTTTTGGAATATCCTTGCAAAAGGGACCAATATTTCAAAACACTGTGAGGGTGCACTCAAGAAAAACTTTGGTTCGTTTGATACGTTCAAGGAAGAGTTTACGAATAGCACAAACACTGTTTTTGGTTCTGGTTGGGCATGGCTTGTCTCTACAAATGGCAAATTGGAAATCATTACGACACCTAACCAAGATTCGCCACTTTCGACAGGAAAAGTTCCGCTCATTGGAATCGATGTCTGGGAACACGCCTATTACTTGAAGTATCAGAACAAACGTGCGGAATACATCGAAGCATTCTGGAATGTGGTCAACTGGAACGAAGTTGAAAAGCTGATGAAGAATTGTGGTTAATGCTGCTGTGGCTCGACAGGCGGATTTTTGAGCCGCTCAACCGTATTCTTGAACGCCTCTATTTGCTTATCGCTCAATTTCCCAAACCGCAGATACCCTGACTTGATTGACCTCAAGAAAGAACTTTGCCGATAGAAATCTTCAGGAACGTTGAACAGCTTCTTCATCTTCGGATCAGAAATTTTGCCACTGAGCTCGCTCTTCTGGCAATCATAGCATAACGGAAACTGGCTTCTGCCAACGATAAGAACCATATTCTTCTTGCACCGGGCACAAAGCTGCTTGTATGACACCATCACAAGACAGATATTGACGAGAGTATTTAAGGCTTGTCACAAGATTTAAGAAGAACGCTATCTTTAAACCAATAGGGGAGGTGCGTCATGAAATCTACCAAAGAGTTATGTGAATGCGGAGCGCCTAAGAGCTGCAACGGTTGCGAGTGCTGTTCAAGCTGCTGCGAGTGCTGACTTTTAAAAGTAATTTTTCAGTGAAGCGTAAAATCGTTCATCGTCTTCACGTCTTGGTTTTCTTGGCGCTCCAATGATTTGACCACCCGCCAGGATGTTTATCGTCGCAGAGTAAACTTTCCGTGGACTTATAACGTCGTTTTCCGCAACAAGGTTTTGAACGCCGAATTCCAAATTCAGCAAAACTGCGCCAGAAAGACGGGCAGTGGGGTCTTCGAAACGGAACGTCCTGCCTTCCACAAATACCCTCTTTGGCTTTTTCCCATCAGTCATTACTGGTTTTCCATCTTCACCAATAACTGGATGCTCCCATGTCCCATAGTGCGCACTAACAAGACCAACACCACAGTCAATTCCAGTGACTTCGACGAGCGCTCGGGCAAACATTTGAGCAGTGTATTGATCACCTGGCGTCTTTGCTTCATGGCCCAACGCAGAACCATAATCTGCGGCGGAGTTTCTTCCTAATTCCTTAGCGAGCTCTGTAAGTGTGCGGTGTTCTTCTTTAAGTGCCTTAAGATGCTCAGGCACGTTTATCCTAACCGGAATTACTATTGATGTCATTTTTACTCCTCCGAACTGATTGAATTCAAGCTGGGAAAATTATATAGATTATAAAGTTAGTGTTTTGAAGAGGGTGTATTTCCGAATATT
Organism: Candidatus Woesearchaeota archaeon; assembly: GCA_018303245.1. Lineage (GTDB taxonomy): Archaea > Nanobdellota > Nanobdellia > Woesearchaeales > ARS49 > JAGVYM01. The sequence continues at coordinate 20,699 of JAGVYM010000023.1, read as the reverse complement.
TATAAAGTAACAATCCTTTTTTCACGTCCATGAGTATGCAAAAAAGAGTAATTGAACTTCTTGCATTAGCAGAAATTCACGTCAACGGACCAAATCCTTGGGACATCAAAGTCCACAACGATCGATTCTACGCACGAGTACTTGCTGGCGGCTCGCTTGCCCTTGGCGAATCATACATGGACGGCTGGTGGGACTGCCCAGCACTCGACCAACTCTTCACACGCATCTTCAGCTCCCAACTTGACAAAAAAATCCTCACCTTTGCGATGGCATGGGCAGCAATCAAAGCGCGACTGCTCAACCTGCAACGGACATCAAAAGCGTTTGAAATCGGAGAAGCACATTACGATATCGGAAATTATTTGTACAAAGCAATGCTTGACAAGCGCATGACATACACCTGCGGCTACTGGAAAAATGCCAAGAATCTTGATGTAGCACAAGAAGCAAAACTTGACCTGGTCTGCAAAAAAGTGGGTTTAAAAAAAGGAATGCGCGTGCTTGACATCGGCTGTGGCTGGGGAAGCTTCGCCAAATTCGCCGCAGAAAAATACAACGTATCAGTTGTAGGAATCACCGTATCAAAAGAACAAGTAGAACTTGCACGCGAGCGATGCAAAGGACTTCCTGTCGAAATACGATTGCAAGATTACCGCGAAGTCAACGAGAAATTCGACCGCGTTGTTTCACTAGGCATGTTTGAACACGTCGGTTACAAAAACTATCGCACGTACGTGCAGGTCGCGAAACACTGTCTTGCACCCGACGGACTATTCCTGTTACACACGATTGGTGGAAATGCTTCAGTCACCACCACTGACCCGTGGATTGGAAAATACATCTTCCCAAACTCCATGCTGCCATCCATCAAACAGATCGCTGAAGCTTGCGAAGGACTTTTCGTCATCGAGGACTGGCACAACTTCGGCGCAGACTACGACAAAACACTCATGGCCTGGCACGCGAACTTCGAGAAAAAATGGAACAAACTGTCAAGTCAATACAACGAGCGCTTCCACCGAATGTGGCGCTATTACCTTCTTGCCTGCGCTGCAAGCTTTCGCTCGAGGAAAAACCAGCTCTGGCAAATTGTGCTTTCAAACGGAATGAAGGGCGGATACAGGTCGTCACGATAATGGGCTTCTTTGAAAAATTCTTTTCACGAAAAGGTGTCACAAAAGAGTTAGAACTCGCTGACTGGGAAATTATCGGTATATGGAAAAACTATCTTCAAAGTGTCGAACGAAAAAGTAAAATCGTCCAACAGATGACTTCTGAGAACTATGCAACTTTTCTTGACCAATTAAAAGAACTGGTCGACTTGGAACTTGTAGAGATTACTGATGAAGAAAACTATGGAAAAAAGTACGTTGAAGACATTCAGCGAATTGAACATGACGAGCGCATCCAAAGAGTCAAACGCCTTGAACAAACACTTTTCTATGTTGAGTCAAAACATCGCTATCTTGACAAACTACTTGAGCAGTTGCATGAGGTACTTAGACTACAAAAATATTACGTGGACAGCTTATCTGGCTTGACAGTGCATTCATTTCTTCCTGCCCTTGCAAAAACAGTGCAAGAAGAAGAAGCCATTATCAAAGAAGCAGATCTTCCTGACTTCCACGAACTCTTTCTTGCAATCGCAAAAGGAGAAGCGATGGTCAAACGGATGAGTGCACAAGAAAAAAGACTTGTCCACCTGATGCGATTCAAACTAGAGCCAATATTCAACCAACAAGTACAAAGTGGCCTTATCTACGAATGGGCGAGTGCAGTTATGGGCGGGCTCCAACAACAAACATATTCGCTCATACAAAGTGATGCCCTTAAACAACACTGGTACGTTGATCTGGAATTTGTCAACCGGCCGGAGTTTGAAGATTTTGTCAGGAAGACCATTAATGGACTGCGAAAACGACCTGTTTCAGAACAAGCCCTCACGTCATTTGTTGAAGTCTTCCGTGACTGGTACAACCACCTGCCCCGCGAAGAAGAACCTTAATTCACTTTTCAAGTGGAATAAAGAAAATACCTGAAAATGAGCTATCCCCGCAGCAAGCTGACGGGGTATTACGCTCATTTTCTCGACTGCGGTCGACCGGTATTATTTTCTCGACTGCGGTCGACCGGTATTTTCTAATTTCAAAGTTGGATACTGCAAACCGCAGCAAGCTGCGGGGTATTAAACCCAACATTTGAAATAAACCGTGGACCGGTGTAGCTGTTCTCGCTTACTTATGCAAAAAAGTCAGACTCGCGCCGCACAAACCAAGGCTTGTTACCTAACACTCTACTACAGTATTGTCCTTCATAAACAATGTAAGATTCATCGGAAACCGGCCAGGAAAAATTCCCACACACCACTTCTAAGAAAAAGCAGTCCTTGCCCATATAAACATACACTTCTCGTTTCACATTGTCTGCATCAAACGCCATTGCACACATCGGGTCGCCATTCGTCTTTGGCGTGAAAAAACCACGGCCTATCAAACGATAAGTCTCTCCGCTGCGGAAATGTTCATAACTATCCATACCCGTCATATTCCTTGAGCCCGACGGATGACTATTTATGAGTTTCGCGAAACGTACATAATTATTTAATACGTCACTTCGCTTCCAGAACCATGAAACACGTACCTGCACACTATCCGGCGAACTACGGTCCCAGGCCATACGGACACCAAACACACTTCAAGCGCAACGTTATAATCGGCATTATCATTCTGTTCTTCCTGCCCGGAATTCCCGCATTTATAAACAGTGGATTTAGCGTTGCCGTATGGTTTTCTGCAGCTCTTGCGTATTGGCAGGGGCTTGCCTCCCGCATTGGTTCTTAGGCTGTTCGCTTTAATTTTGCTGGCCAATAACCTTCTTCATGCGCGGCAAGCGCGAGATACTTCATCTGGTCTTTAACTACATCCTCAAAACGCAAGACGCTCCGCGTAATGGGAACGTGGACCAGCTTCCAACCCTTGAACTTGCTTCCTTCAATAAATATCCTCGCGTAATACTTGTTCTTTGGAAACAGAGTCAGTGAATGCATGTCGAGAAGATACTCATCCCGCCAGGTGTCTGGCAGAACGATAAGCTTGTCAGACTCCTCAAAATAAACGTGGTGCAAATGACCTAACACAAACAGCGACGCGCCGCTCTCTTTCCTTGCGACCTTCACAATATCAGGAACCTCCCAGTCATTATGCAGCCACCTTCGCCAAAGCTCGCGCCAAAGCCAGCGAGGAGTCTTCCTGAATGGATCCCTCGTAATATCATAATACAACTGCCGGAACAACTGCCGCGCCCCGCACCAGCGAAGAGTTCTGAGCAATGAAGGAACAAGCTTAAACATCTCCTTTCGCGAATGAATACGCTCCAGAAACGGATTGCCCTCTTTCACCCGCATAAACGATTCAAGCACTCCGAGCGAACTGTACGAAAGATTAAGAACAGTCGTATCACCAATCTGAACGAGCGCCCCGTTCGTCCTATTAAGTTTATCATACTGCTGGCCATGCTCTACATGAACGTTGAACTGCTCGTACGACCATCCAAAATGAACACGCTTTGACTTAAGGACTTCAACAATACGCTGCTGAACTTTAGGAAATGCAAGATCCAAATCATGATTCCCAAACGTGAAATAAAGATTTTTGTTCTTGCCATTGAGGAATGATTTCAACGCATCAATCACTTTTGAATGCGCACGTAAGGCACGTTCAAGCTTTCCCAGCGAGATTTGTTCTGTGACTTGCAACGGATACGTTCCATCTGCAGCAGGACACTTAAGAAAATCAAATGTGTCTCCATTCAGAACAAGATCAATCGGACTTTTCTTTTTCCCCAGAAAGCGAAAGACTTTTGCGAGCGCAACATCACTGATAAAATCATCCGTGACTGTTCCACCGCCAACTTCCATATCGCCAAAAACAACAATTTCCCTGCGAGACATTCTTTGAAACATCAGGTTTGCAGTATATAAAATCAGCGGATTAACTTGATGACTTCTGCGACCGGTGCATTTCGGTGGAGATAAAAGTGAAGACTTGGAGCACCGCACTTGCGCAACGCTTCGCACTGCTGCACACACCACTCAATCCCGAGCTTACGCATTTCCTCAGATTTTTTCTTGTATTGTTCTGCACGGCTGGCAAGTTCAGCAGGAATCGAACAGCCAAAAAAACTCGGCAATGACGTCACATATTTATATGAAGTAAACGGGAAAAGAGCTGGAACAATAGGCACGGCAATTCCTACAGCAGCAGTCTTTTCCACAAAGCGAGAATACATATCAACATCAAAAAACATCTGCGTCACAAGATAATCCACACCCTGCTCCACCTTTTCTTTGAGCGCATTGATGTCTGCCTGAAGAGACTGAGCGAGCGAATGCTTTTCAGGATAACACGCGGCACCAATACAAAAATCAACAGGCATGCCGGTTTCCGCACCGACATACGTTGAACTGCGCAAATCCGCGATTTGGCGCACAAGCGAACCTGCACGCTCATGACCACCAGGGACAGCTGCGAAAGGAACAAACTTTCCATCAGGACCTCGAGCAGGATCACCGCGCAAGGCAAGCACGTTCTGCACTCCCAAGTATGAAAGCTCAATAAGATATTCTTCGGTCTCGTGCCTGTTAAAACCTGTGCAGATAACATGAGGAACAGGCTCTATTCCTTGCTTCTGATACCTGCCTACCAGCGCACCTGCGACACCAACCGTGCCGGGCTTTTTTCTTCTGTGTAATGGAAACCGCTGGTCTCCTCTTTCGACAAAGCCGACAACTTCCTCAGGATGGTATGTGATGTCAACATACGCAATTCCCAGTGCTACAAGCGGGTCAAGAATATCGTAGACTTGCTGGATACTTTCCCCAAGAATAGGAGGTTCTATCTCTACAGAAATCACATTCCCCTGTTTTATTCGGTCGACCACATTTTCTCGACTGCGGTCGACCGGTATTTTCTAATTTCAAAGTTGGATACTGCAAACCGCAGCAAGCTGCGGGGTATTAAACCCAACATTTGAAATAAAAAGAAAATACGCCGGCGTTGGCGTAACTCGGTAACGCCGCCTGTCTGAAACACACAGGTGTCTGAAAAGACATCCGGGTTCAAAAAGCTTTTGGTGCTGGCGGCCCCACAAGCTATGAAAGTCCCTGCGCCGGCGCACTTTTCAATGGGACTGATGAGAATTGAACTCACGTCTCACCCAATTTGGACTTGTTCCCCAAGGGTGAAGCCTACCACTAGCCGACAGCCCCATTTATGAAAACATACAGTGCGAAGCACAATCAGTATGTCGCGGGTCTTGACCCCGCTTGAGAGGCTTTCGATCAAACCTTTCGCAAAGGTTTGGCTGACAGCCCCGACTTGATGAAGAAATGTGAAGGAGTTGTTTAAAAAGGTTTGGGCACTTATCTCGCATCAACGAGTTGTTGGAGTTTAGGAACATATATTGCGCGCGCAGTTTCTCTTTCAACTTCATTCTTACTCTTTTCCGCGGCCGAGCGCAAAACTTCAAGGCATACTTGCTCAATTCCGGTGATTGACTTTGCGTCACCTAACAAGTGAGCAGCCTCAGCATACGCCTCGCAAACTTGGCCAACAAAAGGAACAGCTCCAAGCCCGTACTCTTGCGCTCTTTGCGGCAGCTCGAGTATCGCTCGGTAATGAACTCCTTGATTTAAAGTCCCCTTGCAAAGCAAATCCGCAATATCGTCAACACAACTTGGCTGATAGTTCGGAAAAATAAAACCCGCGAAACGATTGTCCGACTTTGATGGAAGAACTAATCTTAACTCAACGTGCATAACACTTCCTAATGGATTTTCTACCGGTGTAATAATCTGCTGGCCCTCACCGGTGCAGTTATAGGGAATCAGTCCGCGCCGATACGCCGTATATGCCCCTAAATCACTTTTAACTAGATTCACTCCAGGAAACAACAGGGACATGTGCTCTTGAAAGAACCTCATCATTGCCGGAATGTCCCACGTATCATCTTTTTTATATAGGCGAGTGAATAACGCGTGAATCACATCGTTTTCTTCAGATGTGACAGAAAACTCACCCAATCCGCCATGAATATTTACGAGCTTCATTTTTATGTCAAATTATCTTTTTGTTTTAATTCATTTCTATTGTGCAAAATACCGAACTCATTCATGGGCAAAGCCAATACCTTGCGCCATGCACTCTGATAAGGTCCATACACTTCCGTGCGCGTTAAACTCTATTTAACCATTTCAGTCCTTGACTATCGAGAACTGAGCGTTATGGATGCTGACCTGCAAAAAGTTCTGGAACCCAGATGCCAAAATTGTAGTTGAATCCTCGCGCATTCATTGAAAACTGATTAGAAGAAGCAATCGGAACGCGCAGCTTGTACCCAATAATTTCTCCTGCCAACTCTCCAAACTCCATGATTGCCCAATCAGTCCAATTGGGTGAAACACCAAACACGACATCCAAAAAATTCCTTTTGAACTTATCATTCTGTAAAGTCTCCGCAAGCGACTCACACACATCTAACTCAAGCTCGTGGGGAAAGAATTTGCGCCAACAATCTTCTTCACGAACACAAATCCTACGCGCATTCGGGGTCTTCCCGAGCACGTACAACAAATGAGCGTAACCATCTGTCTCCACCACTGGATTTGCTATCCTTGAACATACATCCCAAGTGTCTACAAAGCGGTTATCTTCCCACAACTTTTCTCGACGTCTAAACTCAGGTTTGGAAATTTCTTCCAATACAATTGAGCGAGTGTCAATAACTTCAAATCCCGCTAAATAGCTCATGCTATCTTCCATGCCAATTATTCGGAAAAAAGCCCTTTAAAAAGCTTTCTCTCGCAATGTTTAAATATGAAGAGCATACGAGAGACATCATGAAAAAGAGGATTGTGCTATTCCTGTTACTTTTGGTAGCGAGCGCCTTTGCGGACGTGCCGTACGACTCCACCTATCTGCCTGCGAACACCTCACAAAACACCGTCTATAGCGATTTCCCACTTGACAACATCCACATCCTACGGCTCCAAGAAGCATCGATGGCCCTTGGGAAAAACGTGAGCGTGCTACACGACGAACTTGCAAACTACCAAGAACATCAGTCAAACCAAATCTCGGGAATGCAGGCAAGCATCGATTCACTCCAACGTTCACTTCAAACACAAGTCAGATCACTCCAGAGCACAGTCCAACAACTTGAAGTTCCTGCTCCACTTGTCGTTGAACCAAACCCCACCCCACTCCATCTTTTACTTTTGAGCAACCTTATACTCTTTGGAATCGTGATAGTCCTTCTTATTGCCGTCCATCGCAAGCCATTGCCAGAAGACCACCTCAATCCCGCACCTTCAGAACTAGTTCAATACATCCGCGCAAGCAGAAAAACCACCCATGACCTGCGTATGGAACTCGTCGCAAAAGGATGGACTCCTTCGCTTATCGAGAACGCGATGAAAGTTGCAAAACGCTAAGATAGTTTTATATAATGCCCTTTCCCTCTTTTTATCATGAACTCACTTTCAAAAATCCGAATGATTCTCCTTGAACCACACAAGTTCTTTTCGCGCCTGAAAGAAAAAACCATCACGGACGCATTCGTGATGTACGCCGTCATCCTTGCGATTTCGGTCATCCTTGGAACCATCATCGGACTTCTCCTCCAAGATATCACCAGCCAATTCATCTCAAACTGGCTCGGATTCCCCTTGCCGCAGGAACGGGCAGGAGCACTTGTTCAGATCGGCCTAATGATTTTAGGCTATCTCTTTGGTGTTATCGGAAGTTTTGTAATGGCAGGAGTCCTGCACGTCTGGGTCATGATTTTCGGCGGAAAAGAGCAATACGCCCGCACCTACCAACTTTATGCGTACTCCAAAATTCCAAGCCTCCTCTTAAGCTGGATTCCAGGAATCGGACTTTTTGCATGGATTTACACGCTTGCGCTTCTCATCATCGGAACACAAGAAATCCACAAAATCCCAAAACGCACTGCCATACTCATGTATCTTGTACCCGTCGCGATTTTCATCGTGTTCATCCTGCTTTTGCTGCTCTTGTTTATACACCTTGCGCCTGACTTCATGATACTGATAAGGCAAGCGGCAATGCAACAGTAAATTTTCTGAATCGGCTTTATTTTCTGGAATTTTTACAAATAGAATTGAAATTATTTCGATAATATCTGAGAAAAACACTTTAAGCAAGGAAAGAAAATTGAAAATGACGCCGGCGATGGTGGTACTAGGTTCCCACCGCCAGGCTGAGCCCCTGGTGCCAGTAATGGCTTGCAAGTTCAAAAGCTTTGTGGTCTGGGCCAGCTCTACAATGCCTGAAAGTCCCGCCGCCGGCGTCTTTTATTAAGAAATTAACGTTCACAAGGAGAGTATTGTTCAAAACAACCTGCAAAAACTCCTTTCTTAACCATGTATTTCAATGACTCCCTGAGATGTTTTGCCGTTAGAACTTCCGCTCCCAACTACCTTTTCGCACATTCCACATGCACCCACTCCCATCAAAATAGAGAATTGATTTTTCGCCATCTGACGCAAGAGTTCCTTTTGCAAATCGGATAGATTGCAGTTTTCCACCAAGCTCTTCTGCACTCATTCTCTTCACCGTTCTATCGTATTTTTTGACGGGAACATTTCTTACTCCTACACGAATTTGATCATCAAGATACCTTCTTCCGGCAGCGCCAAGCATCACTTCTCCATCAAAAGGAATTATTAATCCAGCGTCGAATTTGTACTCTTTCGCATCGGGCAAAGAAAACCTACCTAACTTATACGCAGCATGCCTTTGAAAGTTACCATATTCTCCAAAACGTAAAAATATTCCCTTGGCAGGCGTCTGAACGTCTGTGCGGACTCCTCCACTTCACTTTGTTTCTTCGAATTCAATACACCTTGTTCATCTTATGAGATCCAGCAAACGTACATCTTTTTTCATTTCCCATTCTATTTTTGTGAAATCAGTAGGAGTGACCAGACATGTCCCCTAAGATGCTTTTGTAACTTTTGCTCCTAAATCAGTCAATTGCTTTTCACTAAATAACCCCATGAACTTATTTGAAAGACTGGCATTTATAAACATTTCTTTTTTAGTCACTACATAGTTGATTTCTTGGTTCAAGACAATCTTTATAAAGCATCAAAATACGGTAATTCTATGGTCTTAGAGAAGCTTTCCGAGGGGCTGAAAAATACTTTGCAGAAGATTGCAAGCTCGCTTTTTGTAGATGAAAAACTCATCAACGAACTGGTCAAAGACATCCAGCGTTCGCTCTTGCAAAGCGACGTCAATGTCAAACTCGTCTTTTCGCTCACGCAGAAAATAAAGGAAAGAATAACAAAAGAACAAACGCCCGGAGCGCTCACCAAACGCGAACACCTGGTCAACATCGTGTACGAAGAACTCACGCGATTCCTTGGCGGGGAAAAATCAGAACTCATGTTTGGAAGCAAACTTCCCAACAAAATAATTCTTGTTGGACTCTTTGGTTCAGGAAAAACCACTACTTGCGGTAAATTGGCAAAATTCTTCACCAAGCGCGGCAAGAAAGTCGCACTTTTGGGACTTGATGTCCACCGACCAGCAGCAATGGACCAACTGCAGCAAGTCGGCAAAACAATCAACGTGCCAGTCTTCGTGATAAAAGGAGAAAAAGACCCTGTCAAAATCTACAAACACTTTGAACCTGAATACAAAAAATTTGATTTAATAATCATCGATACAGCTGGAAGAGATGCGCTTTCTACTAACCTTATCGATGAGCTCAAACACATCCACGAACTTGCGCAAGCGGACGAGACCCTTCTCATCATCTCCGCAGACATCGGACAAGCGGCACAAGCCCAAGCCGAGGCGTTTCACAAGGCGGGCGCAATCAGTGGTGTCATCATCACCAAAATGGACGGAACCGCGAAAGGAGGCGGGGCGTTAAGCGCCTGCGCGATTACTGGAGCGCCCATCAAATTCATCGGAGTCGGAGAAAAAGTCGACGACATGGAACAGTTCAACCCAAAAGGATTCTTCGGACGACTTCTTGGGATGGGAGACCTTGAAGCACTCCTACTTGGCTCAATATCACTCCCAAAAGAAGCGCTCAAAGTCCAGGAAGGCAAACTCAAGAAATGGAAACATGCGATGAACTCAATGACCAAAAAAGAACTTGAAGACCCAGAAATGATGGACGGCTCACGAGTTGAGCGGATCGCAAAGGGAAGCGGTGTGTCACCTGGCGAAATCCGCGAAATGGTCAAACAATACAAACAGTCCAAAAAACTTGTCAAAATGCTCAAAGGGGAAGACCCTGAAAAACTAATGAAAAAACTGGGCAAGAAAGCAGGCCCGATGCTGAAGTTTTAAGATGACAAAAGAAAAATTTATTCCCGAAGAGCTTGGAAAACTGGAGAAAGATGTTGCAGAATACCTCCTTAGAACTTGAGCACCACAATTCTTTTAATTCCTCTGTTTCTTACACTTATAATGCCTGACCAAGCAATTGTTTATTGCGTAGCAGAAAATGGAAGCAGACAATACACTGTGGAAATAGGACCTGGATTTTTTGTAAGCGGTGTTTCCAGAGAGCAACTTCCTTGCGTGCTCGCGCAGTTCAAATACGAAAAACTTCAGACCATTCAAAAAACCGCACCTAAGAACGCGACATGGAAATTTGAACCACTGAACGCCGCAGAACTAGGAAACTTGGAGAAAGAAATTGAAGTGTGCCGTTGCAGAAAATTACCATAACCCTTTTAAAGCCGCTCCGCTACCACCCTATAAAATAGAAGAGGTGACTTAATGGCAAAACAAAACACTGGCTGGGCGATAGTTGGGACAATCCCTGTTCTCGGATTTATCTTGGTGCTTCTTGCACACAAGAAAGACTCGTATGTGCAATTCTACGCAAAACAAGGACTTGTGCTTGGACTTACAGGGCTCGTACTGCACATACTCTTGTTCTTTATCGCACCGCTGGTGAGCATCGGAACGCTCGTGCTCTGGGTAATAAGCATTGTCAACGCGAGTCGCGGAGTAATGAAGCCAACCCCAATAACAGGAAACATCGCGAAACGATTACGACTATAAGTTCTGCTCCGTAACCTAAATAAAGCACGTCCCGTTTGTACTATTCGTATATGAAGCCACTCATCCAACTCAAAAACGTCTGGAAGACCTACAAAATGGGAGAGACTCACGTCAACGCGCTTCAAGGAATCGACATCACGGTGCGCGAAGGAGAATTCGTCGCAATCCAAGGCCCATCAGGAAGCGGAAAAAGCACAGCCATGAATCTCATCGGCTGCCTGGACGTTCCCTCACAAGGACAAATCTTGCTTGACGGACACGACATCAGCAAGCTCTCCGAATCAGACCTCGCCCAAATCCGCGGCCAAAAAATAGGCTTTGTCTTCCAAAAGTTCAATCTTATCGAAACACTTACCGCGCTTGAGAACGTTACTTTGCCCATGACCTTCCAAGGAACCGCAAGCGCACAACGCATCAAACGCGCAGAGACACTCCTCAAACAATTCGGCCTTGGAGACCGCATGGACCACCGGCCAAACCAATTATCCGGAGGACAACAACAGCGCGTCGCAATCGCCCGCTCACTTGCCGTAGACCCGCCCGTCATACTTGCTGACGAACCGACAGGAAACCTTGACAGCAAGACTGGAAAAGAAGTCATGGCCACTTTGCGCGAACTCAACCAAAAATACGGCAAGACCATCGTCCTTGTCACCCACGATGACATTCTTGCACACTCGGCAGACCGCATCGAATTTTTGAAAGACGGCAAAATTGTCCAATCCAAAAAAGTGAAGTGATAACGGAGGAACCATGAAAAAAATACTATTCACATTGACGTTTTTGGTCATTACATTAAGCGCATATGCGGCTGGACCTGAAATCACCGCATCAATCCTGCGCTATGACCCAACCCCGGCAGAACAAGGAAACACCGTCGACGTCTGGATTCAGCTGAGCAACGCGGGAACAAAAGCCGACCGCGTCTCAATACAATTCGTTCCCGACTATCCATTCAGCCTCCCCGAAGGGCAGATCGACAGAATAGATATCGGAACTCTCGCCGCGTCAGAAAGCAAAGTTGAGAAGTTCACAGTCTTCATCGACCCTGATGCACCAAATGGAGAACGCGACATCACATTCCAATACAAGTTCTCATCAGACAACAACTGGGCGCAGTTTGAAGCTCCAATCACGATTCAGACTCAAAACGCAGGAATCGTCATTGAGGACTACCTTGTGACACCAACTCCTGTTGTACCTGGACAAATAACTGACGTTTCACTGCGCCTGCGCAACACCGGAAAAGTCTCAGTCAAAAACGTCGATGTAGGAATCGAGCTTGAAGATGGGACATTCAGCACCATCAATAGCGGAGCAAAAAAGCGAATCACCTCCATACCCACAGGAGGAGACGCAACAGTCCTCTTTAAACTTGCTTCAGACACAAGCACTGAAATCAAACTATACAGCATCCCTGTGAGCCTTTCATTCCAAGATGAGCGCAACACGCAATTCAACGAAACCGCAAAAGTGAGCTTGATTGTCAACGCTCCACCAGAACTTGCCCTCACTGTTGACTCAACACAATTCACCGATAAGACAGCCGCAGGAACAGTTTCGCTTAAAGTAGTCAACAAAGGAGTTACCAACCTCAAATATGTCACCGTGCGCCTTGCGAAAACACAAGACTATGACGTCTTAAGCTCAAGCAACGAAGCATACGTCGGAAACCTTGACAGCGACGACTTTGAAACTGTTGATTTCACCGTCAAACCGCTTGTCTCCAACCCGCGACTGGCAGTACAGGTTGAATTCAAAGACCCGTACAACGCAGACTTTAGCCAAAACTACGAGCTTCCCTTGCGCATCATCACCGATGAAGACTTAGGTAAAGGAGGAAGCGTCTGGCCCATTTTCCTTGTCGCAGTACTCGTGATTGCTGGCATCGCGTATTGGAGAATGCGCAAGCGAAAGCACTAACCCCATGTTCAAAGATTACACTTGGCTTGCCATCGGAAGCCTGCGCAAAAGATTCCTGCGCACACTGCTTACACTGATTGGTATTTTCATTGGGATAGCGTCAGTTGTTGCGCTCATTTCATTAGGCCAAGGAATGCAGGCAGCGATAAACCAACAATTCTCGAGCGTTGGAACAGACAAAATAATCATCCAGGGAGCAGCGGCAGGATTTGGCCCACCAGGACAGAACGCAGCGGGAACTGTTGACAAAGAAGACTTGGAGCTGATTAAGAAAGTTCCGGGAGTGAACAAGGCAGCAGGCAGGCTATTGCGCTCTGTTAATCTTGAATATGGAACTTCTGTCATAGTAACATTTGGCGCAAGTCTTCCAGAAGAGCAAGAAGCGCGCGACCTTGTGATAGACGCCAATAACATCAAAACCAAAAAGGGAAGAATGTTAAAGCCAGGCGAAAGCAACAAAATACTTGTTGGAAATCATTTGTGGACAATTGATCATTTCTCAAAAGACATAGCATTAGGCAGCAAGATGCTGATTAATGGAAAGACCTTTGAAGTTATAGGGTTGCTGGACAAGATTGGTGCGGGGCGCGATGAAAGCATAATGGTGAATGAGGATGATATGCGTGAGTTGTTGAATGAGAAGGATAAGTTCAGCGCTATAATTGTGCAGACAAATGAAAAGCCAGCTGAAGTTGCTGATAGAATATTAAGAGTGATTAGAAAGGATCGTCGTCAAAAGGAAGGCTTTGAGGATGTTACAGTTTCTACAAGCGAGGACATTATAGCAAGCATCAATACAATACTAGGAGTTGTGCAAGCAGTGTTTATTGGCATCGCCGCTATAAGCTTGCTTGTTGGCGGGATTGGCATTATGAATACGATGTATACTTCTGTATTGGAAAGAACCAGGGAAATTGGAATCATGAAAGCAATTGGCGCGCGGAATAATGCGGTTCTTGCAATCTTTCTAATAGAAAGTGGACTGCTTGGAGTACTAGGAGGCGCGATAGGAATTCTCATTGGTGTCGTATTAAGCAAGCTGGTTGAGTTTTTTGGTCAAGGAGTGGTTGGAAACGTGCTCAAGGCATCATTTCCCTGGTATTTAATAGTTGGAGCGCTCGCGTTCTCTTTTTTAGTCGGCGCAGTTTCAGGATTGCTTCCAGCCAGGCAAGCTGCAAAACTTCCTCCTGTTGAAGCGTTGAGAGGTGACTGATGCTCGAACTGTTGCATCTGGCTGTGAGAAATATAAGAACGCGAAAGAAGAGGGCTGTATTAACCATGCTTGGAATTTTTATAGGAATAGCTGCAGTAGTGGCTTTGATTTCTCTGGGGCAAGGATTGCAGCATACAATTAATGAACAATTTGAGAAAGTTGGAGCTGACAAAATTATTGTGCAGGCAAAAGAAATAGGGTTTACCGGGCAATTTGCGCCAGGGCAATTAAAGGAAAAAGAGCTTGATATTATAAGAAAAGTTCACGGAGTAAAGCATACATCTGCATTTCTCTCACGCTCCGGGCAAGTGCAGTTCAATAATTTGCAGAGAACATATACTCTGATGAGCATTCCAAGGACAAAAGAGGAAGTTGACTTAACGAACAATGTTCATAATATGGCTGCAGGCGCCGGGAGATTATTAACGCATAAAGACAAACAAAAATCAGTGATTGGATATAATCTTGGCAACAGAAACCAGTTTAGAAAAAATATTCAGGTTGGCGACAAGATTATTGTGGACAATGAATCTTTTGAGGTTGTTGGAATTTTGAAAAGAATCGGAGAGCCGACAATGGATGGAGCAGTTATCCTGCCTGAGGAGGACACTAGAAGAGTCCTGAAAGAGCCAGAAGCGTTCTCCATGATAACTGCGCAAAGTGAACAGGGAGAAAATCCTGCTGATGTTGCAGAACGCATAGAAAAAGAATTAAGGAGGGATCGTCATCAAAAGGAAGGAAAAGAAGATTTCACCGTTCAGACAAGCACTGAACTTATCGCATCATTTAACACCGTTCTTAACGTCATCCAAGTGGTATTTGTTGGAATCGCCTCCATCAGTTTATTTGTTGGCGGAATCGGAATCATGAACACAATGTACACAGCGGTGCTTGAACGCACGCAAGAAATTGGAGTGATGAAAGCAATAGGAGCGCGCAACAAAGACATTCTTTTGATATTCCTCCTAGAAAGCGCACTCCTTGGCATCGCAGGAGGACTGATTGGGAGTTTAATTGGAGTTGGAATCAGCAAGTCAGTTGAATTTGGAGCAAACGCTACATTTGGAGCAGGAACCATCACTGCAATATTTCCGTGGTATCTTTTACTTGGAACAGTTCTATTTGCCGCGGTTGTTGGCATGATTAGCGGAATGCTCCCTGCAAGACGCGCGTCTAAACTAAGGCCGGTTGATGCATTACGATACGAGTAATCACTGCGCCTTGCGCACAAGAACAAACAACACGATTGCAAACAACAAAGCAAAATGGCACAGTACCGAGCCAAACACTCCCATTGTATTCGGAACCACGAGTTTTCTTTGGCTTCGCCAAACCGGCAATTTCTAATTCCATTTTGGCTTCCTATATCGCCGCAAGCGGCGGGGTATTAAACCCAAAATCGAATAAAAAGCACGCCGGGGCGGGGAAATTCAATCTTACGGTGAGCAACCGAAAGATATTTGAACCCCGAATCCCTTACGGGACTCCAGATGCTCAGTTTGGATGGCAACCTGGTTGCCAGCCCCGGCGTAATTTTCTTTTTATTTATTTCCTTAAAGTGTGTTTCTCAAGCAAAACTGAAAGATTTCCGAATAAAGTCGTAAAATCATCAAGTTTTTAAAGCTGGTTCGGAAAAAATACAATCATGCCCAAATTCCCCAAGCTTCGCAGTCCTGCAGTCTTAAGCCCCATGTCTGGTGTTACTGATGTGGCATTCAGAGCTTTGGCTGCCCGCTACGGAGCAGGACTCACATATACCGAGTTTACCAACGGGACAGCGATTATGCGAGGCCACGCGGTCGTTCTAAAACGCATCGTGACCGACCCTCTTGAAAAACCTGTCGCAGTCCAGCTCTTTGGAAACAGTGTCGAAGACGTAATCGATGCTGCGAAAATGATTGAACACCAGTTCGACGTGATAGACATCAACTGCGGCTGCCCTGCTTGGAAAGTTATCAAGACAGGCTCAGGAAGCGAACTGCTGAAATCTCCGGATAAGATATCATCATTCATCAACAAACTCGCAAGCGCGGTGAACAAACCTGTAACGGTCAAGATACGCATCGGAATCGATGACGAGCACATCAACGCGCTCGAAGTCGCAAAGCTCGCGCAAGACGCAGGAGCAGCAGCAATCGGAATCCACGGACGGACTCAAGCGCAAGGATACTCCGGAACAGCGAACTGGAACATCATCAAACAAGTAAAAGAACAAATCGACATTCCTGTGATTGGAAATGGAGATGTATTCACCCCAGAACAATTCAAACACCGGCTTGAACAGAGTGGAGTTGATGCCATCATGATCGCCCGCGGCGCAATCGGAAACCCGTTCATTTTCACACAAATCAACCAGTACCTCGCCACAGGAACATACGAAAAAGAAAACAGGATTGAACAATTTGTTGAGTATGCACAAATCGCGCAAAAATACTCATTGAACTTTGACATGCTCAAGACACAAGCGATGAGCTTCACCAAAGGAATCGTCGGCGGAGCTTATTTACGCGAAAAACTCACGAAGTGTATTTCTGCCGAAGAACTTTGCAAAATACTCACAGAATCGATTATTACTTGCGATTGCGGCGTGCCTTAACTTTATTGCCTACACTCTTCCTTACTTTTTTAGCAACCGCAGTAGTTCCTTTGACTGCTCCACCCACAAGGCCTGCAAAGGCGAGAACAAACAACGTGATACTTGCAACGACCCCTGCAAACAACACCAGAATCCCAAGAAGCCAGTCACTTGCGCTCAAGACAACTCCCATCCCGCCGAAAAATATCCCTGCAAAAAAGAGCGCAAGGCCAAGCACTGCTTTTATTGTGAATGCGACAATGGTCCGCGCGAAATCCGCAAACCAGCTCAATATAAGCGCGACACCGATGCCAATCAGAATGCTTGCAGCAAACACGAAAAGAACTGCACCAAATGAAGACGCGAACGAATCAAACCCTGCTCCCACAACACCCATAAGACTTGAAGCGATGTATGCACAAAGCACCCCTGTGGCCGTCAGCAACGCGCCAATACCGATTGATGAACGCATAGACTTGCAATCAATTCCCTCTTTTTAAAACATTGTTGTGACGCGAGAGTAGGCATTATATCCGACACTCGAAAAGCACCAGATTAGTTGCCGTAGATAAAGTTGCGGAACACCCGCGATAAGAACGAACGCTTCTTTGGCTTGGCCTTGACTTTAGCCTGCTTCGTTTTTGCGACAGGTTTTTTGTCAACTTTCACTGCCTTTGGCTTTGCGACTTTAGGAATGGGAGCTTTGACAACTGTTTTGATTGGATTTGCCTTGACTTGAACTCGCATGACAACTGGTTTTGGAGCAGCTACTTTGACGATTGGTTTTTCGAATTTCTCGACCACGACTTTTGGCTTGTCGAGCTTTTCAACCACTGTTTTTGGCTTTTCAAATTTTTCGACTACCACTTTCGGTTTCTCAGAAGTGGGTTTGGGAACCTCAACAGGAGCTGTTTTTTGCACGCGGTACTTGCTAGGAACAAGATCATTGCCAAGCTTTTCCGCGATACCGCCCGTGAGCTGCGTCATCTTTGCCTCGATTTCCTCGCTCTCTTGAGGGAATGCTTCGCACGCAAGCTCCAAAACTTCGACCGCCCGCTCGATTTCCTTAGTGAAATCACCGCGGGAGACTCCGAGGATAAACCGTGCGCGCATCGTCGTCGCTATCGAACGGACTTCTTTTAAAACATCTTTGGGAACAGAATCGCTTTGCTGCCAGCCAGTCTCTATCTTACTTTCAAGCCAGCTGAAATAAGGACCGATGTGCTTTGAAAACACATCCATATCAAGTTCAGCCATCGCCTCTTGTGCCATTAATTCTTAATCCACAAGGGGTTGCTTTTAAGCTTTGCGGGAAAAGAAACGCAATACTTATATAATACTTATAAAAAAGCTAATGTATGGCCACATTACTGCCCGAATATGCATCACTGCTTGAAAAACTCACTCCCTATGTCAACCCAACAGCAAAAGGCATACTCGCCGATGGGATTGCGCGCGCCCACCAACAAGTCTACGCTGATTCAAAACTCGAAGGAGCACGAGGAACCGTGTTCGACCAACAAGTGCATTCACTTGTTGAAGGACTTGTCGCCATTGCAGAAGAACACGAACTTGTCATAGGTGCTGAAGCGGCAACGCGCGTCCTCCGCGAATTCCGCACAGGACTTGTCGAGCGCGTGAAAGCACTTGAGACAGTGAACGTGACCAGTTGCAAAGCAATCTACACGGAACGTGCGAAAGTCTACGAGTTTGAACCTCCAGAGTCAGAATAAGTAATTCATCAAAGCCACTATCTTTTTAAACCCGTTCTCTTCTTTGCACGTTTATGTCCGCAGAAAGCGAAAATAAGATTGCAGATTATTGGGAAAAAAACAAGATTTTTGAGAAATCAGTAGAGCAACGGCCCAAGACAAAACAATACATCTTCTATGACGGACCTCCATTTGCGACAGGACTACCGCACTATGGACACATCTTAGGCTTAACGAGCAAAGATTTATTCTGCAGATACTGGACCATGAAAGGCCAACGCGTCGAGCGCAAATGGGGATGGGACTGCCACGGACTTCCCATAGAAAACATCGCAGAAAAAGAACTTGAACTCGCGGACAAAAAAGATATCGAACGCATCGGCGTGACAAAATTCAACGAGTTCTGCCGCTCAAAAGTATTGCACTTCGCAAGCGAATGGAAAAAAACAGTGCGCAGAATGGGAAAATGGATAGAATTCGACAACTCCTACAAAACCATGGACAACTCGTACATGGAATCGGTCTGGCACATCTTCAAAAAACTTTACGATGACGGATATGTGTACGAAGGAAAACGCGTTTTATTGTTCTGCCCTCACTGTTCAACTCCGTTGTCTAACGCAGAAATCGCCATGGACAACAGCTACCGTGAAGTGACCGAGAAAACAGCCACGGCACAATTCAAGCTCGCCAAAAACAAAGACACCTTCCTGCTCGCGTGGACCACCACTCCCTGGACGCTTATCGGAAACGTCGCGCTCATGGTCAACTCAAAAATTACCTACTCAAAAATAAAAATTGACAATAAACACTTCATTCTTGCCAAAAATCGGCTTGAAACGGTCAAAAAGCAATATACACTTGTTGAAGAATTCACAGGCAAGAAACTCATTGGCGAAACGTATGAACCACTCTATCCACTCAAAACTGAGCAACAAGCATACTATGTTATTGATGGTGGTGAGAACGTCACCGCGACTGAAGGGACGGGGATTGTCCACACCGCTCCCGCATACGGAGAGCTTGACTACGAACTTGGACAGGCAAACAGACTCCCTCTTATCCGACACATCAACAACGAAGGAAAACTTGTCATAGGACCAAGCGAATGGCACGGCCTCTTCTTCAAGAAAGTTGAAAAAGAAGTGCTTCAAGACCTTGAAAAGAGAGGCTTACTGTTCGCTACAGAAAACAACACCCACACCTATCCATTCTGCTATCGCTGCGACACTCCCCTGTTCTATAACGCTGTTAATTCATGGTTCATCGACATCCAAAAAATCAAACCAAAACTTCTTGAACGCAACGAAGACATCAACTGGTACCCCGCGCACTTAAAAGAAGGACGCTTCAAAAACATCATTGAAACCGCACCTGACTGGAATATTTCGCGCAACCGGTTCTGGGCGACCTCAATGCCCGTCTGGAAATGCAGCAAATGCAACTCGATGAAAATCATTGGAAGTATCAAAGAATTACAGGAACATGCAGTTGAGAAAGTTCCTGCTAACGTTGACCTACACAAGCACGTTGTTGATGAAATCCATCTCAAATGTGCTTGCAAGGGAACGATGAACCGCATCTCTGAAGTGTTCGACTGCTGGCTCGAATCCGGAGGAATGCCGTACGCCGCAGTCCACTATCCATTTGAGAACAAAAAAGAATTCGAAAAAACTTTTCCTGCAGACTTCATCAGCGAATACATCGGACAAGTTCGTACGTGGTTTTACTACACGCACGCACTCGGAGTTTTACTCTTTGACAAAGCGCCGTTTAAAAATGTGGTTGTCACCGGAAACATTCTCGCAGAAGATGGCTCAAAAATGTCCAAGTCAAAAAAGAACTTCCCAGACCCAGCACTCATCTTTGACAAATATGGCGCGGACAGTTTGCGATTCTACCTGATGAACACACTTTTAATGCGCGCCCAAGATTTAAATTTCAACGAGCAAATCCTAAAGGAAACACACAGAAAAGTCATCACTCTCCTGGTAAACGTAAAACAATTCTACGCACTCTTCGCAGAAAACAACAAAGTCCTTAACGATGATAATTCACCGCACATCCTGGACCGCTGGATGGTCAGTAAAACCCGCCAACTCATCAAAGAAGTCACGCACTCGCTTGATGATTACGACACCGCGCGCGCTTGCAACGAAATCACACTC
>JAGVYM010000022.1 GCA_018303245.1 Candidatus Woesearchaeota archaeon | reverse complement strand
AAAAACCTTCTATTTGACTTTCTCCCAAGCGATACCTTTTTAATACTGTGCGTCTGGATGAAATCCATGCTCACAACAAAAGAGGTGGGAACGCCAGGGCCACAACGCTGTCCCAATTGCGGCAAGCAAATGCTTTCGTTCAACACTGAACAGAACACCTTGCGATGCAGCAACTGCGGCTACGAGCGCAAGATGCAAACATGACCGACATCCACAAAGCACAACGCGTCGGAGTTTTTGTCGACGTGCAAAATCTCTATTACTCAGCACGCTCGATTTACAACACCCACGTCAACTTCAAAGCAATCTTGACCGATGCGCTGAAAGGAAGGACGCTTGTACGTGCACTCGCATACGTCATCAGAACAGAAGAGGCAAATAAAGAAAAATTTTTCGACGCGCTCGGTCACATCGGATTTGAAATCCGCGCAAAAGACCTTCAAATTTTTTACGGTGGGGCAAAAAAAGGAGACTGGGACATAGGCATCGCAATGGACTGCATCGAACTTGCGCCGCGCCTTGACACCATCATTCTCGTCAGCGGAGACGGCGACTTTGTACCCCTTGTCGAGCACTTGAAACGGGCACTCGGCTGCAGAGTCGAAGTTGCCGCATTTGGAAGAAGCACCAGTGGTAAACTTAGCGAAGTTGCCGATGACTTCCTTGACCTTGACAAGAACTCAAAACGATACCTTATCGCAAC
The DNA here is from genome assembly GCA_018303245.1 of Candidatus Woesearchaeota archaeon. Taxonomy (GTDB): domain Archaea; phylum Nanobdellota; class Nanobdellia; order Woesearchaeales; family ARS49; genus JAGVYM01. The sequence continues at coordinate 10,965 of JAGVYM010000022.1, read as the reverse complement.
AAAAAGCACACATCCGATTCAAAAAGAAGCAGTAACAAAACAAATAGGTGGAATAAATGGAGCTAAACCAAGACAACTTTGAAGAAAAAGTTGTGAAAAGCAAAAAAATGGTCGTTGTGGACTATTTTGCTCCGTGGTGTCAGCCGTGCAAAATGATTGCACCAGTGTTTGAAAAACTATCCAAGCAGTTGACACACATCATGTTCGCAAAAGTCAACGTCGACGAAAACAGCCAACTTGCCAGCGACCAAGGCGTGATGAACATCCCTTGCGTCATCATCTACAACAACGGCGAAGAAGTCGACCGAATCGTAGGATTCCAAACCGAGCAGCAACTGAAAAGCAAGATTATAAACTCACTCTCGTGATAATCATCATCAACTTCAAAACGCACGTGACAGGAAAAGAAGCCACAAAGCTTGCACGCCTCTTTGAAAAAATTGCGCGCGCGAACAAAGCAGCGGTTGTTCTTGCAGTAAAGACAAACGACCTTGGAAAAATAAGCTCCCTGGTAAATATACCGGTTATTGCTCAGCAAGTTGACAACTTTTCACGCATCAAAAAAGGAATCGGTTCGCTCATCAACCATTCTGACCACCCCCTCACTCTTTTGGAAATCAAACGTGCAATTGCACAATTACGCAAAAATAGATTGATTTCTATCGCTTGCGCGCCCAATTCCACAATTGTCAAAAAAATAGCGAGGCTTAAACCTGACCTCATCGCCATCGAACCACCAGAACTCATCGGCGGAAACAAATCAGTCTCCACCACAAAACCCGGCGAAGTGCGCAAGGCAGTGCAAGCTGCAAACGGAATCCCACTCCTCTGCGGAGCAGGAATCAAGACGCGCGCAGACGTAATTGCGGCACGAAAATTAGGCGTGCAGGGAATATTGATTTCTTCAGGCGTCGTGAAAGCAAAAAACCCCGGGAAAGCACTCGCCGAACTTCTTCATTGAGCCTTGTTCTTCTTGCGCAACTGATCAAGCTCAATCCACTTGTTCGAACGCTGGTCATACACGTAAATCCCGGTTACGATGACTGCAAAAACCAAAAACATCCACCTCATCGTCTTTATTTTTCCCACACTGCCTGAAACAAAACCAGTCGGCACTTCCATCGCCGCACGTGGCTCAAGCGGAGGAAGCACAACATATTCCTTGTTCTCTTCCGGAGCAGGAGACGGCCGGTCCAATTGTGCGATCTCCACTGGAACATACTGCTCTTCGCTTGGCAGAACCATAACACGATCAGTTGAAGACACTTCTTGCGCACCTTTCTTGACTGCAGCCAAAATAACATTTTCCGTCTGGTCCGCAAATATACGTACGCTATAATTTGCCACAAGAGTTCCATCAACAATAACTGCTCCAGGCAGAATCCGATCAACTTCTACTGCTGGAGCCTCAACCTCAAACTCAAAAAATGCGTTCTGAACATTGGGCTCTATACTACCTTGCGACCATGTGACACTTTCATCATCCTTGCTTGAAGTCCAGCCATCATACGATTCAACATATGTGACTGGAATCGCAGAGATAAGCTTGATATCATGGATGATTTGCCCACCCTTATTATTTATCTCCAACTTGAGCGTGGATACTGTGGATTCGTAGAGAACTGAGGGTGAAACAGACACTTCTAGCGCCCCCACTGTGGTGATAAGCCCTAAGAAGAGCAGAAAATACTGAATTTTCATACACACTGACCTCCTTTTTAAACTAAAACTGCCAAAAACTGCAAATCTATATAAATTGCATAGTTTATAGAGATGGACTATATATGTTGTCGTCAATATATCTCTATAAAATCTATAAAAAGAGCAATATGACATCGACAGCCATTAAAGGGTTAGTGCTTTCTTTTGGTTTCTTTGTATTCGGCATCCTACTCTCGCCCTATGTCCCTGTGGTTGCAACAGGTATGCTGAGCGCCCCTTCAACACACATCCCTTTCGAATCCATCGAACTCTACCAGAATGAGCTGCGCATCAAAGAACCCAATCTTCAATACGCACAAGTACGTTCTGGCTCCATGTCCCCAGTCATCCCTAAAGGAGCAACAATTGTTGAGAAAAAACCGAACTCGCCACGCGACATCCTTATTGGAGACATCATCTCATTCTACGAACCAGTAAGCAGACAAGTGGTTGTCCACCAGGTGACTGACATTTACGCAAGAAAAGAAGGAACACACTATGCAACTCAAGGTGTCGCCAACCTCAGAGAAGACCCCTGGAAAGTACCATACACTAGCGTCCAAGGAATTTTGGTTGCAGTACTGCGCTAAGAAACCCGCACTACAACTTGATAGATTTTCGCCGAATAAAACGCTGCAACATTTGTCTTATACGCATCAAGAGAACACGGCGCGACAGAAGAAGAGTCATAGACACACACGTTGAACACATAGTCACCTTTCTGAGTCGCAACACCGAGTGCTGTGTTGACATCTGCCTTGATAAGTACCGGCATCACTTTCTGCTCGTTTTTCTGCAGCAAAAATGGACCAATTTCTTTAAAAGAACCAAGCCACTTTGAATCCACGTATTGACGGTCAACAGAAACCGGTTTGCCATCCGGAGCTGATGCACCCGAATAACTCACCTGCATAGAAAATTCTCTGCTCGTTGCCGGATTACGCACCCCCACACCAAACGTCGCAGGCTGGCCTCGCTTGACAACCTGCACAGGGAACGGAATTGAAACCAGTTTGTTTCCTGCACGCAACGAATTCATCACTTCAGCCCGTGTTTGCTTGTCGATTTCAGCGCTCAAGGTGTCAACATCACCAAACCATTTGAAAAGCAAATAAACTGAGATTGAAAAAATAAGAATTGAGAATATAAGCAAAACTATTATTCCCACGCTGAACTCAATACCTTTCTTATTCATTCCCCTGCGCTTCATCCCGGACTCACCAAAACAAGCTTGCCCAAAGGTTTTTGGAACACGCCCTCCTGGACCTTCTCATTCTTGACGTACGAATACCCTATCGCAGCAGTAATCGTTCGCTCATCCTCTGCGACACTTTGAGAAGGAACAGTAATTGAGAAAGTAATCGGCGTCTGGCCAACCTCCTTGTTGACTTGAGATTCCGCAATCACTTGCGCGCCTTCAAGCAAACGCACGGTTTTGATGGTCACCTTGCTAACTTCCGTATCCGCGCGCTGCTGAACAACATCTATTGTGAACACGTCTTTTGTCGTGTCAAACGGCGCGCTGAATTTATAATTCATGCTCAGCTCAACAGGACCCAAGTCACGCGTCTCAAAAATGTTATTTGGCGTGACTATTATGCTTGGCCGAAGGGAAACAACACACTCATCTTGCTCACATGACTCTTGTGTGAAACTTCCTCCGCCAGTACACGTGCCACAGTCCGTTATACAGGTACACTTGTTCTCGTTCGTGTCACAAACACTATTCCCACACGCGCCCGGGACAGGCTCATGCGTACAAAAACTGGTCTGTGGATCGCAGAAATCGCGCGTTCCGGGATTCAAATCATCACAACTTGCTGGACAAGGATATTTTGAAACAGGATTGACAAACAAAAACTTCTCGCGGTAATTCACATTGAACGAACTTTCTTTTCTCACTGGCTTGTCGCCCTGCAGAACACCATACTCGTAACGGACTTTCAACACCAAACTGTTTAACTCGTTTTCGACCTCGAACGCAGGAAAATCAAGAATCAACCCCTCGTTCAATTCCACTCCTTCCCAAAGCGGCCGGTTGATGTCCTTCCGACCCAGCACGAGCTTTCTTCTATCCTTAGTCATGCCCGAAAGCTCAACATCAATAATCCGCTCGTCACGATTCTGCGGACCTTGCTCAAGACGGATCGCGACTGTGAATAAATCTTTTTTGAGGTTGAACGGCTGGCTGTAACTTGACTGGATGTGGAACTTATCGCCCGCATTTGAGATGTCATTGACTGAAGATAACGGACGCACTATTCTCGCAGGAACTCCTTGAACACACTTATTGTTCACCAGTTGATATTCCAAATATTGCTTATCTTTCACTTTCCCTTCACACGCACCACAATCACTTGCACACGTATTCTGGTCCTCCCCTATCTCAAGTTCACATTTATTGTTGCCACAGACATTCGCAAGCGGAGCATACGCACATTTGCCGTCTGTGCATGACACAATGAAACCTGGCGCTGACTTTGCCGTGCAGTCAGAAGCTTTCGAACACTCTGGCTTTGCGCAGCTTGCGAGAAGTAACAATAATACAACACCTAGTATGTATGCACACCTCATTTTCATATGAGCATAGAGAACGCGATTTATAAAGGTTGCTTTGCACAGAAGCACCAGATTTTTATAACTCAGCTCATACTTTACGTAAATGGAAGACTTGCTGGTGCAATTTTTAATCGAGGCTCCTTTTCGATACCCTGTTAGCATGTTAGGATTACTTGTCCTGCTTGCAGGTTTTGTATTACACTACGCGTATGGCACGTTTCGTTGGCTTATGCTCGCAGGAATCTTTATCATATTCTTAGGACTAGTTATTGGCGAGCACGCACGAAGGCAAAAGAAGAAAAGAAATTAAGTTATCTCAACCGTTCAAACTCGCGCACGATAAACCAGGCAAACACGACCATGACTAGCGTTCCTGCAAGAATAAACCAAAGACCATCGTTGAGCTCGGACGTGATTGCGAAGTACAGACCGACACCCAGCAAACCAGTACCTAACCATAAAAATTTGTCCAGGACGAGCTTCATGATTTCGAATTCCTCGGACTGGGTCATATGGCGTTTTGAACCTGCACCTATGGTTTTGTAGAGTTCGTGTTCTACAAAATTCAACTTAGGCTCCATCGTTTTTGCTTTTTTCATTTTACACCACGTTCAAGACTACTGATTTGCTTGCGTACGGAACCTGGTCAGCTACGAAATCATGCTCCTCGCACTTGAGGTCACCAGGCGACTTGTACACGTTGACCTCCATGCTGTAGCGGTCAGACTTGATTCCTTTGACAAGAATTGTACCATCATAGGCATTCCCTTCAAAGTTCTTCAAATCAAACTCGCCATTGAGACTCTTGAACCAGTTCTGGTCACTTGGGACCGGGTCCAATGTTGAAGAATCATAACCACCAACTACAACAGGATTTGACTTCCCATCAATACAATCTGAATTTGGAGTGAACGGCTTGATGCAGCGCACTTCAACACGGAAGCAAACGCTATCTTGTTTAGGGTCATCTTGATATTTAGGATTCGCAGCGGTGTTTAGCACCCCAATCACAATGTTCTGCGGAGTCCCTTTGGTCACCTGCTCCGGGAATGAAAAGGTCAACAGTTCGCCGCCCTCCTTCATCTGGTCCTTCAATTGCTGCTTGATGATACTGAGTTGGTTTCCCACAAGCTCGGTGCCCGCACCAAACTGTTTCTTGATAAAACCAATACCTAATCCAAGAATAGTAATCGCAATGATAAGAACAACAATCGCCGTGATAGAGAGCTCAAGGGCTCCACGCTTATTCATAATACACCTCTTTGTTAACATTGTTAACGACACTTAACTATAGCACAAAGAGATAAGCTGAAAACAAGTTTTCAGCGCACCTCTTTATATCTGCAACATACACGTCAGGATATATAAATGTTACCTTGCACTTTTTCCTCTATCGGCAGAGCAACTCGGACCTCAGGCACACCCGCTGCCACACCGTCAAACTCACTTCCAATACGATACGCATTCGCCATAATGGTAAACGTGATTGTTTGGCTCGCAATCGCAGGCAAAACAGTCGAATCAACAGCGTGAACCCTTTTAAAACCACGCGGCCTTCCCAGAACATCACTTTCAAACATCCCTGGGCGCTTGCGCATAGGAAAACTCCCTCCATAATGATTTGCGCCACCTGGCTTGCTTGATTTTACCAAAGGAAGCAAGGGAAAAAAACCCAAAAGTCTATGATTGCACATCAATTTCCAAAGAATTGCACGAAGCGTTTTTTTAGATTTTAACGGCAAACCTCGAACAATAAGCTTTCCCGACTTATCCAGCGAAACATCTATTTTCCCTGAACTGTCCGAATGCAAAAAAACTTTAAGCACGACCACGTGACCCATCACAAACTTAAACGGAATCGCAAGCAACTTACACAACACGCCAAACTTTTTCTTCAGCCATTGGTCATACACATCATTATACGTATACACCTGCGCGTGAATGTGCCGCTTGTCAAGAGCAGTATCAAGTATTTCAACATACAGCTGACAAAGCGTGTGCAGTTTTTTATGCACTATATCCCTTACCCCCTTGTAAGCAAAACAGGGAACCAAAAACTGCTGAGAATCCCGCAGAGTAACTTTCTTACCAACCGCGTTCATTGAAGCAAGCAATATTTTTGTTGTAGGAATCGCCCCACACCCAATGAAAACGTGTGAACCACTGAACTCACAAGGCTCTTTTTTTGACCTGCTGCGCGCAACAATAGTCACTCCTTCTTTTTGTTCAACAACCTTGTCAACAACCACATCAGGAACATACGTGAACGTCTCATATTTTCTCAATTCATCAATCGTACCTGCTGCAGAATAAATCAACTGATTTGGACAACCATACAAGCACAGCCCGCAATACACACAACCTGGCTTACTCTCCTCCGCTGCAAAACGCACCGCTAGGCGTGAACTCCCAAAACGAAAACCCTGCTCATACAACTCAGTCTTATGCTTGCGAAAATGTCCAAGCAACAATGTTGCCTGTTCACTAGGATTGAACGTATCATATTTTTTAGTATATAACGGGAAACGCTGCACAAGCTCGTCCTTCACTGCCGCAATTTTCATGAACGAAAGCACTTTGCGATAATACGGAGCCAACTTCTTAATCTTCACAGGCCAGTCCACAATATCCTCATCAATATACGGAAGCACTGCCGCTCCCCAAACTGTGCTCAACCCACCCTTAGCAAATGAAGGCCTACAAAGCGCACCTTGCACATCAAGATGAATATGGTCCTGAACCTCACGGTATGGATAATCAGAACCGTAACTTAACTTATACGGCCCATCTTTTGCCCCCACGTCCAACTTGCACTTTATCTTCTCCACCAGTTCGGCAGGCCATTTTTTCTTCTTTTGCAGAATTGCAAGAATTTTTTGCTTGTCTTTGTCAAGAACAACTCCTGCATCTAGCAAGGTCACTTCATACCCTTTTGCAAGAAGCGCGTGAGCACAAGAAACTCCTGCAGGTCCTGAACCTACAACGTATATCACCTTTTTATGAATTTACTCACCCTATAAAAAGTTAACGCGCAAACCCCTCAAAAAAGCAATTCCGTTCTTACTTTGCTTTGTGGACTTCACGCACATAACTTATTTAAAGCCACTTTCCGAGCTATTTCTTACATGAAAAACAAACACGCACTCATCATTATAATCTGCATTTATGCCTTGTCTGCTCTCGCACTCAACCTTGTCTTTGACCTCACCATCTCCAATTCGTACCAGCGCGCAATCACCGCAGGAAGCATTGCGCAATTACTCCACAACGAACCAGGAAAACTCACCGACATCACAGCACTAAAAGCCTATTTTATTGACGGCCATGCGCACTACAAGCTATTTTCAGGAATTTCAGACTGGCAGCCACTCCAAGTCATCCTCTTAACTGCTGTCTTCTTTTTCTTCGGAATCAACACCTTCAGCATACTCCTTGTTCCACTTGCCATAACCATCCTCACACTCATATATCTCTACCGTCTGGCACTTGACAACTATCACCGCGAAAATGTCGCAACACTCACTATCCTCCTTGTTGGACTTTCCACCCTTTTTCTCTATGAATCAGCAAGCTTACTCCTCGAAACAGGAATCACTCTATTCACCACCATGACCATCTTCTATTTTGCACGATATTTAAAATCGCGCACGTCACGCTCATTCTACCTTGCCGCGCTCTCCCTTGGCCTTGGCCTACTCTACCACATTCAAATGGCATTTGTCCTGCCCGCAATGTGCATTGTCTTCCTCTGGAAAACCCCGCTTAAACCATTTTTCACCACGCCAAAGAATTACCGCATGCTCGCCATCGCTTGCTGTATCATCTTAACTGTGCTCATTCCATTTATTGTTCGAGAAATCGTCCTTACCCACGAAGGAATTTCTGTATTCAAAACCAGGGCTGCCACGCGCGTCAATTATCTCTACGAGCACACCGTCACAAAACCAGGGTTCGTCACTGCAAATGACTTTGAATTCCAAAACCCCCTCCCTTGGTACAAAAAAGAACTTATTCTCAACCGCTACCTTCTTTCCTATCTTCAGAAAGCAGTCGTCACGTTCTCTGCGTTTTTCTTCAACTGGATTCTAGCACCACTGGCATTCTTCTGGTTATTCGCACGACGAAAAAAATGTAACGATGCTGAACTTATCATTCTCCTATTCTGCATTACCACCCTCTCCATTTTCACTCTTGAAGGACTCCTCCCTCGCTACGTCATTCCAGCAGCAATACTCTTCACCACCTTCGCCGCACCAGGCGCATACCTTTTGCCCAAAAAAGTTTTCAAACCAGTACTTGCACTCGTCATCGCAATCCTCTTCATTCAAGCCGGGCTCTTTTTTGAACGTATTTACCAAGGAGAACATGTCCAGTCAATGCAACATGATTATGACACCACAGCAGCATACATCCTTAACACCACCACTGGAAATTTCACCGTCATCACGACACGCGTTTACCAAATGGCGTTCGCAGTCATGCGCAGAGATATTGAACGACGCGCCTATGTTGAAATGGTCCCATTCAACCAAACCTCTTTCACCACAATGCTGGAAGGAAATTTCAGCACCCCTGAACTTCTTGCAGGAACATCACTCCCCTACCCTACCTCGCGACCACCTGTTCGCTACGTTATCGTTCATGAAGAACTTGAAACTGGCGCTTTACAAGGAACTGCAGACTACAACGTGCGCGACTACCTTGAACACTACCCTCACGCTAATCTTGCCAAGATAATTCCCTCCGCGTTTCCAAACGCGACAACTTGGATTTATTCCATCAACTAGAAACGTTTATAAGTCACTGATTACCTGAGCAAAAAAATGATTTACTTAAGTATTGTCGTTCCAGTGTATAATGAATCTGAAGCGATTCAAGACACAATAATACGAATTCAAAAAAGCACCAGCTCACTTTCCTACCCCTGCGAGATCATCGCAGTAAACGACGGCTCAACTGACAACACGCTCTCAATTCTCAAAAAAATTACGGGCATAACTGTAATCAACAACCCCTACAACCTAGGATATGGCGCATCACTTAAAAAAGGACTCAGCGCGGCCCAAGGAACATGGGTTGCCATCACTGATGCAGATGGAACCTACCCTATTGAAGACCTCCCAAAACTGCTCACCCATATCCCTGAATACGACATGGTTGTAGGAGCGCGAACTGGAAAAAACGTTCACATTCCCTTCTTTCGCAGACCCGCAAAATGGATTATCGGCAAACTCGCCAACTTTATGACCGGCAAAAAAATTGAAGATATCAACTCAGGAATGCGCGTGTTCAACAAAACCAAAGCAATGGAATTCTTCAAACTTTACCCTTCAGGATTCTCATTCACTACCACCATCACTCTTGCATTTTTTACAAATGACTACACCATCAGGTACGTCCCAATTAACTATTTCAAACGCATCGGCAAATCAATCATGGGAGAAAAACCCACACCAAAAGCATTCAAAAAGTTTCTGGAATTCATCACGCTCATCTTCCGCATAATCATGTACTTCCGACCGTTAAAATTCTTCCTTGTCCCCGCCCTCGTACTTATCTTCGCAGGACTTATTGATGGAATTTACGAAGTCACGCACGCCCCCACAGGGCTTGGCGATTTGCCTGTGCTTTTGCTTATCATTGGAATCCAAACAATGCTCATAGGCGTTCTCGCTGATTCGCTATCCAAAAAGTAAGTCACCCATGGCAATTGAACTACTCCACTCGGCAGGGAAAAAACTGTTCGGCATCAAAATTGTACGTTATACTATTGTAGGAGGAGTAAGCACCGCATTCACCTTCTTCACAACCCTGTTCATAACTGAATATTTTGGGGTGAACTACCTAATACCATACGTTATTGTGTTAGGACTCGTCACACTCTTCAACTTTTTCCTCGCCATGAAGTTCATATTTAAGGTCAAAACAAACTATCTCTCACGATTCATCCGCTACCTCGTTGTTTACGTCATCAACGTCCTCCTTGTCAAACTCACCGAGAAATATCTCCAAGTACACTACGCATTTGCAATCATCGGAGTAACCATCCTTTTGTTTTTGGTAAAGTTTTTAATCTACGACCATTTTGTGTTTCATCACAATAAAGAAATTCCTTCAAAATGAAAAAAGAGAAAGCAGACAGAAAAACGCGGGAACACGACCTACACATCAAGCTCGCACACGAGTACGATGAAAAGCGCGAAGGAACACGCAATGGACGTTACTACTCAAAAGAATGGCTGCGCGCAATCATCAACCAGATAGACCTTTCAAAAGTAAAAAGCATCCTCGACATCGGCTGCGGGACAGGAATACTATACGAGGTTTTGAAGGAAGAACATTATATTGGCACTTATGTTGGGACTGATTTATCACCTGACATGCTTGAAGTTGGCCGCAAGCGATACAACGGAATTGACCTGCGCGTCATGGACTGCGAAAACATGGAGTTTCCCTCGCGCTCATTTGACGTCGTTTTCATGCGCAGCGTTTTACACCACGTCCCACATCCAGCCAACGCAGTCAAGGAAATGAAACGCGTCGCGCGTAAGACCATCATAATTGCAGAACCAGCGCGCAACATCATCACCTCACTCCCCCGCTATCTATCCAAAAAACTAACCAGCCACTTCGATGAAGACCACACCCATTACTCCGTAAGTCAGCTGCAAAAAATCCTCAAAAAAGGAGGGATTGAAAAGTGCA
>JAGVYM010000021.1 GCA_018303245.1 Candidatus Woesearchaeota archaeon | reverse complement strand
CGAAGCACGAAGAGCAGTAGGAGAAAAAATACTTGGGCGAGAAATTGTTGCAGGTACATACACTAAAAAACTTAATGCCTTGTGTGAGATTTACGATACGAATGAAGATAATCGTGTTGCTGAAGGCAAAGTGCTTGAGAGAATAAATGACTATCTTGTAAAAGACAAAGAACTTCTTCCAGAAGAAAAGGAGTTGTTCAACTTCTTGAAAAACCAGTATGAACTTAAAGGTGGGAGTGGCAGGGTTAAGGATTTTGTTAAAGGTTACAATAAAACTGATGCTCGAAGTGATGCGCTCATAAAACTGAAAGCGAACATTACTGAAGCTGAGATGCTGTATGGACAAATTAAAGAGAATAAATTGTATATTCAACGACTGCAAGGATATTTGAAAGAAGGGCTCACACTTGAAGAAGAAGTTCGCGCAAAGCGCTCGGTAGAATTCGCTGCGCAGAAAAAAGAAGTCGACCAGAAGATTGGGAAACTTAAAGAATCAGTGGATGACATTATCAAAGAACTTAAAGGGAAAGGTTACGAGATTGAAACTCGAAGGCAGGCAATGGAACTTTTGCACCCCCTTACAAGCTGGGCACCCCACATTGTAGGCGGACTTACCGCAGTCATTACCTGGCACTTGCGCAGGAAGAGCCAAAAACTAAGAAATACTGACGCTGCGCTGGAAGATCTTGCAGGCAAGCACAACGAGCTTTCGGATAAATACAATGAGTTAATCCATAAAACTTATAATGACGAGAAACCATAGGAAGGTGAAGTAAAATGCAAATCAAAGAATGTGTGTTGATTGAACCGTACACGTGTCATGAAGACGAGTTGATTGTCGAAGTGGCTAAAAAGCTGCGCAAAACCACGCTGCGTCATGTTTTCGTTGTTAACAAAGAGTCTCACCCTCAAGGAATAATCTCTGTGCTCGACATTAACAATCGTATCGTTGCTGAAGGTAAAGATCCTAAAACGATGAAAGCAAAAGATATCATGAGCAAACCGATTGACGTTATCAACTTCACAGATGATGTCGAACTAGTTGCTAAGAGCATGATTCAAAAGAGTCGTGCCATGAACGCAGTTGTTCGGGACAAGAAGATAGTGGGCATAATTACTATTACCGAACTATTGCGAATGGTGAAAGTATGAACCGTGAACAATTCATAAATTCAAACAAAGCAGAACTCGAGAAAGACAGAGATATTCAACAATATCTCAATAATGCAAAGAATGAAGAGGAAAGAAAATCGTTAGTTAAAGGATTGGAGGACTCGTTAGGAAAGGCGTATACGAGTTACGTAAAAGAATATGAAGAATCAAAAGGGTGGGGTTCCTGGTTGCTTCGAGGGGCAGGTCATGTTGCAAGCGGAATTGGAACGTACACGTTTCTTCTTGATGGTGGACTTGGTTTCAAAGGACTGGGAGTGTTGCTCGGCGGAGTGTCAGAAGCTATTGACAACCGCCGTTACGAGCAGTTTAAGGATAACTCACTTGAAGGAATAACCAAAGATGGCGTGAAGCTCGCGTCAGAATCCCTTGCCTCAACATTGTTGTCCTATGCTCCTTTTGGTGAATTGTGGAGATTGAAACGTGGAGAGAGTAAGTACGATGCAGCGATCGTGCGCCGTGCGCTCTACCACGCGAAAAACGAGTTCATCAAGCAGTTCGGTGAATACGATGCTGACCGTCCGAAAATCATTTCCATCGACAAGTTCGTGGACCCTGCGTACAGAGATGATGACAAGATTATCAGAATTCCTGAGTACGGTCACGAATACAAAGAAGCTGCGTAAGGTTTGTTTTTTCTTTTCACTTTTTTCTTAAACAAGTTTTTATAAACGTTTAGAAAAAAACAGTAACTTTAAAAAATAAACTAAAAAAATAAAATTATCGGCGTTTTCCGCCGCGTGCCATCTTTGCGCGTGAGATGTCGCCGTTCTTGTCGACAAAGTACAAGTATCCGCCGACTTTCTTGGCTCCGACTTTTGCAACGGTTTCTGATTTTCCTGCTTTACCCTTGCGTCCGCGTGCCATCTTTGCGCGCCCGATATCTCCTGCCTTGGTGACAAAATAGAGATATCCGTCTTCTTTCTTGACTCCTACTTTTGCTACTTTTTCAGCCATATGGTGTTCCTCCTCATTTTTTAGGAGGGGCTTCGAATAGAATCCTACGCCCCCATTTATGAGAACAAGTCAAACAAAAAGTTTGACGTGCCCCCGTCGATATTGCAATTCCGTCAAAGTTTATAAAGCTTTCTTTTTGCTCGACGATGAAGAACGCTGTTTACCATCGACACCAAAAACTTGTCAGTTCGTTGCGCAGAGCGGCAAGTTTTTGGAGTTGAAAAAGTACGCGCCCCCTAATTTTTACGCCGTGCCTTTTCAACAAAACGCGCTGGTTTGAGCAGTTTGCGCAGGCTTTCTGCCTCGTCGAGGTTTTGCTTTTGTAATTCACGGATATCAGTAACCGGTTCAGGTTCTAATTCGAGCTTACGTGCGCGCTCGAGCGCTTCTTTCTCCGCAGTTTTCATTTGAATTGCGCAGAACGCAAATCAATATAAACTTTTTGTGTAGAAATAACGCAATGAACAAAGGGTTGATTATCGGAGGAGAGTTTGGGAATGTGCTTGTCCGTCAAAAGAATGATTCTTCGCTCGAGTTAGGAGAACTACTAATCGCCGAGAATGAAAAAGGTAAAGTTATCATGCAAGTGTTCGACCTGATTTATGGTTCCCAGCTCTCCCAATCACATTTGGAACTTATTTCCGGTCTTAAATTAGAAGAGGATGATTCGTTGGAGCTCATGGATGCGAAGCTTCGCAATTATGTGCTGGCTCGTCTTAAAAGTCTGGCGTTTGTGGGTGAAAAAGACGCCGCTTCAGCAAAGACCCTTCCAACGTTTTTCACCAAAGTTCGTGATTTATTGCGCGAAGACGTGAGTTTTCTTACCGCTCCTGCGAATTCATTGATGCTCGGAAAACTGCGCAGTGGTTCAAAAGTGCTCGATGTTCCCGTCTGCATTGACGGAAAGAAAGCACTCAGCCATCACTTGTTAATCGCGGGCACAACTGGAAGAGGGAAAAGTGTGTTCATGACTAATCTGCTCAGCGAAGTGCTCGGCAGCAATTATGCAGGGATGCTGGTGCTTGACCCGCACAATGAATATTTCGAGCAGCTGCGCGTGCACCCAAAGGCAGAGGCATTGGTGTATTATTCCCGCGACGTGATTCCAGGAGCAAGAACCCTCAAAATCAATTTGAGTCAGCTGCATCCCAAGCATTTCGATGGCGCGATGGACTGGACCGACCCGCAGAGGCAGGCGTTAAGCGCGTATTATGGCAAGTATCGTGACGCGTGGGTCGAAGCGGTGCTGCGCGAGCAGCCGCTTGAGAAATACCATGAAGGCACGCTTGCCGTGGTGCAGCGTACGCTTATGCAATTGCTCCGACTTGATGTTGACGAGCAAAAGAACATCCACTCACAAGGGGTGTTTGACACGACTGCTGGAAAAACGACCTTGAGCGACATCGTCCAAGCGCTAGAAGAAGGTAAGACCGTCATTATTGACACGAGTTCGTTCCAAGGAAATGTCGAAGTGTTGATTGGGAGCATGATTGCTAGTGTGATTCTTGACCGCCAGAAAAGTTTTGCGCTTCAAGACATGCGTGCCCGTCCCGTAATCAGCATTGTGCTTGAAGAAGCTCCGCGGGTGCTTGGGAAAGAAGTCTTGGAAAAAGGGCCAAATGTGTTTTCTACTATTGCAAGAGAGGGAAGAAAGTTCAACGTTGGTCTTGTCGCAATCACCCAGCTTCCATCGTTGATTCCGCGAGAAGTTCTTGCCAATATCAACACGAAAGTGATTTTCGGGATCGAACTGCATTCGGAGCGTCAGGCGATCATCGAAAGCGCAAGCCAGGATTTGACCAGTGATGAAAGATTAATTGCGAGCCTTGACAAAGGGGAAGCGATTGTCACCAGCAATTTCTTGAGCTTTGCCATGCCGATGAAAGTCTTGTTGGAAGAGCGAAAGGCAAAGCCCCTGGAGCGGAAAAGTTTTGCGGGAGTAAAACTTTCATGAAATTCGCCCACATCGCCGACTGTCACATGGGTGGCTGGCGTGATCCGCGGCTAAGAGAAGCAAATGCAAAGTCGTTCAAGCTTGCGATTGACACCTGCTTAAATGAACAAGTCGATTTCGTTTTAATCGCAGGAGACCTATTCAACACTGCAGTCCCGGCAATCGACAGTCTGCGCATTGTCGTTGAACAGCTTAAGCGCATCAATGACGCAGATATTCCCGTATATTTCATCGCAGGAAGCCATGATTTCTCTCCAAGTGGAAAGACAATGTTAGACGTGATAGAGCAAGCAGGTCTTGGAATTAATGTAGCGCAAGGAGAAGAACTGTCTAACGGAAGGTTCACGCTCAAGTTCACTGTTGACCCAAAAACAAAAATAAAAATCACTGGGATGATTGGTAAGAAAGGTGGCTTAGAAACGGGATACTATTGTTATCTTGCAAAAGAGCAGTTGGAAAAAGAACCAGGGCCTAAAATTTTCATGTTCCACAGCGCAATCGCAGAGCTTAAACCTAAAGAACTTGAGCACATGGATGCTATGGCATGTTCGATGATGCCTGCTGGATTTGATTACTACGCGGGTGGTCACGTGCACATTGTTGACAAAACATCAGTGGAGCAGTACAAGAATATTGTCTATCCTGGTCCTGTTTTTCCAAATAGTTTTTCAGAGTTGGAGAAGTTAGGTAAAGGCAACATGGTAATTGTGGAAGACTGGAATATCCGCAACATTCTGCTTGTCATCCACCCAGTTATTTCTATTTCAGTTGATGCCGATAACAAAAGTGTTTCCGAAGCCAATAAATTGCTCAAAGAAGCGATCGCTAATAAAGACTTGAACAATGCTATTGTGACAGTCCGACTCCAAGGCTGTCTTACGCAAGGCCGCCCAGCAGACATAAGCTGGAACGATCTTCTGCATCAGGCATACGCGAAAAAGGCCTATGCTGTGTTGCACAATACCAATGCACTGAACTCAAAAGAATTGCAGATTACCATGGTGAAAGAAACCAATGTTGAAGAACTCGAAAGCCGTTTGCTCCAGGAGCACGCGAACCAGTTCAAGCTCTCGCAAGATGATATTGAGCTCGCAAGAAAGCTCATGCATTTGCTTTCTTCAGAGCGTGCGGATGGCGAGCGGGTTACCGACTTTGAAAGCAGGATGCATGCCGAAATGGATTCGTTAACCAAGTAACTTCAGAAGAAGTTCTCTAATAACAGCGGGCGACGCTTTTCCTTTTGTAGCGCGCATAACTTGCCCAATCAAGAACTGCAAAGATTTCTCTTCTCCTTTTTTGTAGTCTTCGACCGCTTTGGAGTTTTGCGCAATCGCAGTATGACATTCTTTGCGAAGCACTTCTTCATCAACGACCATTCCAAGGTTCTGTTCCTTGACGTACTTTACGGGAGAGAATTTACGCTCAGCTAGCTGTTCTATCAAACGTTGACCGATCCGGTCTGTGATTTTCTTTTGAGAAAGTAGGTTAAACAGTTCAGAAAGCGATTCTGCTTCAAATGCAGTTTCTTTTAATTCTTTGCGCTGGTCGTTGAGTAGCCGCAGGACTTCGCGTCTGACCCATCTGCTGGAAAGCAAGGGTTCAGCTTTTTTCGCGATTGTTTCAAACAATACTGCAACATCTAAATCAGCTGCGATAATGCGCGCATCCGTCTGGTCGATTTTCCACGTGCGTACCCATCGTGCGGCGCGCTGTTCTGAAAGTTCAGGGATTTTTTTCTGAATTTCCTTGACCCAATCATGTGAAACCTCGAACACAGGCAAGTCAGGTTCGACGATGTAGCCATAATCTTCTTCAGATTCTTTGTCGCGTAAGGAATAAGAAATGCCTTTTTCGGCGTTCCATCCTCGAGTTTCGCGTTTGACTTCCTGTTGTTTCTGCCGTTGTATTTCGTAGTGTAGTGCTCGTTCGATTTCTTTGAAGCCCGTGATATTCTTGAGTTCGACGCGTTGAAAGTTACGTTCTTTTATGGAAACGTTCGCGTCTGCTTTGATAACGCAGGTGTCTTGGTCGAAAATCCCCAGATAGCTCACAACGGAAAGCAGCTTTTTCATAAACTCTCGTACTTCCGCTGGCGAGTGCATATCCGGTTCGGTGACAATTTCGCACAGAGGGATTCCACTGCGGTTATAGTCAATCAAAGTCCCGCCAGATTCATGAATGAGTGCTCCAGGGTCTTCTTCGACGTGTAATCGTTTAATGCGGACGAGTTGTTTGCTATCCAAAGTAATTTGTCCGTTGCTCCCGAGCGGTTCTTCATATTGCGTAATCTGGAAGTTTTTGACAAGATCGGGATAAAAATAAGTTTTGCGGGAAAAAACAACACTCGGTGCGATCGTACAACCAATCGCAAGAGCGAGCTTTGTGGCCCATTCAAGTGCGAGTGCGTTGAGCACAGGTTTGCTTCCCGGGTGTCCTAGGCACGTCGGGCATATGACGGTGTTTGGCTCAGTTGCATTTGTCGGACAGCTGCAGAACAATTTGGATTTTGTGTTGAGCTGAACGTGGACTTCCATTCCAATAAGGATATCATGCTCCATATGCTCGCCCCACTTGGATTATTTTTTGTTCAGCGAAATGATTTCCAGTAATCATAAATCCAACAGGCAGATTATTGTGCGTTCCACACGGAATAGAGAGGTGGGGAAGTCCTGCGAGGTTTGGTGCGACAGTTAAAACATCCATTGCGTAGTGTTGCAGTGGAGTCAAGTTCTTGAGCTCGTCGAACGTTGGCGCCACGATGGGCATAGTGGGAGTAATAAGCACATCAACTTTCTTGAAGACTTCCACATATTCCTGCAATATTTTCGTACGTATTTGTGCTGCTTTTGTGTAGAACGCGTCGCGGTGTCCTGCCATTCGGGCAAAGGTTCCAAGCAGCAGGCGTCGTTTTGCTTCTTGCCCAAAATGGTTGCTGCGCACGCGCGCGAAGTATTCATTATAGGGTGCGTTGAGCTGGTCGCTTGCGCCGTAGCGCAGCCCGCAGTATTTTGCAAGGTTGGTGCTAGATTCGCTTAATGCAAGTGTGTAATAAGCAGGAAGGCCATAGTTTGATGCAAGGGGCAGCAAGATTTCAAGCCTTCGTGCGCCTTTCTGCTCAAGAGAGTGAATAGCGTTCATGATAAGGCGACGCACCGACGCGTCCATTCCTTCGCTGAACGCCTCTTTTACGATTCCTATACGCAGACCCTGGATTGCTCCGGGAACTTCGTAAGATGGTACAGGAATACTTGCGCTGGTGCTATCTTTGACATCCTCGCCAGAAATAAGTTGAAGAAGCAATGCTGCGTCTTCGACATTGAGTGCCATGGTGCCAATTTTGTCAAGCGAATTTGCGTAATCGATAAGTCCATAGCGCGAGACACGTCCGTAAGTTGGAGTGAGTCCGACCACGCCGCAAAATGCTGCAGGGTTTGCGATGCTTCCCCCGGTGCTTTCTGCCAAAGCAAGGTGCGGAAAGGTCGCTTTGCGGGTAAGCCCTGCCGCTCCTCCTGAACTTCCACCAGTAGTTCTTTTTTTATCTAGAGGATTAAGGGGTTTTTCATAGCCGATTCCCGTATTTACTGAAAATCCTCCAAATCCGAATTCGTCTTGTGCTGTTTTGCCAAGGATGATTGCTCCTTCTGCCAAACATTTTTCGATAACGGTTGCGTTGAAGAGTGGCTTGTATCCTTTGAGTATTGCACTCCCTGCCGTGCTTTCCACTCCTTTGACGCATATGTTGTCTTTGACTGAAATAATAACTCCAAAGAGTTTTCCTTGCGCATTTCCGGTTGTTGCCTGTTTTTGAAGTTCTTCAGCCCGAGAAATCGTGTCTGCCCATGCAGTTATGTATCTATACTCTTTTGAAATCTTTTGGGCTTCTTCAACCGCCTTGTGCGTATGTTCTACAAGGTCGATATTTCCTTTTTTTGCATTTGCAACAAAGTCACGGATAATCATAATACCTTAGGACCTCTGAAGTAGCCATCTTTGGTGTGCGCTGTAAGTGAAAGTGCATCGTCACGATTCAAACATTCGCCAACCTTATCTTCGCGTGTTTTGTTCACTACGGGAATCGGATGAAAGCTCGGCAGAGTATTATTTGTGTCGACTTCTGAAAGTTTTGAGAAATTCCCAAGTATGTCTTTCATTTCTTCAAGGAACTTTTTGAGTTCTTCCTCTTTGAGTTTCAAGCGTGCGTTGGCAGCAACTTTTTTGACCAAGTCTAAGGATAGTTCCATAGGTAAGCCGAGAACGTGGTTTTTTAAAAAGGTTTGTGCTACTTGTGCGCTAACGCCAGCTGCGCGAGCTTTTCAGCGCCTGCGCAGCTCTTTGCTTTTGCAATCCAAAGCCCGCTGTGGCAAAAAACTGCGTCAGAAACTCCGGTGATTTTGGCAAGCTCCTCATCTTTTTTCCCACCCCATGATGCAGGCATTTTTTGGCGTGCTTCGAATGAGCTTTTAGTTATGGGGACTGCATAAACTGTCCAGTCTCGTTTGTCTAAAGCAGGATAAACCACATACTTTGCTTCGCTTTCTCCAACAATAACATCTTTCCATGGCGCATATTCTTCAAGAACAATGTAGTCTTTGCGTTTTGATTTATTGAGGGCTGCTCTGACTATTATTGAAGCTTGTTCTTCTCCTTGCATTGCGGCTAGAAGTCGCTCAATGAAGTGTTGTGCAAACCGTACTGCTTGCATAAAGCAAGCGTCAACATCTGTTTGTTCGTTCCAGAGTGGATTAAATAATCTCGCCAAATCTGCTACGGTCACAGGTGGGAGTTTTTCATCATAGATGACAGCGCCCAAATCTTCTGCATCTATGAACTGAATAAGCTTGAAATCAATTCGCTGCTGAATTCTTTCAGCTACCAATAATTGTCCAAAGTGCTTCCAAATAAGGCCACAGGCAGCATATTCAATTCCGTTCGCGCGTTTTCCCGCTCCTCCTGCTTGATGATGGTCAAAATCGCCAGTTGATGGGTCGTATTTGAACCCTACATCAACGCGCAGGTCCGCTTTTTCCATAAGAGCGTTGTCACGCGTTCTAACAACTACTACATCAGGATAGATCATTTTCAAGATGGCAATAGCAAACACGTCATCTGCGTGGAAGTTACCGTCGTGTGTTGCGATTGTTTTTGGAGCGTTCATATGTTGATTTTCGAGATGCTGGGTTAAAAAGGTTTCTGTGAGAGTTGGAAGATTTCCAACTTTTCTTCAGAAAGACATTTTAAGCGGGCAATCAAAAAGAAAAAGGTGCCGGCGTTGGCCAACCAGGTAGGCCGCCTACTTGTCAGGTAGGTATCCGAAAGGATATCCGGGTTCAAATAGTTTTCGGTTAGCGGTAGCTGAGAACGTTGAAAGTCCCGGCGCCGGCGCACTTTTTAATAGACTCAGTCTCGAATTTTCTTCGCAAGTTCTGCTAGTTTTGTGTCATCTGCACGCTTGTAGTCATGCGAAGAAACATATCCTTCATATTTTTCAAAATATTTATCAACGTTCGATTTTAGAGGCTTCCAATCTTTCATCTTTGTCCCATGCATTGGAAAAAGTTTAGCGTGAATGTGGTCAACACCGAATCCCTCAAAAATCATGCCTGTTCGCCCAACATCTTCAAGCTTCGAATCAATGAGCTTTGCAACTTTTTTTGCAGCAATAACTAATGCTTTGAGAATTGAATTGGGTAAATCAAAGGCGTAACTAGCATGATGCTCTTTAGTAATAACAACTGAGAAACCAGGAGTGTTTGGGAATACTGAGAGAAATGCAAGATGCTCAGAATCCTCCCAAATTCTATGGCACGGCGCATCCCCTTTCACTATTCTACAAAAAATACAGTCGTCCACAGTCTCACTTCTTCGGCTGCACAATATCTAGTTTTATGTGAAGTTCTTTCAATTGTTTTTCATCAACTTCAGAGGGTGCGCCCATCATGACGTCTTCTGCGGACTTATTTTTAGGGAATGCTGTGATTTCTCGTATGTTGTTTTCTCCGCGTAATATCATGACCATTCTTTCAATGCCAGGAGCAAACCCGCAATGGGGAGGCGCTCCGAATTTAAATGCGGCTATCATGTGACCGAATTTCTTGTCAACTGCTTCTCGGGGATATCCTGCGATGTTGAATGCTTTGTACATGATTTCAGGCACGTTATTTCGTACTGCTCCTGAAGAGAGTTCAAGTCCGTTGCATACAATGTCATATTGGTATGCCAATATGTCCAGCGGGTCTTTTTTCTGGAGAGCTTCCATTCCGCCCTGTGGCATCGAGAACGGGTTGTGCATGAAGTCTATTTTGTTTTCTTGTTCGTTAAACTCGTACATTGGGAAGTCCACTATCCACAGCCAGGCCAATAAATTCTCATCGATTAAATTTAATCTTTTGCCTAGTTCAATTCTTAACTGTCCTAATACTTTGCAAACTGTTAGTTCTTTTCCAGCTCCAAAGAACACTATGTCTCCTTCTTTGGCGTTTGCTTTTTTTATGATAGTATTGATGAATTCATCGCCTAAGAATTTTGTTAGCGGTGATTTTATTTCATTGTCTTTCAGTGTTATATAGGCCAAACCGCCTGCTCCGTTCGATTTTGCGTGCTCAGTTAGTTCATCTAAGTCTTTTCTTGCAAATTTGTTGGCGGCGCCTGGTGCAGTGATTATTCTTACACAACCTTTTTCTTTTATAGCGTTTTTGAAAACATCGAACTTGCCGTCTTTGACCAGTTCATTTATTTCTTGTATTTCCAGCCCAAAGCGCAAGTCAGGTTTATCCACGCCGTACTTCAACATTGATTCTCGATAAGGAATTCTTGGAAATGGAACTTTCATTATTTTTTTAGTGGTGAACTTTTTGCTTACCTCAATGAATAAGGGCTCCATGAGTTCAAAGAACTGGTCTTGCGTCAAAAAGCTTGTCTCCGTGTCTAATTGGTAAAACTCGCCTGGGCTTCTGTCTGCCCGTGCATCTTCATCTCTCATACACGGGGCTACTTGAAAGTATTTGTCAAAACCTGCCACCATGAGTAATTGTTTGTATTGCTGCGGTGCTTGGGGCAAGGCATAAAATTTTCCAGGATGTATTCTTGAAGGGACTAAGAAATCTCTTGCTCCTTCTGGGCTGGATACAGTCAACAGGGGGGTTTCTATTTCTACAAAATCACGGGCGTGCATCCAATCTCTCAGAAACTTAATGACATTGGCGCGGAATATGATGTTTTCTTGCAATCTTTTTCTGCGCAAGTCCAAAAATCTATATTTGAGTCTTAAATCTTCAGATACTTCTTCTCGTCCATCGATTTCAAAAGGAGGTGTGTCTGCTGGATTAAGAACAACTAAAATATCTGCAAGAAGTTCTATTTCGCCAGTTTGTAATTTGGAGTTCTTCATTCCTTCTGGCCGCATGCGGACATGTCCTTGTACTTGTAAGACCCATTCTCGTCCAAGGTGTTCTGCTGCCGTATGGACTTCTTTATTATGGGAGGGATCAAAAACTATTTGCGTGATTCCGTAGCGGTCTCGGAGATCGATGAAAACGACTCCACCGTGGTCTCTTCGCGTTTGTACCCAGCCACAGAGCGTTGCCTCTTTCTGTAAATCTTTCTTGGTGAGTTCGCCGCAGGTGTGTGTACGCGTCATAGTGTTCAGAAATTAGTCATCAATTTATAAAGGTTTGGCAGGGTAAAGTGGTGTGCCTCCAAGAGAGAGATGTACACTGTGAGGAAAAATCCGGTCAAGTTCCGCATCTACTTCAACGCGCTTTCCCGTCTTTTCCTGTCGATCGAGCGCTTCAAGTAAGCGCACGAGTAGTGTTCGTTCACTTCCCACAATTCCGCAGTCAGATAAACCTGCACGCGCTGCGACAAAGTCATAACCGTGTTCAGGAAATCGTTTGAGAATTTCTGCATAGAGGTCGTCTTTGGGAACATACGCAAAACGGTAGAGTCCATCTTGCTTATAAATCATCACTCCTGACATAGAATACTATGAGATGACTGGAGTTAATAAATTGTTCTTATAACAAAAACTCGCTACTCAGTGCTATCCAGGGGCTAAAGCCCGTGGTTTTACGGAGAAAAGCCAGAAAGCCGCGCCTTTTAAGGTGCGGATGAATGGCTAGCTTTTCTACGTCATAAAAATCAGTCTATGAGAGAAAGTCCGCTCATCCGTAACGCCTGTGTATTTTCGAAGCGCCGCCTTGTTGATATCGTAATGCGCATGTGTTTTTTGCATTTCACGCATTTGCTCAGGGGTAATGACCAAGTCAAGAGTCGTGCATCGCCGCAAGCTTGCTTCTTCAGCAACTTCTTTCTTTGCAATGGTTCCGTCCCAATCAAATAAGATGTGCATAAAACTCACTTCAACTTAATCTTCAACGCTAAGTCTTCGAGCTTCTCAAGTCCGTATTTGATAGAATCAAATTTTTTGCGCGCGGGCGTGTTGCGCCAGTCGAACAGCATGAGTTCTGCGTAGAGTTCAGAAACAGTATCTTTAATCTCGAGTGCAGTTGTAGAATCGCCTGCAATCACCGAATTCACTGCTTTACGCACCAGTTCTCCGACAAGGTCACCAAGCGCGGGCAGGTAAACGTCAGCGTCCACTCCGATTTGTTTTGGTGTCGCAATCTGCTTTGTCGCAAGGTAGTGGATGTAACATGCTGCTTCTGCGTACTCTTCCAAAGCGTCTCCATATGCTCCGGTCGCTGCTAAGTGCGCATCTTTTTTCAAGAGTCCATCGATTTGCACAAGTGTTTTCTTTGTTCCAGTAAGCAGTTCTTGTGCTTCTTTCATGTCGCCGCGGTGTGCCGCATAAATCGCCGCTTTGCTTGCCTTGAGAATAAGGCGAGACTGAGCGATGAGTTCTTCACGCATGGCATCGAACTTCTCAATTCCTTCACGGAGTTCCTGGAATACTTTTTTGTTGAGCATAAACAATAAAAGAAGCAGGTGATTTATAATGGTTACGAGATAAAAAGACGCAGGGGCAGGGACTTTCAACCCCCACAGTCCGAGAAACCGTAAGGTTTTTGAACCCTGAGACCTTTTCAGGTACAGTTGTTCAGACTGTTGCCATACCGGGTTAGGCGACCCCGGCACAACATTTTCTTTCTTTTATGACTTAAAATTTGTTTTGCAGAAAATATTGGAAATTTTACGAAAGAAATTGAAATAACGGGATAAAAACACAAGACGAACCGGATTTATTGTAGTCTCATTCGTTAAGTCATAAATAAGTCATAATCTTTATAACGCTTGATTAAAAAACGAAAGCTGTGACAAAATACGTGTTAGAGCTGGCCGCGCTTGTTCTTGCGAGTTGTCAAAAAGAGGTTCGGGTTGATTTTTCCAACCCCAGAAGTATGTTGTGTATGTGAACGATAAGTTCAAAGAGGTGAACACGGTGAATCGGTTTGAAATTCCTGCTAGGTATGCAAAGCGCCTTACGGTGACAAGCTGTTACGACCACGATTTTTGTGAGTCAAGACAGACATTTACTCTGGATTCTGATTTAACGTATGCTATATAGTGCGCGAACCAGATGGGGTCAAAGTTGTGTGTTATACAACAGAAAGGCACGATTCCTTGCATATCTTTGAAAGCAAAAAGCAAACTGCAGGAAAATAAGCTCGTTTCTTGAGACGAATGTCACCACAACATATATAAATGACAAGGTATGAAAGACTTGAAAAAGAGCGTGAATCATGGCGACTGTATTGGGCAATGTACTTGACTTTTTCAGGCAGTTGGGAGTCTATGATGTTCTTCTGCCATTCATTCTGACATTCACTATTATGTTTGCTATTCTTGAGCGAAGTGCGCTTTTTGGCAAAGAAGGTCCAAAAGACAAAGAAGTGACGAAGAAGAACTTGAACGCGATGGTTGCGTTCGTTACCGCGTTTCTTGTTGTCGCGAGTTCGAAGCTCGTTGCGGTCATCACCAAAGTTAGCAGCGAGATAATAGTGCTGTTGCTCGTCCTTGTGTTCTTCTTGATGATGATTGGTACGTTCTATAGCAAAGCAGAAATCGATAAGGGAGAGTGGCTTAAAGAAGGAAGCTGGTGGCGCACTGGATTCATGGTGTTCGTCGCGATTTCCATTATCTTCATCTTCATGGACGCTCTCAAGGCGGATAACGGCCAGACTTGGCTTGAAGTCTTCTGGGACTGGCTCTCACAGTTCGCGACCAACACTGGTGTCGCGGCGATAGTTTTAATAATCGTCTTGCTTCTCATCATCTATATCGTTATGTACGCGGGTGACTAAAAGAGGATGGCATACGACCCATATTACGCTGGAACGCAGTACTACAGTGGTGGCCAGATTCAAAGTGTTCTTGCGTTTATGCAGTCATGGGGTGTTGTTGATGCATTGTTGCCTTTTCTGCTTCTGTTCGCGCTGGTGTTTGCGATTTTACAGAAGGTTGAACTATTCAAAAATGATCAAGGAACAAAACCTGACAAAAAGATGCACGGACTAATCGCTTTTGCTATAGCTGCACTTGTCGTTCTGCCGCACATCACTGGAGGAGTTTACGATGCTCGCTCGGACCCAATTAACATCATTAATACCTTTCTTCCCAGTGCTGCGATTTTATTGATGGTAATTCTGATGGTTGTACTTCTCACTGGAATTGTACACTTTCCCAACTTGCCGGTACGATTGGTAACTATTGCTGCCGCAATACTTTTGATGTTAACAATGGTATTTCAAGCATTTCCCGCATTTGCACCCTCCTGGCTCATAGATGATCCCAATATGCAAGCACTTGTTATTGTGTTGCTCGTATTTGGACTTATAATCTGGTTTATCACTCGAGAAGATACTCCTCCTGGCGCAGGCACCACTCCTGCAAGATTGGACGCAAGGTTGAAAGAATGGCTGGGTGGATAAAATAGCAATTCCGTATTATGGGGCAGGGTCCGGAAACTTGCAAGCTATTCTTTATTGGCTGAATAATTGGGGTTTGAATGACTTGTGGATTCCATTCATATTACTGTTTAGTATCATTTTTGCAGTTTTACAGAAAATTAAAATATTTGGGATTGATGTTCCGGCACAGGCTGCAACAGCAAACACTCCTGCTATTCCTCCATATCGCAAAGGAGATAAAAAAATCAATGGCATCCTTGCATTTACTATTTCCCTAATTCTGGCTGCAGGACACACGTTGAGATATTACCCCCCTGAAACCGACCCATTCATTATCATCACAACATTTATTCCACAAACAGGAGTTGCTCTTGTTGCGATTCTTCTCGCAATACTACTATTCGGGTTCATAGGCTTAGGAAGTCCGGCTGGTGTAAAGAATAATGGAGTAGTAATGATTTTCATCGCGATTGCAGTTGTGGCGGTGCTCGCAAGTATTATTGGCGGAATCTATCCTGCGTTCGCTCCTGATTGGCTCAGATTTAATCCGATGCTTCAAGCAGTTATAGTTGTTATCGCGGTAATGGGGTTAGTAATCTGGTACATCACAAGAGATGATACTCCTGGACCCGGCGCCAGACAAACTGTTAGAGATTGGTTCGGTAACCCTTAGGTACACACATGGCAACCCCTCTTGACATTAGCGTTTTGCAGCAGTTCAACAACGTGTTTCCATTCTTGTTAATCTTAGTGCTCATCTATGTTGTTTTGGACCAGATGGAATGGTTCAAAGAACGTAGGGCGATTGCCGCAATCATCTCAGTTCTTGTCGCGCTTATGGCGCTGCTTTCACCGATTGTTATCAAAAGCGTCAGCTTGATGGCTCCATGGTTTGTGTTGTTCATCATTTTTATGGTTTTGATGATGCTTGCGTTCATGGCGACAGGGATTGAACGAAACTTCATTGTTGACTTTGTGAAGCAGGATAAGTTCGGTGCAGCGCTATGGACTTTTGCAATCATCACCATTATTGGTGTAGGTTCTATTGTTTCTGTCTGGACTGAAGAGACTGGAGGGCTTGAGAAGCTTCAAGGAACTAACCTTACCGCGCAGGTTGAATCAGGAAATGCTAGTGCGTTCCAGACGGTGTTCCATCCAAAGATTCTTGGTGTTGTTCTGGTCATGCTTGTCGGTTTCTTCACGATTAAGTATATGACAAGTATAGAATAGCAAGTTTAAAAGTAATTTCAAACG
>JAGVYM010000020.1:17184-17886 GCA_018303245.1 Candidatus Woesearchaeota archaeon | reverse complement strand
TACAACAATAAATGAGTCTTCTATCTTGTCGCGCTTTCTGCGCATGAGTTTTTTGGCAGCTGCCGGTAAGAGTTTGTATCCGATGAGTTCAGTTGTAACTCCTTCTTTGGTGACCCCCGTTACTTTGAATGAAACGCTCACTGTCTGCTTTTGTGGGTCTCCAGTAAGAATCATCAGACTGACACTTGCGACGCGTCCCATCAACTGTTCGGGCGCTTCAACAAATGACTCTCCAAGAACTTGCTCGCTAAAAAGCTTGGTCGCCTTGATAGGAACCCAGATTTTCTTCTTTGCAATGACTGCTTTTGCAGCTGGTTTAGCCATGTAACTAATGGCGCAAGGAGGGGTTTATAAAGATTTCTAAAGTGACGGGCCAGCCCGGATTCGAACCGGGGTTTTTGGGTATCTAGCCAGCAGTTTGCTCATATCATCGCAGCTGCTGTCCGAAGCCCAACGTCCTATCCGCTAGACTACAGGCCCCTTATCCAGCAATTACCAGAGCTCCTTTAAAAAACTACTCACTTTTTCCAATAAAACAGCCCAATAAACAATATTAAAGCAGAAAGGAATAAGACTAAGAATCTATTCTGGTTTTATTTTCGCAAGACGCGCCGCGTATCCTGCAACCGAGTTGCGGATCTTTTTGCTTGCTGTTGGCATATATTCACTTGCGACTTTCTTGCATTCTTCAAACGTTTTACC
>JAGVYM010000020.1:0-17136 GCA_018303245.1 Candidatus Woesearchaeota archaeon | reverse complement strand
GCATCTTCTACAGGTGTGAATAGCTTCCATGCAAGATTTAAGCCTTCTGCACGATAGACAAGAAAGCCAACAAGTTTGCTTTCACGAACAAGTCCAATATCCGAATAAGGGCGTTCTGTAGATCCACCATAACAATCAACAAAACAATACCCTTTCTGTCTTAATGAATCCACAACGTTTTTAGGAGCATCAACCATGAAATTTTGCGAAGGACCGCCAGGCATAATAAAAAGAATATTGTGCAAGTATATAATTATTATTGCACTGCCAACTCACTCAACACCTTTTCCGCAAGTGGCAGATCATTCTCAAAATCAACAATCCCTGCAGAAGTATAATTCCTCAAAAACCGCAGCCGTTGTACAAAATAAATTAATTCGCGCGAGGTCATTCCACCAACCGCGGGCTTGGAAACAGAAACAAACGCAGGATCAACAACATCAAGTGAAATAAGAACATGACACTGCAGCCAGGGATTCGCATTTTCCATTACAGTGTCGCATACTCCTGCAATGTTTTCGTGAACTGCCTGCATGGAAAAATAGCGGATTTTTAATTCTTTCAAAAATGCGTGTTCTGCCAAAGAAAACTCCCGCACTCCTACTAAAATAATGCGTGAAGGAGGTAATAATTCAGCAATCCTGCGTAAAAAAGCATCGTGAACTCCTGGAAGAGCGCTCACATGAGCATCAAAAATAATAATCCCAGTTTTATCACAGAATTTAGTTATTAATTCCAGATTATGCTCTCGCGTTCCTGCCGCAAGGAATTTTCCAGTTATTTTGGTAAGAAAATCAGTTAATGGTAATAATTCAAAGCGGGCAGGTTGTCCGTTCTCTGCAACTTTAGAACTAAATTCAGTGTTGGAAAAGAGTTTCATGAACATTACATCTCACGTGGTGCGGAGATTCCAAGCAGCCGGAGTCCATTTTCAAGGACTTGTCGTGAGGCTTCGATCAACGCGAGCCTTGCGAGTTTTAATTCTTTGTTTTCCTCAGAGAGGCAAGGACAGGCATGATAGAATTCGTTGAACGCCCTCCCGAACTCAATTAAGTATTGTGCGAGGATGTGCGGCTTGTACTGCAGAAGTGCGCCATTGATTGCGCTGGAAAATGCAGAGATTAATTTAATCAAACGGATTTCAGAAGGATGGGCAAGTAATTCAGTTTTAACTTTCTTTGTTGGTTTTAATTTCTGAGATTTTGCGTTATCAATAATGCTTGCCGCGCGTGCATGTGTGTACATTAAATAAGGACCAGTATCTCCCTCAAAAGACAATATTCGCTGTATATCAAACACAACATCTTTTGAGCAGTCATTCATTAAATCGCCAAAAAACAGTGCGCCGATTCCGACTTGCTGGGCTATTTTCTTTTTATTCCGTAAATCGGGATTTTTTTCATTAATTATTTTTTGTGCTAATTCAATTAATTCATTAATCACATCTTCCATAAATATTGCTTTTCCTTCTCGAGTGGACATTTTTCCGCCGTCAGGTGATAAATAAAGTCCGTTTGCGACATGTATGAAGTTCTGATGGTATCCAAGCAAGTGTGCGAGCGCGAATAATTGCTGGAAATGAAGTGCTTGTTCATGCCCCACCACGTAAATAAGTGTTTCAAACTTTATTTTTTCAACTCTGTCAATTATTGTCGCCATGTCTCTGCTCGCATATGTTGTCGACTCATCGCTCTTGCGCAGCATCAGTGGCATTTCGTAGTTGGGAAGCCTAACAATCAAAGCACCTTGATCGATCTCAGCGAGCTTTTTCTTTTGTACAAGCTCAATTGCCGCATCAGTGCTCTTTGCAGCGTGCGCTTCACCATTGAAACTATCAAAAGTAACGCCTATCAGCTTGTACAATCGTAAGAATTCTTTGAGCGTAGATTCCTTGAATTCTTTCCACAATTTGAGCGCGTGTTTATCATTGTTTTCTAATTTTGAAAACCATTCGCGCGCAAAATCTTGGAGTGCGGGATTTTTCTTTTTTTGGTCATTGAATTTTACATATAATTCGTATAAATGTTTCACTGGCTCTTTTTTGAGAAGTTTTTCACTCCCCCAATTCGTGTACGCATACATTAATGCTCCGAATTGTGTTCCCCAATCACCAAGATAATTGAGCCGTATCACATTGTGTCCAGTAAATTCATAGATTAAAGACAGTGCATTTCCGATGATTGTTCCGCGCAGATGACCGAAGTGCATGGGTTTTCCGATATTTGGGCTTGAGAACTCAATGGCGACTTTCTTTCCGTTGCCAACATTTGAGCTTCCGAATTTCTTTTTTTGCGCCAGAACATCAGCAATCACTTGCGCGCCCACTTCTGATGAACTCAAGAAGAAGTTGACGTAAGGCCCGGTTGCAACAATTTTCTCAACCGAAACCGGCTTTTTTATTTTTTGCGCAAGCTCTGAAGCAATCTGTACTGGGCTCTTTTTGACTTCCTTTGCTAAAGAAAAGCACGCAAAGGCAAAATCTCCAAGCTTTGGGTCTGGAGGAATTTCAAGCTTGATTTCGCCAGGAACATGTACTTTGAGCGCGGCGATGATTTTGTCTTCATACATGGCATTTGGACGCATAGTTGTTTATAAAAATGCTACGATAGAAAGAACTCACTGAAAAGTAACTAACCACGAAAGGTTTATAAAGCACAAATTGGTAAAAATACTAATGAACGATGCTCAATTAGAAGCGAAGCTTGCTTGGAAAATTGCGTTCGCCGCCCGTGCGTACATGACACAAACGACAAATCCATCATTAACAGAGCAAGACTCGCTTGAACTTGCAAAAAAAAATGTTGTTCTTGAACATATCGCGGGAAAGCACCTTGAAAGCATGGGGCAATTAATGAGTGAACCGTCTGTTGAACAAACAGTCGAGCTTCTCTACAGGTTCCAAAAGGAAGCAGCTTATGAGCGTAACCTCCTGGAACAAGGAGTTAAATTGGGAATTTTTGAAAAGGGAACGAATATTATGAACTTCACGCGCGGTCACGCAGAAGGTTACCGGCAAGGTCTTGTGAGAGTTGAAACAAGGATGGATTTGACAATGGTAAAAGGCGCTCCAAATATCCGCTTTGCAAAAACACTTGCGGAATTAAAGAGAAAAATTGGTGAAGCGGAATACGCAGTGGAATTACAGGTACAAAATGGAATTCTTCCTTTAAACTCGACCATTGATACCGTGACAGAAGCAGAAAAAAAGGAAGCTCTGCGGCAGAAAGGTTTGGAGAACAAACGTTATTCGTATGGTTCTGAATACTAATGCACAGTCCAATGTAAGTCTTGCCGCGATGGTTCTTGTTGTTGTGACTGCAGGCATCCTCATCGCAGCATTCTGGAGCACTGTCACAAAGTTTGCGCTGTTCGTCATTGCTCTTTGGGCTGAGTATAGATTGCTTGTACGAGTTTGGCACTCGCACTGAACAAGATAGTAAACCAAAAGCTTTTTATAGAAAAAAGCCAATGCTTAATAAGAATTCTTTAAATTTTATAAAAGTGTACGATTTAGTTTATTACTGCTCAGTAACTCTGAAAAGCAAACATATATAAAGAACTGACCTAGTGGGAAAAGACATGGTCAAATGTCAAAGGTGCAATGGTTCTATCAAATCATATAGCCCGATGCGCAAGTGGTGCGTCGAATGTCGTCGTATTGTTTCTTTAGAGCAGGCGAAAAAGAGAAAAATCACTGCGTAAAGAAAATTGCAATGACACAATTCTAACTCACAACTCTAGTTGCGAGTAAAGGCTTAAAAACCCTTCTTCTTGAGCATGTTCATGCAAAAAGTCTACGTTAAAAGTTTTGGCTGCAGTGCAAAGACCGTATTGTACTTAACATTTGCACGGTCAAAGGTGATAAGGGCGCGTTTGATGAGATAAGAAAGGCGCGTTCTCAATTTCCTGATAAAAAGCTCACTATCACAGGCTGCATTACCCCAAGTATCGTGCAACCAATCAAAAGCATCGATCCACAAGCAATTCTTATCAACACCCATCATATCAATGAAGTCGTCTCGCTCGTGCGCGGTGGGACTGATGCATTGACTTACGCAAAACCAATCAAGTTAATGGTTCCGCGAGTTCGCACCAATCCGGTCATCGGGATTGTTCCAATCTCATCAGGCTGTCTTGACGCGTGCGCGTTCTGTAGCACCCGACTTGTGAAAGGTGTGTTGTTCAGTTTCCCACCGGAAGTCATTGAGAACGAAGTCAAAAAGTGCGTTGAAGATGGCTGCAAGGAGATTTGGATAACTGGGCAAGACACGTGCTGTTATGGATTTGACCGAAAGACCAACCTGGCAATCTTGCTCAAAAAACTTGTTGAAATCCCAGGAGACTTCAAAATTCGTGTCGGTATGGGAAACCCGCGTCACCTTCCTAAATTTCTAGAAGAACTTGTTGAAGTTATGAAAAATGAAAAAATATTCAAGTTCATCCACTTGCCGCTGCAAGCAGGAAATGATGAAGTCCTTAAATCAATGCGAAGGGGCCACAATGTCCAGCAAGTCAAAGACATCATTATAACACTAAGAAAAAAAATTCCTGAAATGACAATCAGCACCGATATTATTGTTGGTCATCCGACAGAGACAGAAAGCCAGTTCGAAGATACCCTTAAACTTGTGCAAGAGCTGAAAATTGATAACATGAACATCGCACGGTTTGCTCCACGACCCGGCACTGCTGCTGCATCAATGGAAGACCAGGTGCACGGGAATATTTCAAAAGAACGCTCAAGGAAACTGACCAAAGTTTATCGTGATCTATCGCTTACGAGCAATCAGAAATGGCTTGGCTGGGAAGGTGAAGTGATTGTCGACCAGAAAAAGGAAGGCGGTGTTGAAGCAAGAAATTACGCGTACAAAACCATTTTTATCAGACAAGATTTGCCGCTTGGAACAAAACTTAACGCCAAGATAACCGATGCACAAGTGTTTTTTTTGGTTGGGGTTCCTGTATGCTGACTATTGATGCACGTATTGAGGATTTTGAAAAGTGGATTTCTCAAGTGTTACACAAAAAGGTCATTCTAACAGAAGATGCGTTGCGGAAAGGCCAATATGTTGGACCAGATATTTCGCTTGACCCCTGCGAGAAACTCTGCATTGTGCAAACCTCTAACATGTATAATCTTCTTGCGGTTGAATCAAACGCGACATTAGTGCAAAAGCCAGGCAATTCTACAAGTATTTATTGGGTTCAGCGGATTCCTGAACGTTGTGATTGGACCGTTACTATTCAAGCGAACATTGCAGGAGAATTTGTACGGCAGTATGTGAGACTGCAATGGCCAGCAGATGAAAAGTTAAAACTCCTGCTTTCCCATCCATTTCTGGACAGCAACTTCAACTTCGCGTTCATGTCTGCAAAAGCAATGGTCTGCGTGCGGGACGAGCGCTGTCTTAGATGAGGGATTTTTGTATTTACTTTGCAGTATACGGAGCATCTTTCGTACAGGCATTGCTGTAAATTCTTCTTTTTGTCCGAAAAGTGCAAGTATTGGAACTTTTATTGAAGATACTGCTTTCATTCTTGATTCATAATTAAACAGGTTTCCTTCAATACTTCCTGAGTGATAAAGTTCGTAGTAGCGTTTTGCACTGAAATAAGATGGTTCTGCTTCATAGGGCATCAGCTCGCGCCCTTTTCCCAGCCGGACAAGCCGCCTGGAGATGTACAACATTTCGTTGAACGTCCGCTTTCCCAATTTTTTGATTTGAAAGTTGTAATCATCTGCGGGTGCAAGGAGTATGAGTCCTTTTACCGAGCGTGCTCCTTTGCGGTATTGATAGTACGTTATCTTTTGGCATCCTGTGCTGTGTCCGGAAAGGAAAAACGACGAGTAGCCTAATTCGCGCAGGACATTGAGTGCAGAATGGATATCGTGTATACTATCCTTGAAATGCTCAAACGATGTTCCCATGGTACGGAAGAGCAGATGTTCTTTGAGCCGTTGGAAAACAGTGATTGTTCCCATCCCGCGATTGTTGAAGGTGAAGAAGGACATTTTGTTTTTGTACGCGGCATTGGCAAGGGAGTCAACAACTGCGAGTCCGACGAAGTTGTCGGTCATGCCATGAACATGAACAAGGCAAGTTTTGGATTTAGGGTACGGGCACAGCAATCCTTCAATTTCAAGTCCATCTTCAGTCACGAAGCTAATGAGTTCACCCTGAAGTCTATTTCTGTATTTAATAGAGATACCCCCAGGTATGGAGTTTGTCCGAGTCGATGAACCATCGAAAACCAATATCTGTTCTGTAGAACATGTTAGGAATCATGATGTTGCTTACGCGTTGATAGACTTGTTTGCGTGCGTCTTCAACTGTTGAGGCTGAACCAGTTACCACAAGTGCATATCCTGAATAGCCTGCCAAACGCCAGTCTCCATCGACAAGTTTGACGTCGCCCAAGTGGAGTCCATCAGCAATGGGTTTTTTGAAGAGGATTGTGGCGTCTTCAGAATATTTCTTGAACGCGTCAATATCGTAGAAGGGAAATGGCGGAACTGCAACTACCACACCTACTTGAAATCCTCTTTTGATTTTGAAGTCGTACGGCTTGCGTGTAGCAATAGCGTGCAAGAATTCTCCCCACGGAGAGAGAACCCCTTCCATTTGGATGCTGATGGTAGGATAACCAAAGCGAGTGGTAAATTCGAGCGGGTGGATTCCTCGTCCATTAACAATGCAGTTAATGTCAATGTAGCCCACATAGCCTGAAGGTTGCAATAGTGGTTTCATTTTCTCAAGTGTTTCACGGAAGATGGTGTTGGGTGACGACCAGAACATGAGCGTTCCCATTTCGCCGGTTGAAGGACCGATTTCTCCAGGGAACATTCGCTTATGCTCAAAATTGACGTTAATAGGGGTGATGAAGTCTTGACCATTAAAGAATGCACCAACCGCTACTTCAACTCCTGAGGCGTACTTTTGCAATTGAAAAAACTTAATCTTTTTAGCCCATGCACGCTTGTAATGCTCAAGAAGTTGTATGACATCCTTGCCGTCATCTTCCTGTCCAACGAACAGCAATTCTTTCTCACCATCTTTTGAGGTTGGTTTCAAAACGTATCGGCCCGGATTATTGGTCACAAACTTTATTGCTTCATCGAAATCGGTGAAATCCCAGTGAGGAAGGACATTGACGCCAACTTTTTTGAGTTCCTGCTGGCCGAATTCGCGGTCTTCTTCAAGTTTGTCCGTGTAGACTGAGCTGCCAACCACTGCTTTTCCTTCTTTGCGAAGTTTGTCAGCCACCTCCCCAAAAATACAGTCATCAAAAACTATAACGTCTGCCCAATCCTTCTGCGCTTGCCATTCCTCACATTTGTCGATGAACCCTTCGCAGATGTCACGTGAGGGCTTGTCGCCGATGTAATATTTGACATCGTGACCTTCCTGTTTTACAATCCATGCGAGATCTCCAATGAGCGCTTCATAAGATACAAAAAGAAATTTTTTCTTTTCAAACGGTGTTTTTTCCATGTCAAAATCCCCCTGGATTTTGACGATGGTGAAAATGTATTTTTACCACAAGGATTGAAAGACCGTGCTGGTATTTAAAACTAATGATGAAAAGATTTTTTATGAACTGCGTGCAACAGTTTGAGGAACACTAACTAGCTTTGCTCCATTTCCACCTTCTGCAGATACTTGCGAAGCGGACATTGGAGCCCCTATGAGAACATAGGATGGCTGGGAGAATAAACCGAATGGCTTGTAAAGCTCACAAATTGCTTCATACTTGTGCATATTGCTCATACTTTCATCCCGATTCATATTACGAATTGTAGCGGCAACGAGAGGTTCAAGGGGCAATGTTTTGATTTTTGGGTCAATACTTGCAAGACCTTTCAAGGGAATGGTGTTTGAGAAAAGAATTTCTCGCACAAAAGAGTCACCGCAAAGTTTCTCCAGTTTCGGTTGGAAACCATCTGCGAGCACTGGATGAATGAGTACAACATACGCTTCTTTTGCACCTTCTTTCTTTGCAAGCTTGACTGCATCATCAATTGTTCCAAGAGTCCCGCCAATATCATCATAGAAAATGATGGGTTGTCCATGAAGTGGTGCAGTGAAAGCCGCAATTTCAACTTGATCCAGACCTGTCCGATACTTATCTCCTGCAACAAGTCTTGTTCTGAGATTACTATTGAGTGCCACATGATCTCTGACTCTTCCTGCACGTTTCATGCCACCTATATCCGGACTTGCAATGATGAATTCAGAATATCCTGCCCTTCTTGCAGTGTCAATCATATACGCCGCAGCAAGCGGTTCAAACATAAGATGTTCA
Organism: Candidatus Woesearchaeota archaeon; assembly: GCA_018303245.1. GTDB lineage: Archaea > Nanobdellota > Nanobdellia > Woesearchaeales > ARS49 > JAGVYM01. The sequence goes on along the minus strand of JAGVYM010000020.1, from coordinate 8,832 downwards.
AGCTTGATATCGAGAAGACCAAACATTGTCGAAATCGAGTCTTCGTGAAGACCGACCGTTATTGCGCTCTGGACTTTCATACGCGAGAGATTCTTGATGACGACATCGATAGGGAGCGATTGTCTTGGCTTTGTTTGTCGTTCCCCTCTCATTCCAAAACAGTAGGGTAGTACTGCGGTAATCCTGCGGGCCACTCCTCCTGACTTTGCCGCACTTACCGCAAGCTCGAGTTCATACATTCGTTCGCCAATGGGAGGTTGGTAGCTTTGGAAGATGTATACGTCCTCTCCTCGAACACTCTTGTCAATGAGGATGTTTGTTTCACCATCTCCAAACTTGTTCAAAGAAATTGGATGGCATCTGACACCAAGAAGATTGGCAATATTTTGTGAGAATGGACGCGCATTTTCAGGCGAAACGTCAACAATTGCTATCGGTCCATAAAAGCTCATTAACATCAAGGGATAAAGATTCAGTTTTTATATTTTTGTATGCTTGACTACTCGATCTTTGCTCGTGTTTTTTCTTTGGCGAATTCTATTTCCTGCAAGATGAGGTCGATGCGGATGGATGCGTGTTGCAAAACAAGTGCGTATTGCTCAGAGTTGCCTTCATACTCACGAAGACCAGTTATCATGTCCTGCAGTGCGCGCAGCCGTCCTTCTGTTTCCTGCAAGGTACGAAGGGCCTTATAAGGATTTCCTGGAACATCAAGATTTTGTTCTATGACTGTAAGAAGTTCCTGGACTGCATAGACTCGTGAGAGGTCTTGTTCAGTGATTTCCCCTGCGCGCTCAAGCGCAATATTCGCTGCACGAAGTCCTTTCTGAGACGGTGGTGTGAGCCAAAGTGAGACAGTGTCATAGCTTGATTCAATCCAGAGTGGTGCAAGAAGCAGAGGAATTGCTAACAAAACAACAAAGATATTCCCGTAAAAGAGTTTCATGTCAAAAACCACCATTTATCACATGTAATCCACTCGCAAAAGAAGCATTAACAAGGAATATTGATAACGCAACAAACGCGGTGGTTTTCGAGCACACTCGGAATTTCTTTCTATTGTGATTTGCAACAGCAAGCCACCTCATATACAAACAATGAAATTCCGATGTAAAAAAAGAGTAGCGAGGGGGCTTGGCACCCCCTTCGCGTACTCGTGGATGGTGGCTTATAGTCATGTAAAGACCTCCGAACTATTTAATAACTTCTTGAAACAACCTGGAACAAGGTGAAACAAGTACTGCGTGTTTTGAAGGGGCTGGTGGTGAAGGACTATAAAAACAGGTTCGCCATCTAACAAGGTAGAGTTCAACCTCATTTTTTCAACCCGATTTTGTTTGTATTACCATATATTGTCTTGGTGATTACTCCGCGTTCCTCTAGGTTGCGGATGATTCTGCTCAGTTTAGCTTTTGAGAACTGGGTTTCTGATAGTAATTGTTTTTGCCAAATCTCTTGGTTTGGTGCCTTGGTTAGCAGTTGAACCACTTTTTGTTCGTGCTCTACAAACTGAGGGACAAGTGGTTGTACCGTTGAGAGCGTATCTGGCTGTTTGACCTTTGCGTTGGCCTTTCTTTTTATAAGTTTAGGAGTGGGTTTTCGGTGCTTGAGCCAGTACCAGGTCGCCCCGCCTCCAACTATTGCTGCTACGAGAACTGCGATGATGACTGGAACGTTGTTTTGTTGTAATGACAAGACAACTGCTGAAACTGCTATATCGGTAGTGTCCAAAGTATTCCAAGTGATAATGATGCGCTGGCCATCAGAAAGGACTTCGCTCGGCTTTGGAGTGAGGAAGAAGTCTGCGTCCTTACCTTCCTCTTTGGGAATAATTGTTCCTACAGGAAGCTTTAGAATGAATGTGTGTTCGCTTGTTTTAAAAGGAAGTCGTTCGTTGAAGCGGAAAAGGGTGCGCTCTTCAAGGGCAGCAAGCGCGCTTCGCGTTGTATAACTGATAGTGAAAACGTGTTTATCAGCTTTGGTGCTCCCACAAAGTGCGGTATTGTTCTCAAGTTTACATTCACGAGTTGTGCCATCCATGTCGGCGGTCACGTGTTGCACATCTGAAGGGAGCTGAACAACTAAAGGCTCTACTCCTTCGCTCACAATGACGTATTGAGAAGTGATTTGAGCAGATTGTTCATCGAGTGCTGCAGTAGTGATTGCAGTATCTATTGCTGCCCCTGATACAAGAGGCAAAAGGAACAAGAACAACCACCATTTCATAGTGCAAAAAAAGTCTGGATTGTTTATATATGTTCCGCACTTTCTTGCGCAAGATTACAAAACGTTTAAATAGCGGTTTGTGTTTATTTTTAATATGAGGTTTATTCGTGTGTTCATCGCACTGGTAATTCTATTTTCACTCACCAGTGTTGCGTATGCTGCAAATGATACGGGACTTCCCAGCTGTACTGATACTGATGGCGGCGCTTCTGGTGATGATGCGTATACAAAACGTGGTGATGTCAAATACGGGCTTACGACACAGACAGATATATGCCTGACCAGCGAAAGCGGTGTCTCGACGAATTCGAGCAAGTGGCTTAAAGAGTATTATTGCACCGGAAGCCCTCTGCAACGCCAGTCTAAAGTGATTGATTGTACGCGTGAAGGATTTCTGGGTTGCGAAAACGGCGCCTGTAAATCCTCAAAGACAACCAGCGGCTCAGGTTCGAACATTACGGTGACTCGTCCCCGCGCGCCAGTAGTCACTTGTGGTGATGAGCGTACTGACAAGACAAAAGGAGAGGAATGCGATCCACCAAACTCGATTTGTTTTGGCAAAACATCAAAACAATATGGACAATGTCAGTCTAACTGCAAATGCAAGTTAGCAGAAAGCGCAGAGAAACCTGTTGCTGTTTGTGGTGATGATGCCAAGGATGAAGGTGAAGAGTGTGAGAAAGACACAGACTGCGTAACAAACTCAGTGTGTTCGTCTTGCAAGTGTGTCAAACAACTCACTCCTGAAGAGATTGAAGCCATGAGAGGCAACAAAACTCCTGCTTTGATCACCTCTGAGGTTGGTAACACGACACCTGAACCTGCTCCGATCAATCTTACTGTGAAAAACTTCACCGAAAGTGCAGGAATAAAGGCGACATCTGGTATTGCAGGATTTTTCAAGAACGTTTTCTCATGGATCGCGGCGGTTTTTAGTTAGAGTGTTATAATTGTCAAACGTGGATTCATGGACTGTGGAACATCAGCGTATTGTACATACTCAACTCTTTTATATCAGGAAATGAAAAAGTAAATCATGGAAAACCGAGAACTTGTTGATTATATTCTTTCTGTTTCCGACTTCCCGCAAGAGCGAGTGAAGGCGACGCTTCTCCAGCAGGGATGGACGCTTGAACAGATTGATTCTGCCGTTTTGTGTGCACAGCACGCGCAAAGCATCGGGCGCGCAAGCACCACGCAAAACCGTCAGATGGTTGGGATGACGCTTGCAGTGATGCTTATCGCAGCGGTGTTGTTTATCACGCCAGGTACGTCAGTCACTGGGAATGTTGTTTACTCTTCTCAATCTACTGAGCAAAACCCGAGCATTAGTGTGAGTGAGGAAGTCATTCAGCCTTCAGCGCAAGAAGAAGTTCTCGCTCCTGAGCATAAAACACATTCATGCGCAAGCATTCTTAATCAAATAGGGCAGGACAAGTGTTTTGCTGTTGAAGCAAAAGTGATGAGTAATGTGCGAATGTGCAGCTCAATTCGTGATGCCTCTCGACAAACCGCATGTGTCGCTTCAATCGCTGCCGCAAAGGACGCTCGGCTTTGTGAAGCTGCAAAGTCGCGCGACAACTGTGCATTTGCTGTTGCAAAAATGAACCGCGACAAAAGAGCATGTGATCTTATCGCGAATGCGCCGTTACATGAGAACTGCCTCGCAGTGTAACTTCAATCAACAAAAGCATAAGTTCTGCTATAAATTTAAATAGGACTTCAAACCTAAAAACGTGATGCAAGTTACTGTTGTTGATGGTTCAGGAAAATATCTGGGCAGCGCAGATGAGGATGAGGTGTATCCCCACAAGCTCAACCATCGTGTGACTCACATTCTTGCCTGTAATGATAAAGGGGAGCTGTTTCTTCCGCAGCTTTCTGCGCAAGAAAAGTTTTGTCCTGGTAATTGGTGCACCAGTGCTCACGGTATTGTCCGCGAAGGAGAATCTTTTGAAGACGCTGCGAAACGTCAGCTGAAAGACTGGTTGGGACTTGATATTACTCTAACTCGGATATATGAGGGCGCTTACGATCATTACAAGATCCGAAAATTTATTCAGGTGTTCCGCTGTAACACAAACAACCTTTTTTTGAACCGAGAGAAAGCGATCACCGGAAAATGGTTTTCCGTAAAAGACGCAAGCGACATGGTCAAGAAGAACCAGATGGTGCATCCTGAACTTGCATTTGTTGTGGAAGAATTGTATCCGTAAGTTAAGCTTTTAACCTTTGATATCAAAAGCAGCAAAGTGAGATTTATTTGAAAAGAAAAGAGTGTCAGCTCAGCAGGCCAAAGAACTCTTTCCGATTTTTAATTAACAACATAAGCTCAAAGCAAAGAAACCTTTTTAAAGGCAAATGACTATTGCATAGTGGTGAAGACAATTTAAAATGAGAGCACACACCCCAGTCAATATGAAAAAAGGGACAGTTGCAGTAGTTAGTGCTACTCCTGAAGCCGAGCGCTTTTTCCTTGAGCTTATAAGTTTCTATGAAAAGTCAATAATGGGAATGGTTGAAGGAGTAAAACAAGTTTCAAAACTACAAAAAGAATTTACAACAGAATACGAACTATTCAAGAAACTCCAACGCGAACCAGACTTGATTTCAAAACTGGCTGAGAAACTCAATGACTAGCAACAAGCAGCACTATTGAGATTATTTATGAAATCATCTGCATTAAGCAAAAAAACAACTTATTTGTTTGAACTGAACTCTTCAGAACAAGAACAACTTGCTAAAGAACTGGAGTCATTTTCTAAAGAGTTAACAGTTACATTGAAGCAATTAAGGGGGTAAAAATGAGCACAAATGTAATTTCGGCAGGTTCAACTTTCGTGCAGTCATCCATTACAACTATAATGGGAAGCATGTCTGGACAATCAATAAACGACGAACTGGAAAGGGCGTGCGAAAAAATAAAAGAAGTTCTGGATAGCACCGGCAGTATCGACTTACCAAGAATTGTTCAAGAACTTAAAATACCTATCGATATTGCAATAAAAGCAATCAATAAATTGAGACAGTTAGGATATGTGAAGTTTGAAAATGAACTCTAATATATTCACTTCAGTTATTGGAAAAGTTCTTCACGGTTTTGCTCATCAGAAAATTCGTCCAGATACTCATATGGGTGATGAGCGATTTTTCCCAAATCACAATTCTCTATGGACTATCTTGAATAAGTCCGCATTATGTCGAGTACAAACTTGTTGTGATAACTGTGAAGAATACACTGGTGTGAAAGTAAAACTTTTGACGATTGGAGTGACAGTCAAAGAAAAAGCGGGCGAAAAGGTGTGCGGTAACAGAATTTTCTGTGAACACTCAAAACCAATGGATGAGAAACCAACTGAAGGAGCTCATGGCTGCATCATGAAAGGGAAATACGCATTAGCAACGGTGAGTAAAGAACCTAAGCGAGCTGGTGCAATCTATAAAACCACGGAAAGAATAATTCCGAAAACGAAATGGGAAGCGCTCCGCAAAGATATGCACTGAGCATTACTGCCCAAAAGCAGGATGAAACAAGAAGGCATATTACAATTTGCACAAAAAGTACCCACTCTGCACAAGAAGTCGCCCTTTAAGAAGACTTTAAGTGCAAAGACTTTCTAATAGAAACCTTTTTAAATAACCTCTTTGTTTCAACAGATATCTGAGTGATTCGTCGCTCACCGTGAACCGCAAGGTTCGAATCTACTATGGCAATACACGATGTTAATCCAACGTTGCTCATTGAGCGTGCTGCTCAGGAGCTCAAGAAAGATGCTACATTCAAGGCTCCAGTCTGGGCTAAATTTGTCAAGACTGGTATGAGTCGCGAGCGTTCTCCAATGCAGCCTGACTGGTGGCACATCCGTGAAGCGGCAGTCATGCGCAAGATTTTCCTCTTAGGTCCGATCGGGACAAGCAAGCTTCGAGTCAAGTTCGGCGGCCGAAAGAATGAAGGAATGGCTCCCGAGCATGTCTACATGTCTGCAGGAAACCATTTGCGCAAGATGCTCCAGCAGCTTGAGAAAGCAGGCTTTGCGAAGCAAACTCAGAAAGGTGTCCACAAAGGTCGAGTTCTCACTCGTAAAGGTCAGGCATTCCTGGAAAAGATAGCGACCGATTTGCTCAAAGAACAAGGTATCACATTCGCTCCGAAAGCAGAAAAACCAAAGGCTGCTGAAAAGACCGCAGAAGCAGGTGAAGTAAAGGTAAAGAAGCCGCGTGCTCCTCGCAAAAAAAAGGAAGTCGAAGTTCCCGCAACTCCACAGGTGACCGATGCCAAGTAACAAGCATCCTGCACGTAAGAAGCGTTTGGTCAAGCGTATGCGCCAGACAAGATGGGCTCCTTTTTGGACAGTTCCTAAGATTTACGGTAAAGGACGAAGAGTCCACCCTGGCCGCCACACGCACGTGAAGCGAAACTGGCGCCGAAGCAAGTTGAAAGTATAAAGGCAAAACAAAATGGCAGCAATTGAAAAGATTGAAAGAACGTACACGATCCCAATCCGCCGGGAATGGTTGAAAGCTCCTAAGTACAAGCGTGCAAAGCGCGCAGTCAGTGCAATGCGTACGTTTCTTGTCCGCCATATGAAAAGCGAGGACATCCGTTTGGGTGTAAGCGTGAACCTTGAGTTGTGGAAGCACGGAATCAAATGCCCTCCAGGAAAAATCAAGGTTAATGTAACCAAGGATGCAGAAGGTGTTGTCCGCGCTGAACTCTTTGGCTCAAAGGACGCGAAAGCGCCGATGAAGGACAAGCGAGCAAATGCGAAGAAAGAAGTTGCGAAAGGAACACTTGCTCCTGCAAAGACTGAAACTTCTAAAACAGAAAGCAAACCTCCTGCACCCGCAAAAGAAGTTCCAAAGGTTGCTCCGAAAGTTGAAGCGAAGAAGTTGTAAAGTTAAGACACCTGCTAAAGTGTGAATATTATCTGTACTTCTTGAAGAATTCCTCTCTCGTCATTCGTATCTCGTTCAAAACTGCGCTAAGCAGACTTCTCTTAATGTCTTTGTTTATATGCACTGGCACAACGGTTGTTCTTCCATCAATATACCTATAGAAACAGTGACTTCCTTTTTGCCGTATACGTTGAAATTCTTCATTCTCAAGAAACTTGCAGAGTTCTTTAGAAGAGAGTAAAGGTAGTTTCATACGATAATTTCTTGCATTCCGACAAATTTTATCTGCGATTCATCAACTTTCGTTTTTGTTTCAGCAACTTCAAGACACAGTTCAATTGCTTCCTTAATGTTTCTCATGAGTTCATCCAGACTATCTCCTTGGCTAAGGCAACCTTTCAATTCAACAACTTTGCCTACAAAACCTTGGTCTTCATCTTGCTCAATCAGTACGTGAAACCTTTTTACCATACGCTTAATAGAAGCAAACACGATTTATTAATGTTGTGTATTTATGAAGAGAGAAGTAACCTCTAAAGTCGAGCCTAACAAAGTTGAAGTCAAGAAAGCATAGTTCTAACGAAACCCTTTTAATCCTTCCTCGTTCCAGTCCTGCTATGTCCCTCCTTCCATTCGAAGAAAAACAAAGGAAAGTTCTCATCAAACGAGAGTGCGATACTGATCCAAAGCATGGCTGCGATCCATGGAACCGTCCAATTCAGCAACATCTAGATTTCGGCGTAATTTGTGTCAACAAGCCCAAAGGTCCGACCTCACACATGGTTTCCGCATATGTCCAAAAAATATTTGGGATTGAGAAAGCTGGCCACGGTGGAAGTTTGGACCCGGGAGTCACCGGCGTTCTCCCCGTAGCAATGGGCAAAGCGACCCGTATCGTTCAAACCTTGCTCAGCGCAGGAAAAGAATATGTTTGCATCATGCATTTGCACGCTCCGGTTGAAGAGCAAAAGTTGCGCAGGGTCCTGAAAGAATTCACCGGCACTATCACACAAATGCCTCCTGTGAAATCAGCAGTTGTGCGAAGAGAAAGAGAGCGAAAAGTGTATTATCTGGACATCATTGAAATCGACGGTCAGGATGTGTTGTTCAAAATGGGCTGTCAGGCTGGAACATATGTAAGAAAGTTGTGCCACGACGTCGGTCAGCGCCTCAAGTGCGGCGCGCACATGGCTGAACTTATCCGTACTAAAGCCGGCCCGTTCCAAGACAAGGAGTGGGTCTCCCTGCAAGATTTGGAAGATGCGTTTGCGTTCTGGAAAGAAGAAGAAAACGAGAAGTTTCTAAGATATTGCGTCAAACCCGTCGAGTTCGCAATCACTCATCTGACAAAAGTTTGGGTTCAGGATAGCGCTGTTGATTCGATTTGTCACGGCGCGATGTTAAACCTTCCCGGTGTGGTGAAGTTCCACGACGGGATAGAAAAAGACGAACTTGTCGCAGTCATGACGCTAAAAGATGAATTGGTCGCATTGGGCGAAGCAGTAATGACTTCCGCGCAAATGCAAAAAGAAGAAAGAGGCTTGGCCATCAAAGGAACCAAAGTGTTCTTGCCGCAAGAGACGTATCCGAAAATGAAGAAGTGATGTGCTAGGATGAAAAAGTGCACCGTCGCCGGGATTTATAACCTTCTGCCTACCAACAAAGCGAAAGATGTTTGAACAATCAACTCTTCAAAGAGAACATGAAAAA
>JAGVYM010000005.1 GCA_018303245.1 Candidatus Woesearchaeota archaeon | reverse complement strand
ACAATAACACGCATGCTCAACATCCATAAAAGAAACAAGAACTAATTTGTATTTATAATCTAGCCCCAACCGCCCCAAGGGGCGGGGTAAAGACTAAATTTACGCAATACCTCATAACATCGATCATCCTGATTTTGTTGCTCAAATAGTGGGAAAAAGTGTTAATGCACTAAAATTAAATCCAGAAGAATACTCTTATTTTATGAGCCTTAGTGTGGGCATCGAAGAAAATATCACTCAAAGGAACAGTTGAATAAAGCGGCAGAACTAAGCAGGAATTTAGTTTACGATTGCGAAATTCCTTTTGCAAAGAATTATTCTGAAAGGATTGTTTGGGTGGTGTAAAAATGGAAGAAATTATCGTAAAAGAATTTGAAGTCCCGAAAGAGTACATTACGAAATTGGCAAAAGCACTTTTAATGAAAGATGTTGATTCTATCGACGCAGTTTGCGGAATCGTAGAAGAAATACATTACAAAATTCCTGACTCGCAAAAATTCTTTAGTGCTGCCGCAGGCATAGTGGCAAGTTTACCTGAAAAAAAGTGCGAGCTGTTTAAATTGAAAATGCAAGAAGAAACAGAACGACCCGAAGTCCCCGCGCGAGTGCAAATGTTTTATAGGTGTATGATATGATAACACCAATCACCTGTCTTACCGAAGAACACATTCTTGCGTACTGGAACCGCAAATCGCGGAATGGACGACAGCCTGGCAGAATAGATTTAGTTGTAGACACTGCGCTCGATAAACACTATCTTGTTCCAAAAGATCAAGAGCATAAAGATTTTGTTCCAACACTTCCTTTCCAAGAATCATCAGAGCTTATTCCTTATTGGATACAATTAAGAGAGCAAGAAAAAAGGTATTCGTTAACGCAGTTGGTAGTGGGCGCCAGCAGCTATGAAGCCGAACACGAAATAAAGCACACTATGGCAGAGTTATCACGCGCACACCTGTTTGCGTGGAACCTAGTTACAAGAAGTCCAATCATAACCTTAGATATGCTTTGTGAAAAGTAGAATTTTGAAGGTATATGCCGCACATTAGGTCCCTAATCACGTTAAAACAAAAACCTTTTTAAACCCCTCCCTTTCTTTTCAGGGGTATGAACACGAAAGTTGTTGGGGCAAGTTCGATTAAGGACGGAAGCTTTATTATTATTGAAGGTGCTGCGTGCAAGGTCATTAGCGCAGAAACCTCAAAGTCAGGCAAGCACGGGCACGCAAAGGCGCGCATCATGGCTGTCGGCTTAATTGACAACAAGAAGCGCGAAATTGTCCTTCCCGGTCATGATAATGTTGAAGTTCCCATCATTGAGAAGAAGTCCGCACAGGTGCTTAGCGTAGTAGGTGACACTGCGAACGTGATGGATGATGAAAGCTATGAAACTCTTGATTTGAAGATTCCTGATGAGCTCAAAGACACAGTCGTTTCTGGTGTGAAAATCATCTATTGGATCATTCTAAACGAAAAGGTTATGAAGCAGCTGAAAGGAGGTAGTGAATAATGGTAAAGTTCCCTGAAGCTGACGCGCGGCTGTTCCGCAACAAGTTTGTCTGTCGCAGGTGCAAGTCGGTGATTCGCGCTCCATCCCGCAAGATTGCGGAGAGCGAAGTCAAGTGTCGTACCTGCGCAAACAAGAAGTTCAAGCCGAAAAGGAAGAAGTAGTAGGCTGTGAGTTCTTAAAACGAAGTCCAAAGAATAAGAAAAGCAATAGCGAAAGCACTATTGGACTCAGCAGATAAAGTATGATAAGCCAGGGCCAAGAAGCCAACCAGATGCTGGTTATCGTACTTAAGTCAAGAAGAAATAGCAGAAGTAAAACAAAGTTAATTAGCGTGAGTCTGAAATCTGTGAAATTGAACTTGTAATCTCCGCCAACAGTAAAAGAGGCATAGGGATAAAGCCAGTTAACACCTGATACTGTTATTGAATCTTGAACGATGTGAAGAATCATTCCAAGTAGAAAACCTGCGATAAGGATTAGTGCTTGCTGGATTGTCAAAGGTTGCCAAAAAGTAATAAGGAAAATCAAAAATGATAAAACAGGCAATAGTGCGACTACTCCTACAAGACTATGAGACACTCCACGATGTTTATCTTGAATCATCAGGGGTGCAGGCTTTAGCCAGTCAATACAACATACTACACCATACATGGGATAATACATAAGATAACGCATAAGGTAGGCAACAGGAACAACAAGGCAAGAGAGAGCAAACAAAAAAGTATTCTTATTTTCCCGCGCTCGTTTGATTTCTTTAAACTTGCGATAACTATGTTGATAAGGAACTCCTCGACGATCACAGAAACCTTTGAATATGGTGGACTCCGGACAATCTGCATCAGGATATATTGCACCTAAAAATGCAACCAATACAAAAAGAAGAGTTAAGTCTAATGCTGTCGTAAACGGGAAGTATACTGATCGAAGAAAATGAGCAACAAAGAATGCAATAAGTACTGATTGAAAAAGGTGTGTTGTTGCACGCATTAAGTGAGAAAAAGGAATCAACTTTATAATTACTACTCTAACCCTTGATATTTCCCAGAGGCTTCAGCCCCACTATCTTCTTGCTTATCCCAGCTCGTTCAAGTGTATCAACAACCACAGAAATTGGCTTGTATGCTTTACCTGCTTCTTCAGCTAATCCAGAATATGATGTAGTGCGTACATAAATCCCTCTCTTTTCCATGTCTTTTTGTAATTGCTCACCATTAAAGTCACGTTTTGCTTGCGTCCTGCTCATCGTTCTTCCAGAGCCGTGCGCGGTGCTTCCAAACGTCTGTTCTAAAGCACCTTCAGTTCCAAGCAAAAGGTAGCTTCCTGTTTCCATACTTCCACCAATAATCACTGGCTGGCCCATTTTGTTGAATTTGCCAGTCAATTCTTTGCGTCCAGGTCCAAACGCTCGTGTCGCTCCTTTCCTATGAACAACAACTTCTTTCATTTTGCCGTCAACAGTGTGTTTCTCAAGTTTTGCAATGTTGTGGGCAACATCATACACCATGTTCATTTCAAGTTTCTCAGGTGATTTTCCAAAAGTTTCGCTGAAACACTCCCTGATTCGGTGCAAAATAACCTGTCTATTCGCAAATGCCATGTTTGCCGCACAAGCCATCGCAGAATAATACTGCTGTCCTTCTTTGCTTTGGAACGGCGCGCAGGCAAGCTCAGGATCCAAAACATTCAATTTGTAGGATGCCATTTTATCTAAGAAAATCTTCAAGTAGTCTGTTCCGATTTGATGTCCAAACCCTCTGCTTCCACAGTGGACCATGACACAGATTTGATCTTCAGAGATAATCCCTAACTTTTTTGCAACAGCCTGATCAAAAATTTCTCCAGCGTATTGAATTTCAAGATAGTGATTTCCCGAACCAAGTGTTCCCAGTTGGTCCATCCCGCGAGTCATCGCCTTGTCGGAGACAAACGCGGGGTCTGCTTGCTTGATGCAACCGTTGTCTTCGATTGCTGCCAAGTCTTCATGCCAGCCAAAGCCATTGTCAACGCACCAGCCTGCCCCTTGTGTCATGATTTGCTGAAAAAGTTTCTTGTCAAGCTTAACAAATCCTTTGCAGCCAACGCCAGCGGGAACTCGCTGAAATAATAAATCAACAAGCTGTTTCAAACGCGGTTTGACTTCTTTGTATGTTAAATTTGTGGTAACAAGCCGCATCCCACAATTGATGTCAAATCCAATGCCACCAGGCGAAATTATCCCTTCTTCGGGATCAAACGCAGCAACGCCTCCAATAGGAAACCCGTAGCCTGAGTGTGCGTCAGGCATACAGAGTGCGTGCTGCTGGATTCCGCGCAAGGAAGCGACATTTGCGAGCTGGTCGTAGACCGTCCGGTCCATATCCTGTAACAATTGCTTGCTTGCGAACATTCGCCCAGGCACAAGCATTCCTTTTTTGTAGGCTGTAGGAATGTCCCAAACAAAGTCGCTCTGCTTCTGAAACTCAGGGATTGGTGCGTCTCGATTAGCCATCATATGTCTAACACCACCTGTGCTTTCCACCCGTTAGTTTTTTCAACGCGAAAATAGTGCATTGTGACTGCTTTGATGTCCTGTCCCAGTTTTTGTTCTGCGGGCTTTACCGTGTCTCCTTTTACAGTTGCAAGAAGAGTTAGCTTTTGTTCATCGACAGTTACCGTAACTTTGGAAAATACCATTGCGTCAGTATCTTTCAAATAAACGAGCTCTTCAAGAAAATTAAAGAGTAGCTTATCAACAGTTTCTGCTTTGAGTTCGATAACTTTTGCAAGTGCTGGCTTCACAGTTTTAGGATCTGCCAGAGTTGTAATGAGTGCGACAGCTGCGCTTTGGAAAAGTTCGGTGAGCGTTTTTCCAGTCGCCTCAAACGCAGTGTCTGCGATGGCAACATCGCTGAGGAATTTATAAGACATACGTGCTGTTTTCGCCGGAGTTCTTTATATTAGTTTCTAATACTTGCCCAGCAAGTGAGCTGTTCCCGCTCCAATCGCAGCAGGGAAACTTATCGCAATGACGAGTTTGAACACGAGATAAGGTGATTGCACCATCTCAACTATACCGTAAACAAACAAGAGGAGAAAAGCGGTGAATATCGCGATGGCATAGTACGCAATGATGCGCTTCGCCCAGAACTGTCCAAAGTGGCGCCGTTCAGGATTCGGCACTCGCGTGTATCCTATAAAATAAATCTGAGCGCTTAATATGGCAAACGTGGATATGATAATCATTACCAGATTGAAAGGTGTTAGTGCGAGTCCGACTTGGAAAAGCAGTCCTTTGAGGACAAAGGCGAATCCAAAAAACAGTGCGCCAAAGAACGCGCTCATGACGTGCCCTAAGTCAAAATGGGAGGGTACTTTATCTACCAATCGTTCGCGCAGCACGTGTGTGTCCATCGCGATTTGGTCAAGTTTTGCCATGGAGTCCTCTAATAAATCTGCATCATCGGAATCTCTTCTTCTTTTTTGGCTTTGGACTTTGGTTCTGATGCGTCAAACATGCTCATGATATTTTTGAGTGGCTCATCTGAGATGAAAACGTCCTTTTGTTTTTCCACGTTGGGCATTTCGTTGGTAAATCCTTCTTCTAAAGGTTGGTGATTGATGAGACTGGAAAGAAGTCTTATTGCTTTACGGATTTCCGCAGGAGAATCTGCCATCGTATCTATAGTCAATCGCATGGGAAACAATAGCTATTTTCACTTTAAAGAGTTAATGTATGTACTATCGTGCTCTGTTATCCCTAAACTGATTTCAATCAAGTAACTAGTTCTAGTTTGTAAATTCTTTCCAGATTTCCATCCCAAAGAGAACAATCTTTATAAACACCCTTCTTGTTTTCCAGTCGTATTGGGACTATAGTCTGGTGGAGGACAACCAAAATCGAAGATTTTGTGTGCTCCGAGAATTCGCCTGAAAGGGGCCGTAGTCTAGTGGTAGGATTCAAGGTTCGGGACCTTGCGGCCCGTGTTCGAATCACGGCGGTCCCATGGCGAATTCTCGCGGTTCAATAAGAGTGAAAAAAAAAGTAAAAGTTCTAAACCCACGCAACCAATATTGCGGACATAACAAGAAGTGATACCAGACTGCACCCCATATTAATCAGATAAATCACAAATGGTTTCTGCTCGTACAACACTGAGTTGAGCTGTAGAGTTGCGACAAATCCAAGCCAGAGCCAGAACGCAACTACAAGTCCGTTAAGGAATGTCCATGCGGCAAGGAAGCTTAAGAATTGTGCAAGCACATAGCTTGTGACAAGTGCTAAGACTATTGAAAAGACATACGCTTTGGTTGCTCCTTTGCGCATTTTCTTGAGTTCTTTGGGTGTTTTGTTCATAAGTGCAAGCCACTTGTTTCCAAACAAGAGTGGTGAATACCACACCATTCCAATCACCATGTACGCAAGCGCTGCGACAAGAACTGCCCATATGTTGATAGATACCATAATTTCCCTCCACTAAGTTTTACTAGTCATATTTTAGAGTCATTATAAACCTTTTGCTGATGAGTCAGTCGCGTTGAAAAAGTGCTTAAAAGGGAAATGTTGTGCAGAATGAGTCTGCAGAACACTTCTGCGCGCTGGGTGCGCGCAGTATGGCAGCGAACTATGCTGCCATAATTCTGTTTGGTTGTTGAAAACATTCCTTCAACAATCGGTCTTCTGTGATAGGTTTTTAGGTTGTAGTGTTGTCGCATTTTCCGACGGTAGAAACCTTTCTTTCGAGTTTTGTATGGCTTGACGACCGCGATGATTCCGCGGTCGTGACAAGGTTCGAAAACGTTGTGCTCGTCATCATAAGCGCTATCTCCCACAATTTTTAGTGGAAGTACAGGACATTGCGCAAGCAACGTTTTTACGTCGCGCACATCGTGCGCGGGCAGCGCTCGAAGTCGCGCTGCTAAGAACTTCTTGCGTCGTGTATCGACGAGAACGCTCAGTTTTACCGGTCCTTCACGATAGGTGCGGCGCAAGTAGTGATGGCTTGGATTTGACCTTGCAAAGGTTGTGCTATCAATCGCGGCAATAGCAACTGCTGGCTTGCCAATAGTGGCAACAAGCAAGCGTTGCCAAAGGCTTGCTGGCAATCGGCAAGCCATTTTTGCAACCACAGAATACGAGGGCACAACTTGCCCAAGGCATGCAAGAAGATTGCAAGCTCGTCGATAACCTTGCTTACATTCCTGCCTGACGAGCAGCACGCGCTCGTGCTGCCAGAACTCAAACTTTTTCGGACCAAAGTGGTGTAGCCACCTTGGAAGGCCTGCTTTTCGAAGCAGACGCTTAACTTTTTTAACCAGCTTTACTTCACTCGCCATTGTGGGGGTAGACTCCCCACCCATCTTGCTAACGCAAGAGGGCCTATTTTTTATAGACTTTCAACGCGACTTGATGAGTCATTAAGTATTTATAGAATTGTTGTATAGTGTCTCTCTATGAAGACTTATTTAATAGTCTATTTCGGAACTACGGGAACAAAAGCATCTGAAATCGCGAAGAACTTGGAGAAGATTGGTTTTGAGACTGTTTATGGTCCGTATGATTTTATTTATAGGTGGGATGCTCAAAAACCCACTCCTGAAGAAATTCTTGCGTTAGGAGACAAGATTGTCGATGCGCTCAAAGGCTCGGGCGCAGTGTTTAATCTGGATACGCACGATTGAGCAATATTCAAATATTCACCTAGAATAACAAGTCACTGGACAACTTCGCGTAACATTCTTAATCCATCTTGTTGAAGTTCAAGTATGAATCAAGAAAACTCAGAAGAATATCTTGCAGATGTGTGCGGCATTCACGCAGGAGACGGATGGATGGCCTCCACAACAAACGAGGTTGGTTACGGTACATCACCAAAAGAAGAACAATATTTTCAAGAAGTGCTACAACTTTACTCAAAGCTGTTCAAACTGACACATTTGCGCATCTTGAGAAGAAAAGCTGTTGAATTCAGATTCCAATCAAAAGAAGTTCAACAGCAACTTATAAGACTTGGTTTTTCACGCGTAAAGAAACTTGAAAGCCTGCACACTCCTAAGT
Source organism: Candidatus Woesearchaeota archaeon (assembly GCA_018303245.1). Lineage (GTDB taxonomy): Archaea > Nanobdellota > Nanobdellia > Woesearchaeales > ARS49 > JAGVYM01. The sequence continues at coordinate 13,607 of JAGVYM010000005.1, read as the reverse complement.
TTATTTTTTATAAAAAAGAGTTTATGATTCGTTTTCTCAGAGGATTAGTTGACACTGATGGTTGTGTATATTGGAGAAAAAGCGTTAATCATCACTACCTCATTATCTATTGGGTTACTACATCGGAGAAGCTTGCAGATGAAATCATGCTCCTGCTTTCAAATTTAGGTTATTCACCACGCAAAGAAAGCAGTGCGGGAAATAGGCAGATAAGTCAATACGAAGAAAAATACACCGAGTTGTCGTAATGCGCTGTGCAGATGTTACAAAGTACTTGAAAGAAATTGGCTTCAGGAATAATGTTCGTTGACAACAGGTGTATAGACAACCTGGTGAACTGCAAAAATACAAAATGAGCCCGGCCAGATTCGAACTGGCGACCATTTCCCTGTGAAGGAAATATCATACCGCTAGACCACGGGCTCGCAAAGAATAATCTCCTGTGGCTGATTTATAAAGATTGTGTTAGACGTTGAGAGATTATTGAAAAGAATCAGTGTGCTATTTCTCAGTGTTAACTTAAGCAACATTTAAAAGCGTGTCTTGCTGGATTAAGTGTATGCCTCGAATTGCTATTGTGCGTAAAGACCGATGTAACCCTCAAGGGTGCGGTGGCTATTTGTGTGCCCGCGTCTGTCCGGTCAACATGGAAGACAAGGATTGTATAGTTCCAGGACCGCCTCCTGAGAAAAAGCCGATTATTGATGAAAAGCTCTGTACTGGCTGCGGAATCTGTCCGAATCGTTGTCCTTTTGGGGCGATAGATATTGTGAACCTTCCCGAGGCGTTAAGCAATCCCATTCATCGCTATGGACGCAACGGGTTCCATCTTTATTCCCTGCCAACTCCAATTTTCGGAAAAGTGGTGGGAATTGTCGGGCGCAATGGCATAGGAAAATCAACTGCAATCAAAATCGTTGCAGGCGCATTGAAACCGAATCTGGGGACTGATGAGGATGCCGACTGGACTGATATTGTAAAATTTTTCAAAGGCAAGGAAGCTCAAGGATATTTTGAGGCAGTGCGTGATGGTAAAATCAAGGTTGCCTACAAGCCTCAGCACGTGGAGCTGATTCCGCAGACAATGAAAGGGAAAGTGCACGAATTGCTGCACAAAGTTGATGAGCGCAAGAAGTTTGACGAGATGGTCAAAGAATTGGACCTGCTTGATGTGCTTGACCGCGATATCACCGAGGTGTCTGGAGGGGAACTTCAGCGTATCGCGATTGCGGCGACCGTACTTCGCCAGGCCAACCTCTATATTTTCGACGAACCATCTTCATATCTTGACATCAAGCAGCGCATCAATGTTTCAAAATTTATCAAATCATTGGCGGATGAAAACACTGCTGTGCTTGTTGTTGAGCACGACTTAATCATTATGGATTATATGACTGATTTGCTGCACATCATGTATGGAAAAGAAGGCGCGTATGGAGTGGTGAGTTTGCCAAAGTCGACGCGTACTGGAATGAACATTTATCTTGAAGGATTTATCAAGGATGAGAACATGCGCTTCCGCGACCATGAAATCAAGTTTCTTGCACGCCCTCCTCAAAAGCCAGTGAGTAAAGTCACGTTGACGTCCTGGGATTCAATGCACAAAAAGCTTGGAAATTTCGCGCTCACTATTAAAGAAGGCACTATCGGGCGAAGCACCGTCATCGGTATCTTGGGAGAGAACGGAATCGGAAAGACGACGTTTGTCAAGATGCTTGCAGGCGTGATAGAATCAGATGAAGGAAAAGTGGATGCAAAAGTTAAGGTTGCTTACAAGCCTCAGTATTTGGAAGGAAGAAACGACGAGCTTGTCATGAATCTTCTTGGAGAAGCAACGCAAAAGTATGATGCACAGTTGATTGTCCCACTTGAAATCCGTCCGCTTCTTCTCAAGCCTTTGAACACACTATCAGGTGGAGAACTTCAACGTGTCGCGATTGCGCATTGTCTTTCGCAAGCTGCAGATTTGTATTTGCTTGACGAACCAAGCGCGTATCTTGATATCGAGCAGCGCTTGGCGTTTAGCAAAGTGGTGCGTGATGTAGTTGAACAGCGCGGCGTGAGTGTACTAATTGTAGACCACGATTTGTTGTTCATTGATTATCTTTCTGACCGCATCATTGTGTTTGAAGGAGTTCCCGCAAAGCATGGTGAAGTTACTGGTCCGTTCGCGATGGAAGAGGGTATGAACAAGTTCTTGACCGAAGTGGGTATAACCATGCGTCGTGATAAAGATACCAATCGTCCACGTATCAATAAGCCAGGCAGCCGGTTGGAGCAGGAGCAGAAGGCAGAAGGAAAGTTGTATTATGGTTGATGAGTGACATGAAAAAAGTAAGTGCGTCAGAAGCAGAGAATAATTTTGTGATCGGACAAGCAAATTGTTTTCCTGAAAAGTACGCAACAATGTTGTTGAAAATTAAAAAGATGTCAAAAGAGGAAAAACTGAAAATTTCAGGGCAAAAAGAGTTTGAGAAAACGTGGAACGAACTTTTTGAAGACAAAGAAACAGAGTGGTACAAAGCGGATTTGCCTCCAAACACTAAGTTTGTGAACCGAGTGTTTGATAGCGGCAAAGGGTTTATGCGAAGCATCGGGTTGAAGCATTCTGATTTGCTCAAAGAGTATGAAAATAGAACGAAAAATGAGTTCAGGAAAAGAATTAATGAAATCCGAGCAAATCTTGCTGAAAGACCACGTGTAATCGTGCTCACAAAAGACTTCAAGGAATTCTCAATTTTTGATGGAGCAAGAAGAGCGCTTGCGTTTATACTTGAGAATAAAAAAATACCTTGCTATATAGGTAAAAGGAAGTCTTTTTCTACGTTGAAGTATCTCAATTAGTACAAACGCCTGTGCTTCCTGGTGAAGACCAAACCTTTTTATAGGTCTGTGCTGTCCAAAAACTAATGGATAAAGAGGTTTTAGAGTTCTGGAAAGAGGTTAATCCTGAAAGCGCGTTCTGTATGGGTGTGAAAGAATGCGTCGCCATATTATTCATTCCGTCATATTATAATGTGAAAAAGGCGCTTGCGAAAATTGAGCAGTTGCAGCGTGGTGCTGATCCAGCCATACAAAAGTTTTTGAACGCTGAGAAGCGAGGATTGATGCGTGAGGAACCTCAGGATGCTCCAGATCAAATCATGGGCGTGTTTTACACGCATCTTGTCAAGGAAGGGGTGAATGAAAAACACGTGCTTGCCCTCGCAGAGCAAAGCCTGAACGTTCTTGGTGTTCAGCAGCATCTTTGGGAGGAGTCCTGGCCTGTTGAACTGCAAATTTTCTCAAGCCAGTCGTGCGATGGTGCAGTGATGCTTCTTGAAATTATCAAGAAAGAATGCAAGGGAGAAGAAGTCAAGGAAGCGCTTGTCGCGGTTCAGAATCGCTTGAAGTTGTGGAAAGTGCACACTTGCAAAGTGAAGCTCACTGGAAGCGATTTTGCAAAAACGTTCCCCTTACTGCAAAAATATTCGAACGGGCTTGGCCGGAAGAAAGAATACGCAGGAATCATTAAGGACCTCTACGCATACATGGAGACTCCTGATGAGATAGAGCATAAAGCGCTTTTGTGGATTGATGAGGAACTCCCTGCGTTGAATAACATTCTCACTCGTCTTGCGAAGCGTTACAAGTGCAAGCCGACTGTTGAGGACATTAACAAAGCACTGGAGAAGCACCAACACGTCCCGCTTAAAGAATTGGTAAAGACCACTATGGAATTGCGCAGTGTTCTCCAAGTAATCGCGCATGATGAGTGGGTACAGATTACTCCAAAGTATGACGTGCGCGTCATCGAAACTCCCAAATATCTTGTTCCCTTTTTACCAACAGCTGCGATGCAACCGTTTGATGGTCTTACCAAAAAACCGTTCTGTCTTTCATTTGTCACAACAGACCCAAAGGCAAGTCCAAGCACGTTCTTGCCTGCGCTAGTCCAAACCTTGGTGCATGAAGAATACGGGCATTGTGTTAACTTTATGGACAGTTTTACCAATCCGCAGAATCGAGTTGTAGAAATTATGGGTTCAACGCTCGATACTCCGATTACTGAAGGGATTTCTTTTTTTCGTGAAGTAGAATCCACAAGAACTTTTGAGCGCGTCTTGAAAAAAGGACCAAAGTCGAAAAGCGAGAAGGAAATAGTCAAGCTTATCGAGAAGTTTTGTCCATTTGACGCATTTGTTGATGGAATATTGTTTGAAGTTGCACAGTGGCGCATGGTGCGCTTTTTGCGTGCTGTGAGTGATGTCCGTTTGAATCTTGAGAAACAGAATTTCCCTGAATTTATCGACTGGGCACATGAGAAGACAGGATTGAGCAAAAAGCTCGTGTTCGACCAAACGTTTCATTTCCAACAGAACCCTGGCTACGCTCCTTGTTATAGTGTATTTGGCCAACGATTGAGAGACTTTCAAAAGCAAGCAATGAAGAATGGATTTTCTCAAGTGGAGTTCAACACTTTTGTGGCAAGTGCTGGTTTTCCCGCACGGGATATTTTTGAAGAAAGGTTGAAAAATAAGTTTGATCTTGCTTAATCAGCTGCAATAGCGCTCAACAAGTTCTTCTGCAGTTGCGCGAAGTGTTGGGTTCGCGATATGCCTAAAGTTGCCGTTGATAATGTTTCCTTTAAGTCCTGGGACCGGGCCTAAGTCAACTGCAAGAACGCGTTTGACAACTTCATCAATGAATACAGGGACGCGATGGGCTTCTGACATTCTGTTCATTACTTCAAGTGTTGCTCCTTCATGATTTGCGTCAAAATCGGCTGTGCCATGACTGCTTCTGGGCAAATAGTCATTCCAACAATATCGGCATATTGTGATCGTCTTTTTCCTTCTGCGGGTGTTCCAAATGCATCTCCAGGAATAACGACGCAGGTTGCTTTTTCGTGAACTCCCTTAAATCGCTCTTTAAATTGTTGACCAACCTGACAAAGAATTTCGCGCAAGGCAGGTGAAAAAGGCGGATTGCGAACAACATGAACCACAAAACCTACACCATAAAGATTTTGATTTCGTCCTGTTTCATCAATATAATCCTCCAGGATGACTAAGCTTTCAACCCTGATGAGTCGTTGCAAGCTTCCTACTGCACTTGTCGCAACAATTGCTTCTGCACCTAGTTTTTTTGCGGCGATTAAATTTGCAGCGTAATTTATTGCAGAAGGACCGTAGATTTCAGGCCATTTGCCGTGGCGGGGGATGAAAATAACCCCATCTTTGCTCGATTGATAGTTGATGACTCCTGAATGATTTGTAGTTCGATATGCTGTATCTATCTCACTCCAAAGGGCGTCTTTGAATGTGGGGCTGTCCTTAACACCTGACCCTCCGATGATTGCGACTTTCATGAACAAATGAGTTTCGTTGCACTTCTTAAAGATTTAGAAATGAGAAAAGATAGTTCAGAGTTTGATTTTTCTCGCAAACGTCAAGAAGCCTGAGTGCCCAATTCCGGTGCTTTTCGGTCTTACCTTCCGTCCTTCTATCTCCCAGAGCCGTTCAATTATCTCAACAGTCTTGACGACAAAGAACTCGTCGTGCTTCGCGAGCTCATTGCAGAAGTCCTGCACTTGAGGTATGCTCGGCGAATAACTCACAAGAAAGCCGCCCACCCTTAACGCTTTCGCCGCGTGCACAATGACTTTCCAAGGCTCTGGCACGTCAAGCGTGATTAAGTCAACATTTATTTCATCTATTCCATCGTACAGGCTTTGATGTTTGGTTTTGGCATTCGTAACGCCTGCAAGCTTGTAGTTCTCCTGCGCGGTCGCGATGCAGTCCTCGCGCACGTCATAGCTGATGACTTCTTTGACAATTCGCGCAAGTGCTGCAGCTAACGCTCCGCTTCCCACCCCTCCATCAACAACAAGAGAATTTTTATCGATTCCCGTTTCTGCAATAATAAGTCCGATATCTTTTGAAGGAATGGTCTGCGGGAGTTTCTTGAATCGCTTGTAAACATCGATAAAATCTGCATCAATCAAATAGAAAGGTTTGTTGCTTTTGCTTATCACCACTGTCCCGCTGGGCTTTTTCAAGTCTTCTTTTGATATCATCCCGTATTTGGTCTGTACATCATTTGAGAGATCCATAATAAAGTAGGTTTCTTGGTCTCCTACGATATGTTCACGACCATCAACAATTTCGCGTTTTTCTTTGTGAATTAAGAGTTTCATATAGAAGAAAGGCCTGAAAGTGGCTTTAAAAAGGTAACGAAAAAAAGTTAGGGTTGACGAAAATGATTTGCCAACGCACGAATCAAAATTACTTTAGCCAAATTCTCCTTATTGCCAAAGAACAAACACGCAAACAGTCAAGCAAGCATCATGTATTTATTCGAATCTTAATCTCTGCTTCTTATTTTGGTAAGTAATCGCAAGATTTCAAGGTACAGCCAAATGAGCGTGACCATGAGTCCAAATGCTGCGTACCATTCCATATATTTTGGTGCGCGATGTTCTGCTCCTTTTTCAATGAAATCAAAGTCTAGAACAAGGTTCAGCGCAGCTATTACCACAACAATCAAGCTAAAACCGATCCCAATCCATCCATTTTCGTGGATGTATGGAATAGCGATTCCAAAGAGTCCTAAAATGAAAGTGGCTAAGTAAATCAAAAAAACTGCTCCAGTAGCGGCAACAATTCCAAGCTTGAAGTTCTCTGTTGCCCGTATCCATCCTGATTTGTAGGCAAACAAGAGGCACAGCAGTGTACCAAACGTAAGCAAGACTGCTTGAAAGACAATTCCGGAAAACTGCTGCTCAAAGATGCTTGAGATGACGCCTAAAACCACTCCTTCTACGAGCGCATAAATTGGTGCAGTAATAGGGGCCCAAGTGTGTTTGAATATTGTGATAATTGCAAAGATTAACCCTGCAATGCTTGCTCCAATCAGTCCAACAATCGCAACTGCTGGGTATGCAAGAGTGAGATTCCACGAAATTGCCGCCATAATGATGACCAACAAAAGCAAGGTGAGCGATTTGTTGACAGTTCCATCAAGTGTCATGTAATTGACAGTATTTCCCATCGAATAATTAAAAAAAGTTTTTTGGTTGAGTGCTGGGTTTGCGGTTCGCATGGGTATTTTGTAGTTTACAACTATATAAGTTTTGTGAAGCGCGTCAATACTGCGCATGAAGAGCATTCAGGCATTCTAAACTGCTACCAAATCCTCAGGGTCGGATAATATTAAGTGCGCTAAGTCAAAAGCTCGCGCCCACCACCGGTCTATTGACCGGTGGCATACTCGCGAGTTTTGACTCAGCAGTTTTCCACCCTGCCACCAGTCATAGACTGGTGGAAAACTACGTATTCTACAAGCATTGGTTCTTCATGAACCTGAAAGTCAGTGAAACATCTCATAATGATTGCGTGAAACTAGTTTCACAGATGTTATTTAAAGCAGTTTCACAAATACTCTGTTCGAGAGAGTTCCTCTCAGGTGAAAGATGAAATTGTTGATAATAGGATTGGTCGTGCTTCTTGCGCTTGCCGCGTGCACGGGAAAATCAAGCGCTGCGACAAAGGCAGTCATTTACAAATCTCCAGGTTGTGGCTGTTGCGGAAATTACGCTGCATATTTGGAGTCGCGCGGGTTTGAAGTGGAAGTTGTTGAAAAGGATGATTTATCTGCTATCAAAGAGCAGTATAAAATTCCCAAAGAAACGCAAAGTTGCCACACTACCGTTATTAACGGCTATGGTGTGGAAGGCCACATGCCTATTGAGGCAGTCGAAAAGCTGGTTGCTGAAAAACCAGATATTGTCTCTATTGCATTGCCAGGCATGCCGATGGGATCCCCAGGGATGGGCGGGTCTAAGCAGGGCACATGGACAATTGTTAGTATTGATAAGTCTGGCGCGCAGCGTGATTTCATGAAAATCTAGATAAGTTTAAAAACCCAACAATGGAAAAACGCAGTATGCAGAACACGCGCATCGTAGGAATTGCAATCATAGTACTGGCAGTGTTGTTCTTTGTAATTGGTTTTTATTATGTCAGCTCTGCTGAAAACGCGCTGCTTGCCGGCCACACCGTAGAAGATAGCGGCACGTGCAGTCATGACCTTGGAGCAGTCTGCCCGTTTGCGGAGCTGAACAAGCTCGCAGTCCCGAAGTATATTGGACTGTCAGAAAAAATCTGCTGAAAAGTTAATGACGCACGCCAAAGTCGAGGTCAAGAGTCTTGAGGGTGAAGAAGCGCAGGTTGCCGCCTTACTTGTCGAAGCACAAGGTATGATGTTCCAGAATGAATTGGTTGAAAAAACCCAGCTGTCTAAAGTAAAGGTCACACGCATCCTTGACAAGCTAGAAGGTAAGGGTTTGGTTGAGCGCAGGCGCCGCGGCATGACTAACGTGATAATTCTAAAGTGACCTCCTCCCCGCACTAAAGTGCGGAGATTTTTGGCTCAAAAGATTAAACGTAATCAGCGTACAATCGCTACAACCACTCCTTTAACATTTGAATAAGGCACAAGCCAGGGGTCTTCTACAGTGTTCGCCCATCCCCTGGTGCGGTAGGAGACTGAATTTCCAGTGGACACGACCGCAGTCACCACGTGAAGGATGTTTTGTTTTCCTAGAGGTTCGTAAAATGAGATGATGTCTCCTTCTTCAATTTCCCTTGATAAAGTGGGTGTTTTCTCAACAAGAAGGGTTTGAGTGTTAATGAGTGGCTCCATAGATGGAGTGTCAACGTTGACGTAACGCAAGCCAGATTGTTGGATGCACACCCTGCTTGGGCCTGCAGTGATTTGATTTTCAGAAATGTGCGAGATAACTTTTCCAGTGGCATCGCTGGACAGATAGGGCGCAAGCAAAAGTCCCATGAAGAAAAACGCTCCTCCAACAATAACGGTGAGAAAGAGCAATTCAGGCATTCCTCGTTTGTGCATACTCTTGAGAATGAAAGGTAGTTTAAAAAGTATTAGGCAAGAGAATGAATTGTGATTACTTGGTCCGAATAATACAAGCTAGTTTTTGACTTTTTAATGAGTGATAAAAGTTTAAATGTTTGAAAAACAAAGGAAGCTGAGAACACTCCAGTGTCAAGCGATAGGCACCTGCATAGGGTCCATTAATGCGGCCGATAATTGAAAATTCATGAAGCAGTTGTTGTACTTGGTGCAAACCAATTAAATTTGCAGAGTACAGAATTATTTTTGGAGGACTAACTTGAACAGTAGCTTCGCTATCAAAGAATGCTTTAAGCCACTCCATTTTGATTTCAGTCGTGCCACTAAGTACCTCAAGAGGAATTTTCCACTCAAAAGTTCCAAATGAGCCATACTGTTGCAAATCATGAAATACCGCATTGCGGTAAAGCCGCACTTCCATCTTTTTTGCATTGTACTTTGCATCGAAATTGTAAACTTGTTTGCAATCTGCAATTACGCGGCAAACAACTGTTTGCCTTGGTTCAAATCTGATTCGAACCGCGAGTTTTCTTTGGCTTCGCCAAACCGGCAATTTCTAATTCCATTTTGGCTTTCTATATCGCCACAAGCGGCGGGGTATTAAACCCAAAATCGAATGAACTGCTCAATAACTGCAGCATCCATATTGTAGAAACCGATAAATGCTGCAGGATAAGAAAAGGTTTTCTTTCCTTCTCGTGTAACACGAATAGTTTTCTTAGTAGTTGAAAGAACACACCCGTCAGCCATTAAGTATGCAATAATTCGTGCTTTAGCACAGGTCATCTGATTTGCATTTGGTGGAATGGGAAGAGTTACTCCACTAGTCGGAAGTTTAGTTCTATCGGATTTTTTGATACCTTTAATGTGTGGCCAAACAGATTGCCAAGGTGTGTTGAGAAGTTTACCTATTTTTCTTTGCCCATGTCCTGTTAAATACAAATTTCTTGCTTCCGCTATAAGTTCCGGTGTCCATTTCATTTTGGCAAAGCTTTTAAACATTCTCTATTGGGGTCATATTACGGGCAGAGGTAGCCAAGCGGCTAAGGCAGCAGGCTGCAACCCTGCGATTCGAGGGTTCGAGAAACAAAGTTCTACTTTGTTCGAATGTCCCTCCCTCTGCTCTTTTTCTTTTTAATACGCTACGCACGAGGTTGTCCAGTGAGCTAAATTTCTGTAAAGTTTACAAGTAGTCTAAGCAAAAGTCGCAACCTTTTTAAGAAGGGGTTCGTGACCGTTGCATATGGACCATCGCGCTATTGCAGCCAAGTGGCAGGAGAAATGGAGCAAGTTAAATCTCTTCAGAACGAAGGATAAGAGCAAGAAGCCGAAGTTCTACAACCTTGAGATGTTTCCGTACCCGTCAGGATATGGCCTGCACATGGGTCACGTAAGAAACTTCTCGATTGGTGATACTGTTGCAAGGTATAAGCGCATGCGTGGTTTCAACGTGTTGTACCCGATGGGTTTTGATGCGTTTGGCTTGCCTGCTGAAAATGCCGCGATTAAGGACAAGATTCATCCAAAAGAGTATACAGAAAAAGCGATGGAGGGCCTGCGTAAAAGCTTGAAGCGCGTCGGCTTAAGTTACGACTGGAAGAGAGAGTTGGCAACCTGCCATCCTGAATATTATAAGTGGAATCAGTATTTCTTTACAAAATTTTTTGAGAAAGGTTTGGCGTACAAGAAGAAAGCGCCAATCAACTGGTGCCCTTCTTGCGGGACCGTGCTTGCCAATGAGCAGGTGGTTGACGGAAAGTGCTGGCGTTGTGAAGGCAAGGTTGAAGTGAAAGAGCTAGAGCAATGGTTTTTCAAAATCACAGATTATGCTGAAGAATTGCTCAAAGATGTGGAAAAGCTCGCTTGGCCTGACCGCATCAAAGCGATGCAGCGCAATTGGATCGGAAAAAGTGAAGGAACAACTGTTCAGTTTAAAGTCGCAGAAACAAATAAACTGTTGCCTGTGTTCACAACGCGTGTTGACACCTTGTTCAGCGTCACGTTCCTTGTTATTGCTCCTGAGCATCCGCTTGTTGCAGAGTTAATACGAGGAGCGCAAAAAGAGAAAGAAGTGCAGGATTTTGTGCGAAGGGTTGTGCTTGAGGAGAAGTTCGATCGTGCGGCTCAAGACAAGGAAAAGGAAGGACTGTTTTTAGGAAAATACGCAATTAATCCTGGCACGAATGAGAAGATTCCTATTTGGATTGCAAATTTTGTGTTGATGGATTACGGTACAGGAATTGTGATGGCTGATGCGCACGATGCTCGCGACCGCTTGTTTGCAAAAAAGTACAACCTTCCTTTGAAAAAAGTTTTGAAGTCAGAAGATGGACAGGATACTGACGAGTATGGTATCTTGTATAATTCTGGTGAATTCAGCGGTTTGAGAAGTGAAGAAGCTATTCCAAAGATACAGGAGTGGATCAAGTCAAAAGGCGCAGGAGAACGAACAGTCAATTACAAGTTACGCGATTGGCTTGTGAGTCGCCAGCGTTATTGGGGAACGCCGATTCCGATTGTGTATTGTCAAAAGTGTGGCACAGTTTCTGTTCCTGAAAAAGAATTGCCGGTTAAGTTGCCTGAACAAGTTGAGTTCACCGGCAAGGGAAATCCGCTTGCGAATACGTTGAGTTTTGTGAATACAAAGTGTCCGAATTGTAAGAGTCCTGCAAAGCGGGAGACTGACACCATGGATACATTTGTTGACAGTTCTTGGTATTACTTAAGGTATTGTTCTCCAAGAAACAAAAAGGTTGCTTTTGACGCTGAAAAAGTTAAATATTGGCTTCCTGTTGACCAATATATTGGCGGTGCAGAACACGCCGTGCTTCACTTGTTGTATGCACGGTTTTTCACGAAAGCTTTGCGCGATTTGGGCATGTTAAACTTTGATGAACCGTTCACAGCGCTTTTCAACCAAGGCATGGTGCTTAAGAACGGGGAGAAAATGTCTAAGAGCAAAGGAAACATTGTTTCACAAGAGGAAGTGGAGCAAAAATGCGGCATTGACATCGCCAGATTGTTCATGCTCTTTGTTGCTGGCCCTGGAAAGGACATCGAGTGGACTGAAGAAGGTGTTCAGGGAAGTGTGCGATTTATGCAGCGCTTGGAATGCGTGTTTGAAAAGCCGCGCGGCGAAAAAACTGATAAGGTTGTCGAGAGTCTGCTAAATTCGTTGGTGAAAAAAGTCACTTTATGTATTGAGAGTTTTGAACTGAACAAGGCAATTGTCGAGTTGATGGCATTTGCGGACGCTTTGGAAAAACGTGAACTTATTTCTGCAAAAGTGCTTGAGGTGTATGCCTTGCTGCTTGCGCCATTCATTCCACATATTGCAGAGGAATTCTGGGAGAAGTTAGGGAAAAAACGGTTTGTTTGCACGCAAAAATGGCCAAAAGCAAATGATAAAAAGATTAATCCTGCACTTGAATATGCTGAAAAAATAATTGCCCTGTTTGTGAAGGATGTTCAGGATGTGATGACGTTGGCAAAGGTTCAAAAGCTGTCAGAAATAAGCTTGTTCGTTGCGCAGAAATGGAAGCACAGACTGTACGCGCAAGTCAAGAAGTTGTTAGACAGTACGCGAAATCCTGGGGAAATACTCAAAGCGCTCATGCAGACTCCTTTGCGAAAGCAAGGAGAAACTGTTACAAAAATCGTTCCTAAGCTTGTACAGGACGAGAGCAGGATTCCGGAATTTGTATTAGGGCAAAGGAAAGAATTACAAATTTTTGAACAGGCCAAGCAAAGGTTGGAAAAGTTGTTCGGCTGCACCGTTCGGATCATCAAAGAGCAAGACTCAAACGAACCTAAAGCAAAGCAAGCCATGCCCGGCAAGCCCGCTATTTTGGTGAAATAAAATCATTCCAAAAACTTGCATAAGTCAATGCTCATCCTGCCATATTCACCGTCAATTGTAATGACGCGCCTTTTTTGAGATTCCATTGTTCATCACCTCATTAAAGAAGTATCAGTCCTTGTTCTTTTTATAGTCTGTTAACAAAGAATCTAGACGTTAAATTCATTTTAAAAAAAAAGGCGGACGTGCCTAAAGGTGAACGCATAAGCGAATGCAAAGAGGCCATATACCCTTCTCGGTTCCGCTACCCGATAAGCATTGAGAACTGCCTTTAGCGTTGCTCCATTCCTGGCCTGGCGCGGTTCAAGCGAGCCACAATCCTACCGGACAGAACGTCGTCGTTAGATATATGACATTCACATCCGTTGTGCGCTGCTCTTCAGACGTCGTCCCGTGTAAAGCCCGTTCACGGTGACAGGGGAGGGCTAACCCCCCAACCAAGTCCGCCAAGAGGATAGTGGAAAATAGGGTTTTTAAAGGTTTTGTTCGGTTATCAGCTCAGGAAAGATAAACCACAAGTCCTGTCAATTCATCTTTTGTATAACGATTAAGATAATCAACACAGAGTTTTTCTACCGCCGCAACAGAATTTAAGTTTGTTATTTGCTCAGTTATTATAATAATGCCCCCAATGTTTTTGTTCTCGTGCTTTTGAATGTTTTAAGAAAGTTCGTTTGTCAAGTGTAATCAAAACGCGTTCTAAGCGAATAGCGATTTGTAGATGTGATTCATCACTAAATCCTATGCTGTCAAGTTCCGCAGGAGTTTTAACATCAAATCCTTTCTTGCGTAGTGCGTTTACAAAAATAGAACCAACGTGTTCGTCAAC
>JAGVYM010000070.1 GCA_018303245.1 Candidatus Woesearchaeota archaeon | reverse complement strand
CCAAAGATTCTTGGTGTTGTTCTGGTCATGCTTGTCGGTTTCTTCACGATTAAGTATATGACAAGTATAGAATAGCAAGTTTAAAAGTAATTTCAAACGAAAATGCAATGAAAAAAGGTCGTTATATTCTTTTTTTCACAAAGTATACGACTGAGTAAATCACATTGTAGACAATGGAAACAAGAACGTACATAGTTATTACAAAGCCCCAGTCTACAAAGCAATTATTACCTGTGATGGAGATATCACAAAAAAGAACCATTCTCCAAGCATAAATAAACCAAGTTAATAGAATCAACAAAAGGGTCCAAATCAGCACGTAATACTTATTTAGAAATTTCAATCTACTTGCCCTTCTTTTCTGTTTTGTTCTCTTTTGTTGTTTTAGTTATCCGAGAAAGTTCTTGAATATTTCCCGTAAGCTCAGGTAACACTTTCTGGAACACTTTTTCCATTGCCTTAATCTCGGTTCCAACATCAAGAAGAGTTTTATCGTATTCTCCAATTCTGGCAACAATCGCTTTGTGGAGTCCGTCGAGGTCTCCTTTCATGTCTGCCATTGATTGTTCCATTTTGTCTAGTCGAGAACTCATTGAGTCTTTCCACTCGTTTGTTTTTGCTAATTCTTTTTGCAGTTCATGCCATTTTTCTTCGATGAGTTGTTCGACAATCACTTCTGAGTCGGGATGTTGTTGTTTTTCTGCCCTTTGTTCTGTAGGTGCTTCGAAAGGTTCTGGGTTCTTGCGAACTTCTGCCTGGGCTATAGCGTCGTAAATTGTCGGAGCGGGATACCCTTGGTTTTGGAGTGATTGGATAATTTGGTTGTTGGAAAGCCCTTGGGCCTGCATTGCCACTACCTGCTGGACTGGCACATCGGCAACAGGGACTTGTGGCTGGAGATTTGGCTCTGCTCTTTTCTTCACAAACAAGTCCATTAATGCCATGATTCACCTTTTTAGCAGGAAAAGAGTGTTTATCTTTTTAAAGGTTTGTACGACTTTAGCAATCTCATTTCGCGTAGAACTTGTCTACGTTGAAGTGGTGTTACGACAGTTCGTGCAGTATTAAGTACGCAATAGCATAAGAAGAAATCTTCATTAGAGAAGTGCAGTTTACTCATAAGTAATTTGAAACGCGAGTAGCCTTTCAAAGAAAGAGTCATAGTTACTTTCTTCTTTGTAGTCATTCCTCTTCCTCTTTTGTTTTTCCGCGCAGCTTCTCTTCTACAATCTTGTCAACTGTTTCCCGTGTCACAAAGCGTACCGGGTCCCACAGCTCGATATACTTGCGCAAGACCTCGATGTCTTCTTTTCGGGAGGTGAGCCGAAGTTCTTTGATGATCGTGATAATCTTGTCCTCAACCCCTTGAACCGTGCGTTTGAGTTCATTAAGTTCGCTCTGGAGGGACTTTATCTCGCTCATCGCCCGTTTGTGGTTGGAGAGCATATTTTGCTCCAAAAGGATGACTTTTTTGCGCATCTCACTGTTGCGTTCTTCGCTGGTGCGCAATCGTGCCGCGACTGTGTTAATCTGTTCAGTAGAAGAGTCTGGTCGGGGGAATTCCGGGGGGGCTGGGGCCAAGGTCGTGTCAGGCATAAACGTTTATATACTCCAGGACGAATGAATAAGCCAATGCCTAATAAGTTTGTGTGACTGCCTAAGAGTGGCAAAAGAGGCTCGCAGAACTGCGACAAACTGTGGTTTGCCTGAGTTTGAACATAGATTCGAACTGCGGTTCTGCTGACCTCTTTTTGATGATAAACACAAGACATTAAAAAAGAGGTTGAGTGTGGAGTGCGGGAAGTACGAAGTTATTCGTGAGGGTGAAGAGAGCATCTTGCGGTTTGACTGCGCAGAGTGCCCGTTTTTTCCTAGTGTTGAAGATGAACCTCGCATGATGGCATTTGTCATCGACGCGCTTTCTCAAGTGGGAAAAATCACTAAGCTTCTTCTTGTCCAAAAGCGTGACATTGAATATGATGAAAACCAGGTCGCAATGCTTGGCCAGATTGCTCAAATCTACAAGCAGGCCTCATCGCAGCGTTTGGCGTATGGCATGATGGCGCGGCCTGCCTGTGCTAAGTGGATAAATCCGCGCTATGTCGCACTGCAAACTCTTCTTCAACGTCTGCTCAAAAGCGATCCTGTTGGCGCTTATGTTGAACTCAAGCGTCTGACGCGGGAGGAAGAACGTCAGTTGAAAGAGGGGCTTACCACACAGGAAGGCGCCGGCTGCCTGCAAGGATATTTCCAGACTATGAATGAACTTATCGGACAGCTTGAACAAACCACGCTTATCCGTCTTGCCCAGCCGTTCACCGCTGGCTTGCAGATAGGGGACCGAACAGTTTACCGAAGGCTGTTCTCGCCCAGCACTCGTCCTGACTTTCTTTATACTAAAGTTATGGCGTCTGTTCCTGCGGAAGGAGAAGAATTGGCAAGCTACCAGGTTGGAAACACGGAAGTTACTGTGTTTCAGATTCCTGAGTCAGTGCAGTACTTGTATCATATGCTTCCTACGGAGTTCAAACTTTCGTATGATAAGTACGAGTTGCTTGATGCCGCGCGAAGCATTCTCACTGAGCACAAGCCGAAGCGCTCGGAGTTTGTGGATCCTGAGCGCATGCGTGCTGTGTTCGCCGCTATCGGAAGCGATTTGATTGATGAGTTAGCGTCACAGCGCAACATCCATATTCGCAACAAAGAGCGCGATGAGCTCGCAGACATCTTGGTGCGTTACACGGTTGGCTTTGGTCTTGTGGAAGCGTTGCTTGGAGATGACCAAATACAAGATATTACCGTCAATTCGCCGATGGGACGGATTCCGATGTTCGTAGTCCATAATGAGTTTGGGGATTGGATGGGACGGATTCCGATGTTCGTAGTCCATAATGAGTTTGGGGATTGCACTACCAACATTATTCCAAGTGCGCCTGAAGGTGATAGTTGGGCTTCGAAATTAAGGATTATTTCAGGACGCCCATTAGATGAAGCTAACCCTATTTTAGATACAGAACTTATCCTGCCGCAGGCAAGGGCGAGAGTTGCAGCCATCACCGCTCCACTCAACCCAACGGGACTTGCGTATTCGTTCCGCCGTCACCGTGACAAGCCGTGGACCTTGCCGTTGTTCATAAACACAAAGATGATTAGCCCGCTTGCTGCTGGAGTGATGAACTTTTTGATTGATGGAAGTAGGACGTTGCTTATCGCGGGGACGCGAAGCAGTGGAAAAACGTCATTGCTTGGGAGCGTGATGGTGGACATCATGCGCAGGAGCAGGATTCTCACTATTGAAGACACTTTGGAACTTCCTGTTGACGCGCTTCGCAAGCTTAATTACAACATTCAAAGCATGAAGGTCGCTTCCGCACTGACCAGAGGAACCACGGAAGTGAGCGCGGAGGAGGGTATCCGAACGACGTTGCGTTTGGGAGATTCCAGTTTGATTGTAGGGGAGGTCAGAAGTGTTGAAGCAAAGGCGCTTTATGAAGCGATGCGTGTCGGTGCATTGGCGAACGTTGTGGCGGGAACTATTCACGGCGATAGCCCGTATGGTGTGTTTGACCGGGTCGTGAATGACTTGGGAGTTCCACGGACTAGTTTCAAGGCGACTGATATTATTATCGTTGCAAATCCGGTGCGTTCTCCTGATGGAATCCATCGTTTTCGAAGAGTTACGCAGATAACTGAGGTGCGAAAGCATTGGGAACAAGACCCGCTTGAGGAAGGTGGATTTGTTGATCTGTTCAAATACGATCCCCAGGTGGACTCGCTTGTCCCAACCACTGATTTGCTGCGGGGCGATAGCGACGTGCTCAAATCTATCGCGGGAAGTGTCAAGGAGTGGGCGGGGAACTGGGACGCGGTCTGGTCAAACATCAATTTGCGCGCACAGGTGAAAGAAACATTGGTGAACACTGCCAATAAAGTGAACAATCTTGAGCTTCTTGAAGCACCGTTCTGCGTGCGGTCAAACGATGAGCTTCACCGCATCAGCGAACGTATCCGTGAAGAAACAGGAGCGCTTGACAGCCAAAAGATTTTCTTTGAATGGAATGAGTGGCTAAAGAGAGCGGTGAAAAAGTGAACGAGGAACTGGTCGCCAAGTACAAGTCGATGCCCAGTTCCCAGTTGTTCAGCCAGGAATATGATATATTTCGAAAGGAGATCCTTCCTCCGCACATGTCGTTGTACGAAAGTGTCTGCAATGCGTGTGAGAAAGTCCTCAAGCTTAAAGCAAACCCCGAAGTTGCAGCAAAGCTTCAGGGAGAGATTGACAGCTGTCATCTGCAAATCAGCCCTGGGGGAGTGCTTGCTACAAGTTATTTGCTTCCAATTGCGTTTTTGTTAATTTCCACTTTTTTGTTCA
The DNA here is from genome assembly GCA_018303245.1 of Candidatus Woesearchaeota archaeon. Lineage (GTDB taxonomy): Archaea > Nanobdellota > Nanobdellia > Woesearchaeales > ARS49 > JAGVYM01. The sequence goes on along the minus strand of JAGVYM010000070.1, from coordinate 671 downwards.
TACTTATGCCGACCATAGTTGATACGTTTCTTCCAAAAGTGCAGCAACCGGGGCCGTTCTCCAGCTTTTTGCTTGGTTTTGAGAGCTTGTTCTTCGCAAGTTTCGCGTTCATCGTAGGCATTGCCGCGATTTTTGTCCTGCAAAAAATTCCCCAGGTGCTCGCGAATACTTGGCGCTTGAAGTCAAGCAACCAGATGGTGCTCTGCATTTTTTACGTGGTGACCTATATGCGCCACACTTCCAATCTTGAATTGGCGATTGAGTTCGCTTCAGAACATCTTTCTCCTCCTTTGAGTCTTGATTTGCGCAAAGTGATTTGGGATGTGGAGAGCAATCGTTTTGATACCATTAAGGAATCGCTTGAATCATACTTGAATGGTTGGCGGCAGTACAACTTGGAGTTTGTTGAAGCGTTCCATTTGGTTGAAAGTTCGCTGTATGAGACTTCTGAAGAGCGTAGGCTTTCCTTACTGGATAAATCGCTTGATGTGATTTTGGATGAGACTTACGAGAAGATGCTGCATTATGCGCAGAATCTTAAGGGCCCCATCACCATGTTGCACATGTTGGGGGTTGTTCTTCCGATTTTAGGTCTTGTCATGCTTCCCTTGATGGTTAACTTTATGGAGGGGGTCACCTGGTACCACATTGCGACGCTTTACAACATTGCC
>JAGVYM010000071.1 GCA_018303245.1 Candidatus Woesearchaeota archaeon | reverse complement strand
AAGCATTGCGCGACAAAAGATTTTTGGGAAGGAAAAATTTATGGATTCTTGCTCAAGAATGCACAAAGAATTGAGCCTGTTCCGCTCAAGGGCAAGCTGAATTTTTTGAGGTTGTAGAAGCAGAAAAGTCAGCACAGTAACTACTCAACAGTATTACATAATACAAATTATTTAAAATGTTTAGTTTAAATAGTATTATAATCAATACCTTGTTCATGGAATTAATTTGCCCAAAACCAACTTACGTTATCAAAGACGCTCCACTCTATGAAACTTTTGAAGTTACTGCAGCTTCTCAAAATATACTTAACGTTCTGCAGGCTTTTGATTTTGCAGCAGAACAAGCTAGAACTTTAGGAAAGCCAGCGCTTTTGCAAGGCATAGGTGAAGCGCTTGTTGCACGTGTTATTTTTTATGAGTGTAATAAAAAATCAGGCTCTAGACTTGACAAAACAGATAATTATCAAAAAACGAGTACTGTCAGTTTGAGACTGAAAAATGATGGCTTGTTTAAATTTAAAGTAGACTCGCCTTATGTTGTTGGTTTTGTTGAGCTTGATAATAAAGAGAGAAGTAGAGCGCTTGTTCAAGAAGGATATGACGCCAACTGCAAAGGAAAAGAGTTGATTAAGCCAATAAAAGATGCGTTTATTTGTAATCTTATCGCTCGTGCGAGAGATAATAACAGGTTTGCTCCGGCTATTGAAGAGAATCCATTAAAGCTCTCAACTGCGCAGGTTAAGGGCAAATCTGAATATGGACAGCATCCTAATGTTGTCGCAGTTTTTGGAAGTGTGAAACTTGGAGAGTTGAACGCCAGTTATTTGAACGAACGAGGTTATGATGCTGGCTTTGTTTGCGATTTTACTGCTAAAGATTTGGAAGTAATGCTTAAAGGTAAGGAAGACAGTGCGCATATGCGGTCTGTTGGCCTTGGCTACGGCTGCAGCATCAACGGCATCTACGCCTATGACTACTTCAGCAAAGATGGCTCCGCGCGTGCTGTAGTCCACGTCGACGCGCAAAAAGTTCCAGTGGAAGTCCCAAGGTCATCGTAAAGTTTGTAAGTAAGTCTTAAATATTTTCTCTTGCTTTTTTATATGCTCCTTCGAGATTTTCCAAAGAAACCAGTTCAAGGGAAGAAAATGTTTTCATACATGCGCAAAAATGCCAAAAAATAAAAAGTTCAGCCTCGCATCTATCCAGTATGGTAACCCACACCGAAATAGATGAAGTGCTTAGTATTTTAGTGAAAACACAAGGCACCAGCACTATGCTCCAGCGCATGGGTGTGAAGTATGATGCTTTCAAAGTCCTCATCTCCACCATATTAAGCGCAAGAGCAAGGGATGAAGTGACAGAAGTGATTGCTGAGAAGTTGTTCGTCAAGTACCCAACAGCAGAAAAGTTGATGAATGCAAAGTCAGCTGAGGTCATTAAAATAATCAGAAAGATTGGATTTTATAACGCGAAAGCTAAGAACGTCATCGAAGCGTCCCGCATAGTAGTGGAAAAATTCAACGGCAGAGTGCCAAGCACGATGACTGAACTTCTTGAACTTCCTGGTGTGGGGAGAAAAGTGGCGAATTGCGTTTTGGTTTATGCGTACAAGCAGGATGCCATACCTGTTGATGTTCATGTAAACCGTATTGCGTACCGTTTAGGCTGGGTAAAAGAGAATACACCTGAAGAGACAGAACTTGCTCTGATAAAGTTAGTGCCTCAAAAACATTGGAAAATATTAAACAACACCTTCGTGTCTCACGGTAAAACAATTTGCGCACCCCTATCTCCATTCTGTTCAAAATGTCCAGTCTATGATCATTGCAAGAGACGAAGCGTAACAAAACGTCGATGAGTGTATTCGTTCGTGAGAAGAACCATCCGGTTGGTCTGCTATTTTGTTGAGCTTGAAGGCAATCCACAAGTGAATCCGCAAGACCAAGTTGATGGATTTATCTGGGTCAACAAAGACTACGAACAGCAAGGGATTGAACTCGCCGGTATGCTGCATACGAAGATTGTGCCCGAGCTTGTGAAGCAAGGGTTGCTCTAATCACAAACCATTTAAAGAAGTAAAAAAGGAAGCAGGTAAGATGACCACAATCCTGATCTTTGGTGACAGTATCGCCTATGGCGCGTGGGATGCACAAGGCGGCTGGGTTGCACGATTAAGAAAGTTAGTGGACAAGAGAAATGCTGACCCAAAAGATGACTTCTATTGTCTTGTCTACAACTTGGGAGTTTCGGGTGATACGACTGCGGATGTTCTCCAGCGGATGAATGCTGAAATAAACGCGCGAGAAAAAGATGACTTGATTCTTGTGTTCTCTATCGGTGGAAATGACGCAGTGTATATTCCAAGCAAGAAATCAAATAAAGTTGCACCAGCGGAATTTGAGAAAAACATCAACAAAATTATCAAGCAAGCCAAGAAGTACACGAACCACAGTCTATTCACCGGGATCATTCCTATGGATGAATCAAAAACCCATCCTGTTACGCCAGAAGAGACTGAACTTGCGCTTGAAAAACTCGTTCCCAAAAAGCACTGGGGTGTCATCAATGATACGTTAGTCCGTCATGGCAAGACCACGTGCTTACCTCTCTCACCATTGTGCTCAAAGTGCCCGGTTTACAAATACTGCAAGCGTGTCGGAGTAACGCACCACCGCTGAGAAGCACAAACCATTTAAATAAGGCAGGTACTAACTAGCAACCATGGTGAATATGCTTAAAGTGGTGATTGCTGTTTGCGTGTTGTTGTTTATTGTGGGGGTTGCCATGCTTGGCAAAAAGCTTTTCAGTGCCTATATTTTTAGAAGCGCCCGCACTTCAAATAACGAAAGTTTTTGGATTGAGGTGTGCGCAGGGCTGATTGTTCTTGGAGTTGCTCTGTTTGACTATCTAAATCACCGGCCTGAAATCAAAATTGTCATGGTTGTCGGAGTTGTTGTATTTTTCGCGGGAGGCTTGCTTCAAATCATCGCGCGTAGGCAGCTTTATGATGATAAAACTTTTGAGGAGCGTCTCGCATCAGGTTTTGAAGCTGCCCAGACAAAACTTTATGCGCACATTAGATATCCTGGCTCAAGTGCACTGATTTTGTTGGTGTTCGGCTTGTGTCTTGCGCTTGAGAGCTACTGGGGGCTTGGTCTTGCAGTTGTTCTTTTTATCCCGAGCGTCTTGTTCAAAATAAGCGAAGAAGAACGCGTGCTCTACGACAAATTCGGTGACCGCTGGCTGGATTATAAGAGTGATTCAAAACGTATCATTCCAGGAGTGTTCTAAATGGCAAAGAAGGAGCAAAACGAGTCTGGTTTCAAGAAAGCAGGGAGTATTATTTTGACGCTTATCCAAATCGCAATCGGCTTGCTGAAGTTCGGAGCGTTCGTCCTACTTATCTTCGTATTACTCGTCATGCTAGGCTCGTCCATCCCTCAAAATATTCAGACGGGAAATGTTGCAGTCATTCCTATTGAAGGAATTATCACAACTGGTGATTCGGGAGGGTTTTCTTCAAACACGAATAGTCAAGCGATAGTCAAACTTATCGATGAAGCAAGTGAAAGCGATAGTATCAAGGCGATTTTGCTTGACCTCAACAGTCCTGGAGGCACTCCTGTGGCAACAGATGAAATCGCGCAGGCCATACTGGAAGTGGACAAGCCAGTTGTTGCAGTCATTCATGAAGTAGGGGCAAGCGGTGCGTTTTGGATCGCGACTTCTGCGGATTACGTGTTCGCAAATAGGATGAGTGTTACAGGAAGCATCGGTGTCCAGGCAAGCCACTTGGAGTTTGGTGATTTTCTTGAAGAGTATAATGTCACCTATCGTAAACTTACAGCAGGAAAATACAAGGATATCGGTACTATTTGGCGTGAGATGTCTCCTGAAGAGCAGGTGGTTTACCAAAAAGTTCTTGACCAGTTGCATACTGAGTTTATTAAGGCAGTCGCCAAGAATCGCAATCTAGAAGAGTCACATGTCCGCAGTCTTGCGACAGGAATGGTGTTCTTGGGAAGCGAAGCCAAGGAGTTTGGTTTTGTTGACGAGCTCGGTAATAAAAAAGATGCGCTCAAATATATCGAGCAACAACTGAACATCACTGCTAAACCAGTTGAGTATCGCGAGCAGCCAGGTTTCTTAGAGGAAATTGCAGGTTTGACTTCTGGCAGCTTTTACCAAATTGGACGAGGTGTAGGAAGCACGCTCAATAATCAGGAAATTATTACGTTAACGTAGCATTAATTCCAATTACGATTCCACGAGTTGTGGCTGTTCCCGCATTTATTTCTAAAACGTACATTGCAGGACGGGAAGTATAGGTTGCACAAGGGTCCTGGACGCAAGGCAGGACATCTAATTTTACTTCCACGACTGTTTTGTTTGCATCCAAGAAAATCATGTCGAGTGGTATAACTGTGTTTTTCATCCAGAATGTGCGAGGTTGTTCATCTTCAAAAATAAACAACATCCCTGCACTAGGCGCAAGCGTCTGGCGTCCCATCAATCCTTGGGCGTGTTGTTCTGGTGTTTTCGCAAGTTCAATAGTGAAGGATACATCGTTTTCGAAGATTATGGCAGGTGAGCTGCATGAAATAAGAAGTAATAACAACAGATATCTATTCATTTGCCAAGCCCCATTTTGCTTTTCCAGATGGGAACTTCGTAGGCCATGTTTTCTTTCTCAAGGGCAAGCACTCCTGCTTCGATAAGGTCATCAACATTCACCATGGCAGTCTTCTCATCAGCGATGCGTGGGCAGGCCGTGTTGACCCAGAATTCGATGAAGGAAAAATTTTCAAATTGTCGCATGTCAAGTTCATCGCAGGCGAAGATATAATACTCTTTATCTTTTTTCTTGGCAAGCTCAAGTGCCCGCACGAGGTTTTTCTGCCCGATTTTGGTGCTGACGATGATACCGACTCGTTTCGCATGCATGAAATTGAGTAGTTCTGCGCGCTTGTGTGCCTCAAATTTTTTGGCAATGTTCTTGTCAAGAAGTCCCATTTCTTGTGCGGCAGGGTTCCAAAGCCAGACGTCTTGCCCGGTTTTCATCGCGACCTGGATGGGATGGAATTCGCCGCTTCCTACAAAAAGCCAAGCGTCAACTTTGTCTTTTACAAGTTCTGTTTCTGTCGCGTTGCATCCAAGCACTTGACCTGCTAATTGGGCAGATTCGAGCTGTTTGAGCACGGTCCCAATTTTGTGGGTGTGCTGAACGGTCGTAACTACTCCCCATTTCTGTTTGGGCAATTGCATTAGCTTATCTGGCGGGATAGTGATGTCCAACGAGCTTTTGGCGTGAACGTGCATCGTTTTCATAATAGAAAAGCCAACAGAGAGGGTTTAAAAAGATGAGTATTTGCCGGAAAGAGATTTGAAAGGAATAAAGTAACCACCCAACAGTTACATTTATATAGTGTGTATTTACTAGCGAAAGCATGGTACTTGATGACCTGATTGCTGTTTTTGAAATAGAGAGAAGTGAAGCTAGTGCTCTTTTTGAAAATCCCCATTTTCATCACAAAGGAAAA
>JAGVYM010000069.1 GCA_018303245.1 Candidatus Woesearchaeota archaeon | reverse complement strand
CGGAACGATATTCGTCGGAAAGTTATTCACCAAAAAACGTTGGCGGCTTGGCGGCATGATTACCGGTGGCGTTCTCGGGACATTTTTAGGAGAGTGGGCGAGTGGTAAAAACGCACAAGTTGCTTGGGAAAACGCGAAGGGTTTGCTGGTTCAAAAAAGTTTTTCAAGTGTCGTAAAAATAGCCATCATATTTCTGCAAGTTTGGATTGTCCTAAAAGAATTAATCCAGTTTTAATTCATAGTCCATGCTTGCTCCGCGTTTCCACTGGAAGAGTTTTGCGCGGGGGTCAGAAAGTGGGTAAGGGGTGTGGAGACATTTGATTCCAGTGTGCGCGAATGCTTTGAATCCTTTGGCTCGCGCGTCAACAAAGAAGGCCATGTCTTCACCGCCCGTCTGGTTTTTTCCAAAAGTGCGGAAAGGTACTGCTTCAAGCACCTTGCGCGTGACGAGTGTGCACCCGAGTGAGGCCGCTCCGATTTCCATGACTTTTGGGACAACGGTTCCTTCATACGTATAAAGTTGGCATTCGCCATTACCCAAGTCTTTGAAGAAGACAGGTGCAATCACTGTCTTACCGTTGATGTTGAACGCGCTCAAGAAAGCGCCGCACGCGATGTCGGTGTTAAGTTCAAGGAGCAATTGAAGTCCTTGTTTTGGAATCATGACATCGCTATCGACAAAAAATAGATAATCGTAGCCGTTGCGCAAGAAGTATTCACGTAAGTACGCGTGTCCGTTAAAGTTTTTTTCATTGATTGTAGTGGCTGGTTTTGGATCTTCTACCACTTTCATGTTCATTGAGCGAAGGAGGGTAGCGTATGCTGATTCGCCGTTATTAACCACAAACAAGAGGTCTGCTGGGACGTTTTGGCCGCGCAAGGTTTGTACGAGTTGGTCAAGGCAGTAACGTTTTTTGCCGTGTGTCACAACTCCAATCAATACTTTTGCCATAGAATGGCATCACTTAGAACTCTTAATAAAACTTACTGTGGCAGGCGCATGAGCCATTTTTTGCAGAAGTCTGTCACCAGTTGTTCACCTGAGGGAACTTGTACGCTGCGCAGATTTCTCTTGTTTGCGTAAAAAATGTCTTCTGCGCTGATTCCAAGACAGGCGAGTGTTTTTCTGTTCCGTTCTACATGTGCCAAATTATCCCGAGCATCATTTCCAAATCAGCAGGAGCATGTTCTCGAGGTGGGACCAGTCGGATGCTTATTGAGGTTTTCTTGTCCCAAAATATGCCAACATCAACTAAATTATAAACGTCGTATGAAGAACGCCACGCACTGATGCGTTTCCATTGATCACTGCAGTGTAGCCATGTATACCCCATAAGAAAAAAAAGATTGAACTAATTAATAAAGTTCCCGCAATACTTATAAAGGTAGGCGATTCAAAGGAATAAAAAGGTGAACATGGCAGAAAGAATCGTCGAAAAGTTTGTAGCGTCGCAGAAGGCCGCGCAGGATCTTCTTCTTCAGGGAAATGTGATCGCTGCCAAGCAGAAATATCTTGACGTTCTTGATGCATATCATGAGATTGACAAGAGCTCTCTTCCCCAATTTCATAAGGAGCTTGCGTACGACCAAGTAAATGCGTTGTTCCGCCAAGTGAACGACGCGAAGGAGCAGATGAAGATTCCCTATAATCTTATTATTGCAGGGATATTGATTCTCGCATTGAGTGTGGGTGTCGTGCTCAAGCCGAGCTGTGGGTTTTGCAGGACTTGACGACCTCATCCAGCAAGATGCGAACTTGAACATCACCAGTTCCAGCATCCATGAACTAACCCTTCGTGACCGTCCGCTATCGCTTTCCGCTTCAGGAGAATTTGCAGGAAAGGTGAAACTGTTCCAAAAGCAGGGGGAACAGTTAAAGCTTATTTTTGAAAGTAACGCGAGCAGTGGAACGTTTACCGATGCGTGCGCAGAGACGTGTACGCTGAACACCAACTCGAATGTCATTGAATTATTTGCCCAGCTTGAGCCGAACGCAAGCTTGTTTGTCCGCGAAGTGAGCTATCATGTCACACACAAAAGCAATACCGCTCCACACTGGCAGGGTTCAAGCACGAATTTCCGGGCGAGTGTAGGAAAGCCGACCACGATCGATCTGCTCGACTATTTTGCAGATGATGAACATGATTCATTAGTATTCTTGAGCACGGAAAGCGAAGGAGTCTCAGTTGAGGTCCAGAACAGTAAGCTAACGCTCACTCCATCGACTTCTGGAACGAAGAATCTGTTGTTCATCGCGTCTGATTTAATTACCGTCACAAAGGTTTCAGTAACGATTGAAGTCACCTAAACATTTCTGAACTACATAACTTGCAAGTCTATCACGAAGTAAGATTTATAAAGAATGGTGACGCAAACCAGACAAAAAGAGTGTGTGTATGAAGGGGCAAGTAACGATTTTCATCATTATTGGTATTGTGCTTCTGTTAGGAATCGGCTTCGCCGTCTATTTTTCAAGCCGTGCACAAGAAGGAAGTTCTCCAATTTCACAAGCCAGCAAGTTGCCGCAGAAAATCCAGCCCGTGCAGGATGCAGTGCACGAATGCATTAGACAAATCGGAACAGATGGTTTGCAAAAGCTTGGCCAGACCGGCGGATATATTGATACAAGTACACTGAATCCCCACGTGCTTTTTTCAACTGAAGGAAACGCAGTGAGATATGCTCCCCACGGTGAGCTTGCCGTGGCGTCGTGGTGGTTTATGAAAAGCAAGGATTCCTGCACTGCAAATTGTGAGTTTGCGTCAAAGCGTCCGGCGTTGACTGGTGGCAGTTTAAGCATCGCAGGCCAGCTTGAGTCATACATCAACACCAATCTTCCGGCGTGCGTCTCGCAAATTTCGAGTCCAGGTTGTCAGATAACGAGTGGGGACGACCCGATGCTTAAGGTGCAGATAGGTCAAAGTGTTCTTGTTTCAGGGGAGTACCCGTTGCGTGTGCTGTGCGATGGCCAGAGTTTTAACGTTGACCAATTTGCGGTCGATATCGATGTGAATTTGCAAGATATCTATTCGCTTGCGACCAATCTTACCAGTTTGCAGATTAATGACCACATTTTGGAGCAGGCGACGACAACGCTTATCCAAACGTTTGGTGGTAAGGATTCGCAGATTCCGCCATTCCGGGATTTGGAATTCGGTCCTCCTGGTGCGGGCCACTTTTGGATAAAGTTTGAGGTGAAGAAAAATCTGAAGCGTATGCTCGCGTCATATATTCCATTCATTCAAGTTTTTGGGACGGCGAATTACAAGTATGTGCGCGCTCCAGAAGGGGTTCGTGATCCTGAACTGTACGAACTGCTCTACAACCGTCAATTTCTTGTCCCGCTGAACACGACCTATCCTTTTCTTGAAACCAATTTTAGGTATCTTGATTGGTGGGAGCCTTATTTTGATTTGAACTGTAATGGCGAGCTTTGCCAGGCGGATACGGGAAGTAATTTCTTTTTGATTCCTTTCTCGCTTGACCGTTATGAGTTTGCGTATGACTTGAGTTATCCTGTGCTTGTAGAAATCAGGAGTCCTTATGCGTTGGATGGCCAAGGTTACACGTTCCAATTCATGCTTGAAGAAAACATGCGGAACAGCGCTCCGTTCACCACAGATGTGAATCTTCCGGTGCAGTCAGCGAGCAGTGAGCCCTCTATTTTTTGCAGTCCTGACCAGCGCACGTCAGGAGAAGTGCAGCTTTACGCACTAGATACGGAAACTGGCAGGGGTGCGGAGAATGTCTCCGTGAGTTTCCAGTGTGGCGATAACAACTGTAATGTCGGCCGCACGAGTAATGGAACGTTCATCTTGCGGCTTCCGCGCTGCATCGGGGGAAGTTTGGCGCTGACAAATCTCAACTATGAAAGTGCGGAGCTTTCACTGGATACTTTTTTGGAAAAGCCACAGAACTTAAGCGTCCGTCTTGAGCCTATCCGAACAGTGGGGGTGACGGTCAAGGACTATCAGGTGCGAAAGCAAAGTAAGAACGCGCCGTGGGAGTTTGAAGAGGCAAGCGGACTATCAAGGCACAAGAAGAATGAAGAGACAATCATTCTTCTATCACGTATTGGTGAGGCTCCTTTTGCCGCGTTCGCGAATGTTCAAGGTTTGGCTGGCTCGCAAATGCAAATCGTTCCTGGCAAGTACAACATCAGCACATTCAGCCTTCTTCGTCAAGACATCCGTTTCCCTCCTGATGAACGGTGTGTACGCATCAAGAAAATTTTTGATTCAAAGAAGGAATGTTCAATGATTCCTGAAGACCCTATTGATTTTAATGCAACCTCTCCCTTCCCGTACGGAATGACTCAGTACGAATACATCTTCACATCTGAAATGCTGAAAGGGGCCAAGAATATCGAGTTCCGTCAGTTTGTGGTGGCGATTGATGAAGTTGAGGAAAAGGATCGCATTGTTGAGGATTTGAGCGAGATTACGAAAACACAAAACCGCGCGAATGAGAATCCCGCATTAATATGGCCGGTGATTAGCCGATGATGAAAAAATTCGTCGCAAACGTGATGATTTGGCTGCTATTGACCATTCCGTTTGTTGCTGCGCAGGATCTTTCTATTAATCAATTTTCAGGGCAGGATAACGCGACTGGCTACGCCCGCCCGCGTGACAGTTTGAAAATTGAGGCGCTTGCCCAGATTCCAGGGGAAGACATTATTGACGCGCAGCAACTTCGTGTTTACATAAAGAGCCGAACTCGCAGTTTTACCGTTGCGTGTTTGAAGAGCCTGAGTTTGAGGCGTATCGTCCGATTCCTTTTTCTATTGAATTGCGAAATGATGACAGTCGGCGTGTGGCAAACCGTTCCGCGTTGCTGGGTATTGATAACATCGCGCCAGTCATAAAAGAGTTCAAGGCGGAGCCAGTTGTCACGACAGGAAATATTGTGTTTACGTATTCCGTTGAAGATTATGGGCTTGTGCACGGAACCCCAACTGAGTGTTCGGGAATTAAGGAAGTGTTGTTTATCGAGAATGGCCAAACTCTTGTCGCTGAGCTTGGGACAAGCGGTGGTTGTACCAAATCAAGAAGTGTGAATTATATTCTCAACGAGTCAGGCACGGTGTGCATGAAAGTGCGAGACTTCCTTGGACAGGAGAGCCAGGAGCAGTGCAAGAATGTGGTGGTCGATAAAGGCGCTCCGCAAGTTCGCAATTTGGTCATGACTGACGCGCAGGGAAACACTCTGTCGCATGTTCACCGTGGTGAGGAAAAGCTTGCCACAATCACGGTCCAAATTACTGATGAAAGTCAGGTGAACCGCAATGAAGTTTTTGCTGATTTTGGACAGATAAGCGCGCGCAGTGGCTTTATCACTCCAACTGCCGTGAGCGGTAATCTGTACATTTGGCGCAATGTTCCTGTTCACGAGTCTTCAAGTTGCAAAATCACTGTAAAGGCAACAGATATCTTGAGCAACAATCAAGTGGTTGACTTCCCGTGCACCATGACTGCGGACAACACTCCTCCAACAGTGAAAGGGATTGTTCCGCAAGGGACGCGCGATGGCAAACCACTGTATGGAAAAGGGACTTATTTGATTGTTGAATTTGAGGATAAAGATAACGCAGGAGGCCCAGGTGCTGGCTTCGAGCGCGGGAACGCGTTTGCTGATTTGCAGTCGCTTGGGTTAGGAAAGTTTGTGAAAGCTCAAAGCTGTGTGTTTGAAAGCACGTGGAAGTGCTCCTGGTTGTTGAATGCACAAGGGATTGATGAGAAAGAGTACGAGATTTCGGTAAGTGGGACTGATGATTTGGATAACGCGCTTGTTTCACCTCAGAAGTTTACGATTGTGTATGATGATACATCACCAGTTACTCCCGTTATTGCCGAGCGTAAAGTGTTGAAGGGAGAGGATACGGGGAGTGCTAGTGCGCCCGTTGAAGGTAATTATTTACAATTCATCATCCGTTCGCAAGGTTTTAATGAAGCTCGCGCGAATTGGAGCGAGCTTGGCGGTGATGAGAACGAAATCGCGAAATCTTGTGTACCTATTGAGAACAGTCCGCAAATTGAGTGCATTTTTGAGCACCGGATTGACTACGCTGGTCCTTACACTGCGCTCATCGGGTTCACGTTCGTTGATGATGCTGGGAATAAAGCTCAAACGAGCGCGACTGTTGATGTTTTCGGGCTTGAGAACCAGACTTCCGCAACGTATTGGAAGGCAGCTGTTAGCTGCACTCCTGAACTTATCGACCGCGCGACCGCGAGTATCATCTCTCCGTATGTTTCGTGCAAAGTTGCGCTCAAGTCTCAGCGCAAGGATATTTCTCCGCTCATTATTCAAGGTCCGCAAAGTCCAGAAGAGTGTTCAGGGTCTGGAGCTGCAAGTGTTGAAGATGTGTACGTGACCAACAACGCGGCAGGGAGCAAGGAGCCATTTTTAGTCTTGAAGCTTTCGGCGCGTAATTATGAGGTCGATGATTTGAACGTGAGCTGTCCTCTGTCGATTCTTTCAAAGAGCGAGCGGCGTGTAAATCAAACCACACAAGGATTTGTCGCTCCGTTGCCACAAAACTTACCAGTTAAGGTGAGCATGAAGTTTTACAATGTCCCGCAAAAGGATTTGTACGCTCAAGTGGATGAACAAATTGAAGACGCACTTAACGATGGGTTTGCAAACCAAGCCTGGCTGGGAAGTTTGCGCAAATTTTTGCATTACGCTGAAATTTTGTGCCAGATTAAATCAATGATTACAAACGTTATTGGAACATTTTATACACTCGCAATTGTTTTTGGTGCATTAGCTGATGCATCATTTGCCGTTCCCCCCGCGAAAACCTCGCTTGAGGCTGCAAAAAGCGTAATGTGCCACACTGAGGAAGCTACCGAAGCCAGTTATACAACTATTCAAAGCATATTGAGTGTTTTAGACCAAGTATGTTCGATGGTGAATTGTAATGTTGCTCAAGGAGGGAAGTCAGAATGGAGTGTTCCAAACATAGTGGGTGGCGGGTCGCCATTTTGCAATAGCGTGACTGGTTTCGTGAACGAACTTCCTGTCCTCAATAACGTCAATACCGCAAATCAAGAATCAGTCATCAGAAGAACAGGCGGCGAGTTTAATAATACTGCAGTAGTTCCTGCACTGAATATCAAAGATTCGCTCATCTGGAGCACAGTATGTTTATGTCTTCCGGGAATAATCTATAATCTTGAGAAACTGCGTCAGGTGCAATGTTTCAAAGCGGTCTGTTTGAACGATGATGTGAAAGAAAAAGGGTACCCGGTGAGTTATTGCAACGAAATGCATCAGTACTTCATTTGCCAGTACGTGATAGGGCAGATTTTTGCCACGCTTCCGTTCTCGCAATTCTTTGAACGATTGATCAACATGATTATCGATATCATCACTGACCCACTCGCTTTGTTCACTGTCATACTAGGCGGAGTGTGCGAATGGACTTGTTTTGTCCCAAGCATTGGCGCGTTCGCTGCGTGTGCAACAATCAAAACCGCAGCAGTAATGTCAGAGGCAGTCGCATCAGTCACTCATATGTCAACCACAAAAGGCTACTTCCAAACCCCTCCTGAAGGCCAGTACTGCAAGCGCGTGGAAGAAATCAAGAAAGAACGCAAAGAAAAAGAGAGTGGTGGGGAATGACGCTGAAAATAGTAGTTCTACTGATCTGTATGCTGCTTTGTACGTTAACTGTTGTAGCACAAGAGCCGGCAGGAGCATGGC